>NZ_JBEXLH010000045.1:0-72950 GCF_040609855.1 Nonomuraea sp. NPDC004580 | reverse complement strand
GTTTTCGCCTGCGGGGTCTTCGAGGGCCGCGGTCTTTCGTATGGCCGCTCGTCTTCTTCGCGAGTCGGGGCTTCTTCGGTGATGCCGGCTCTTGGGGCTGCTGCTGGTTTTCGGGGTTCGAGTGCCGGGGTGTTTTTGCTGGGTGCTGGTTTTGGGGTCGGAGGTACTCGGTTCTTGAGGTTCGGGCGGTGCGGCTCTCGGGTGCTTGGCAGGTGTTTCGTGTGCGGGGCGGGTCTCAGTGCTTGGGCTGCTGGCACCCAGTGCTGGGGTGCTTCCCGAGGTCGGCGGGTCTGAGCTGACTTGTGCTCTTTCGTGGGATCCACCCGATCTCGCCAGGTGGGGTTACGGCGTGGGAGCTGGGGCTTTTCGGGCATGGTGAAGTTCTGGTGGCGGTGGGGTGGTGGGCGGGTCACTCTGGGAGTGTGACGGGTTCTCATACTTCGGGGCGGGCGTCGGTGCAGGTGAGACGGCGGCGCCGGCGGTTGCGGGTCCTTGCGTGGACGGTCGCGCCGGTTGCGTGCACGTTGGTGCTGGCGGGGGTTGTGGACATCGTCGCTGAGATGTTCGGGGTGCCGGGGTCGGTGCTCAGTGTGCTGGATGAGATGGACAGCTTGCTCAGCATCGCCGTCGGGGGTGTGGGGTTGGTGGTGGTGACGGTGATGGTCATACGGACGCCGGGGGTGCCGCCGCGTGCGGGAGCGGGTGGCAAATCAGGGCAATTGGAGCGTTCCATCTCCGTTGGAGAGGGGAATCCGGGAGTGGCCATGACGGGCGATGGGGCGACGGCCGTCAATGTGGGGCGGGTGGATGTGGCGGGGGACGTGCGGCTGGAGTCGCGGCCGCAGGTGCCGACGCGGCCGGTGCAGCTTGCGCCGCGGCCGCCGCTGCTGCTGGGCAGGGAAGAGGTGATCGGCGAGGTCAGGGAGCGGTTGCGGCGGGGGCCTGGGCGGCCGAGTGTGGTGGCGTTGCACGGCCTCGGTGGTGTGGGGAAGACGAGTGTGGCCGTTGAGTACGCCCATCGGCATCAGGGTGACTATCAGCTCGTCTGGCAACTGCCGGCGCACGATTCTGCGGTGTTGTCGGCGGCTTTTGCGCGGCTGGCGGCGTTGCTGGGGTTGCGGGAGACGGCCGACGCGGCCGATCCGGTGGATCAGGTGCATGCGGCGCTGGCCGCGCGTACGGAAGCCTGGTTGCTGATTTTCGACAACGCGCCGGATGCCGGGACGGTGCGGCGGTATCTGCCGCCGGCGGGGCCCGGGCATGTGGTGGTCACCAGCAGATCGGGGAGCTGGCCGCCGGAGCAGGGGCTGGAGGTGCCGGTGCTGGAGCCGGGCCCGGGGGCGGAGCTGGTGCTGGCGAGGTCGGGGCAGGAGGACGCGGTGACCGCCGCGGCGGTGGTGGCGGAGCTGGGCGCGTTGCCGCTGGCGCTGGAGCAGGCGGCGGCGTTCATGGCCGAGACGGGGCTGCGCCCGGCCGAGTACCTGGAGCTGCTGCACGACCAGCGGGCCGAGCTGCTGGCCCAGGGGCAGCCGTGGGGGCATCGGGAGCGGGTCACGACGACGTGGCAGCTGTCGTTCAGCAACCTGGAGCGCACCAGCCCGCAGGCGATCGCGTTGCTGCGGGTGCTGGCGTGCTGCTCGCACGAGCCGATCCCGTACCAGCTGCTGCTGTCGCCGCTCGAAGGGCGGGCGCCGCGTGAGGTGCTGGCGGCGGACCTGCGCAGGCAGCGGGCGTACGGACGGATGCCGAGCACGCGGCTGCGGCGGGTGCGTGAGGTGCGGCCCTGGCTGAGTGCGGTGATGGTGCTCCAGGAGCTGCCGCGCGACCCGCTGGCGGTGAACGCGGCGGTGAGCGCGCTGCGCGGGCACAGCCTGATCAGCCATCCCGCGGACGGCCTGGTCTCAGTGCACCGGCTGGTGCAGGCCGTCACCCTCGACCAGCTCCCGCCGCCCGAGCAGCAGCGGTGGCGGGACGTCGCGGTCGTGCTCCTGGAGTCGGTGCTGCCGGCGGACCCGCTCGACGCCGCCGCCTGGCCCCGGTACGCCGAGCTGCTGCCGCACATCCTGACGGTGCTCACCCCGATGTCGGCCGGCATGGACAAGACGGCGCAGTACCTGGGAGCGAGCGGCGACTACCGGACGGCGCGGGCGCTGTATGAGGAGATCCGCGCGGCGCTCACGGCCCGGCTGGGGGCTGAGCATCCGGCCACGCTGGCCGTCCGGCACGAGCTGGCCCGCTGGACGGGTGAGCTGGGGGACGCGGCGGCGGCCAGGGACATGTACGCGGAGCTGCTGCCGCTACGGGTGCTGGAGCTCGGGGCCACGCATCCGGACACGCTGGCCATCCGGCACGAGCTGGCGCGGTGGACCGGTGAGCTGGGGGACGCCGCGTCGGCGCGGTGGCAGTACGCGAAGCTGCTGCCGATCGGGGAGCGGGTACAGGGAGCGGAACACCCCGACACGCTGACCATCCGGCACGAGCTGGCGCGGTGGACGGGTGAGCTGGGGGACGCGGCGACAGCCAGGGACATGTACGCCGAACTCGTGCCCATCCGGGAGCGGGTGCAGGGCGCCGAGCACCCCGACACGCTCGCCGCTCGGGCGAACCTGGCGTTGTGGACCGGCGAGGCGGGTGACCCGGCGGCGGCGCGCGACCGGTATGCGGCGTTGCTGCCGGTTCGCGAGCGGGTGCAGGGGGCCGAGCATCCGGCCACGCTGATCACCCGGCATGAGCTGGCGCGGTGGACGGGTGAGCTGGGCGATGCGGCGGCGGCCAGGGACATGTACGCGGCGCTGCTCGTCGTACGGGAGCGGGTGTCCGGCGCCGAGCACCCCGACACGCTGACCATCCGGCACGAGCTGGCGCGGTGGACGGGTGAGCTGGGGGACGCGGCGGCGGCCAGGGACATGTACGCGGCGCTGCTGCCCATGCGCGAGCGCGTCCAGGGGCGCGACCACCCCGACACGCTGGCCGCCTGGGCGAACCTGGCGTTGTGGACCGGCGAGGCGGGCGACCCGGCGCCGGCCCGCGACCACTGCGCGGCGCTGTTGCCCGTCAGGGAACGCGTGCTCGGCCCCCAGCACCCCGCCACTCTGCTCACCCGGCACGAGCTGGCGCGGTGGACGGGCGAGCTGGGCGACGCGGTCTCGGCCCGCGACCAGTACGCGGACCTGCTGGTTCGCTATGAGCACGCCTTCGGCGCCGAACACCCCGACACACTGACGACGCGGCACAACCTGGCCTTCTGGACCGGGCAGGCGGGCGACCTGGAGGGGGCGCGGGCCCAGTGCGCGGCGTTGGTGCCGGTCAGGGAACGGGTGCTCGGCGCCGACCATCCCGACGCCCTGACGACGCGGCACAACCTGGCGTACTGGACGGGGCAGGCGGGGGACGTGGAGGCGGCGCGCGGCCTCTATGCGGCGTTGCTGCCGATCTGCGAACGGGTGCTCGGCCCCGAACATCCCGACACGCTGACCGTCCGGCACGAGCTGGCCCGGTGGACCGGCGAGCTGGGCGACCCGGCGGCGGCCAGGGACGCGTACCTCGCCCTGCTCCCGCTGCGCGAAAGAGCCTCCGGGCCCGAGCACCCCGACACGCTGACCGCCCGCGCCAACCTGGCCTATTGGACCGGGCAGGCGGGCGACGCGGCGGGCGCCAGGGACCGGTACGCGGCGCTGCTCCCCATCAGGGAACGCGTGCTCGGCCCCGGCCATCCGGTGACGCGGTCGACGAGGGAGCAGCTCGCCTATTGGACGGAACGGGCCTAGCGCCTCCTCAGCGTCGAACGGGTTCGGAGGCGGCCCCTCCTCAGCGTCGAAGGGGTCTGGAGGCGGCCACTCCTCAGCATCCAACGGGTCCGACAACGGTGCTGCTCATCGCAGCGTGAGGCGGGCGATGCGGCCGGATTCGACGGAGGCCCAGCAGGCCAGGCCGCGGGTGCAGCTCACCGTGTCGAACGAGCCGCCGTCATCGGTGGCCCGGTGCCCCCGCCGATGGACAGCGCCACGGCCCGGTTCGCGGCGAACGCCTCGATGTCGCGGAACTGCAGCGCCTCGGCGCCGGGCGGGGAGGGCAGACCAACCCGAAGGATCAACGTCGTCTGCTCGTCGTCTGCTCGTCGTCCGGGGCGAGGAACGCCGAGACGAGCGCGTTCACCCGCTCAGGGCACTGCCGGTTCGACCAGTGGCCGACGCCTTCCAGCAGCTCGTAGCGGGCGCCGGGGATGAGTGCGGCGGCGGCTCTCGTACGGGCCTGGGGCACGCCGATGTCCTTGTCGCCCTGGACGAGCAGGACGGGGCAGGTGATCTCGGGCAGGCGCGGGCGCAGGTCCACACGCATACGGAAGGGGCCGATGGAGCCGTTCTGCCAGTCGGACGAGCCCGCGCCGCTCGCCCGTACCTCTTCGACGATCTCGTCCACGATCTCGTCGAAGTCCGGTACGGGCCCCGCGAACAGCGCCCGGCGGGCGAACGCCGCCACCTGCGCGCGCGTCCTGAGCAGCGCGCCCGGCAGCGTCCTGTTGAGCAGCGGCAGCTTGGCGGTGAGCCAGAGGAGCTGGTGCACGACGGGCGGGAACGCCAGGATGCCGGCCGGGGCGAGCGCCACGAGCCGGTCCACGCGGCCCGGATGCTCGATGGCGGTGGCGAGCGCGAGTGCGCCGCCCTGCGACAGGCCGACCAGGGCGGCCGAGCCGAGGCCGAAGTGATCGAGTACGTCGGTGACGCAGCGCAGCATGCGCTCGTGGGTGGCCCGGCCCTGCCACGGGCGGCTCTTGCCCTGCTTCGGCCAGTCGGGCGCGAGCACGAAGTGGTCCGCCGCGAGGACGGGAATGAGACGTCGCCAGCTCAGCAGCGCGTTGTCGACTCCGGCGCCGCTGAGCAGCACCACCGGCGGGGCCTCAGGGTCGCCCGCGACGTGGACGTGCAGGCGTCCCTCGGGGAAGGTCAGGTACGTGCCGCGCGGCTCGCTCATCCGCCGCCCCCGTTCGCGGCGCGGTGGGCTTCCCAGCGCTGCCACAGCGCCGGCAGCTCGCTCTCCAGGAAGCGGTAGAGCTCGTTGACGTTGTCCAGGCGCTTGCGGCGCTCAGGGGGGCTGCCGTCCAGCACGCGCAGGCCGGCCTCGGTGATCTCGCGGAAGGCGGCCGTCTTGGCGTAGCGGGCGGCCAGCATGCGGCTCCACCCGTCGGGCGCGATGCGGAAGTACTCCTGCCGCTCGCCCCTGCGCCGCACGCCCTCGACCAGTCCGCTGGGCGTCAGGAGCCTGGTCGCGCTGCTGATCGAGCTGCGGCTGACGCCCAGCACGTCGGCGAGCCGGGCGGCGCTCTGCTCCGGCGGGTCGCTGATGAGCAGCCAGCCGATCACGCGGCCGGCGATCAGCGGCATGCCCTCCTTGGCGAAGAAGCTCGCGACGTCGTCGACGAAGTCCAGCTCGGCGTCGGTGGGGGTGTCGTCCATGCCACTACATTACGGTCATTGCAGTCATTGCTGCAATGACAGAAAGATCGTCACAACCGCTAGCCTGGCTGCCGATCAGGTGGACCCGGCAGGCGGGACAACGCATGGACGGTGGACGACCGGCGGACGACGTGGTGCTCGGCATGGTCGCCGACCAGCTCGGCGCAGCCATGGGCGCGCCCTGGGAGGTGCGTGACGGCATGGCGAAGGGCGCGTTCGATCGCGAGCAGCTGGTGGGGGTCAAGCTGTTCTGCGGCGGCGGCCAGGGCTCGGAGGTCGCGGAGGTCCGTGTCGGCGGGTCTGCCACGAGGCGGCCTCGGAGGCGCTCGCCGCGCTCGACTGGCCGCGCCCGGCGCGCGGCTTCTCCTACGCCCGCACCTTCGTCCTCCTCGTCCACCAGGACGAGGACTGACCGGAGGAGGACATGCGAAGGGACCCGCACGTGGTGGTGCGGGTCCCTTGCTGGAAGAACTACTTGGGGAGAACCAGGAGGGCGTCGCCTACTGCGCGCTCCGCGCCGTCCGAGGGGCGATTGACGACCTTCTTGCCGACCACCATGGCCGTGGAGCCGCCGCCGTCCAGGTTGATCGCCTGGGTGGCGCCCAGCCAGCGCATGAACTGGGCGGCCTCCACGAAGTTCGCGCCGAGGGTCTCGCCGGGGCGGCGGCCGTCGATGGTGGCCAGGATGAGGCTGCCGTTACGGGTCGTGCCGAGGAGGGTGCGGGGGTGGCGGCGGAGGATCATGTTGATCGAGTCGTGCCCGTCCCGCTTGGCGGTGATCTTCACCTTGCCGTTGCGGACCAGCCCCACGCCGCCGGAGATGACGTGCAGGTCGGGGGTGAGCTTGAGCGCCCGCTTGGTACGCAGGTCCACGACCTTCGTCACGATCTTGACGGTCCAGTTCTGCCAGGCGTGCTCGTTGATCCAGTCGGCGGCCAGGCCGTTGCCGTGCAGCACGCGCATCCCGGCGGCGACGGCGGCGCCGGACGCGCGCAGGCCGACGACCTTGCCGTTGGCGTCGAGGACGGCGTCGGTGCCGCCGGAGGGGGTCTTGGCGCCCCACTCCTCGGTGTAGAGGACCAGCTCGTCGGTGGTGGCGGCCCGGTTGACGCCGTTGACCTCGACCTTGGTGCCGTCCTGGGAGACGGCGGTGACGTCGGTCTTCAGCTCGGTGATCTTCGCGGTACGGCCCTTGAGCACGACGGCGGAGCGGCCGGGAACGGCCTCGCTCAGCAGCCGGCCGCCGACCACGGAGGCGCCGACCGGCTCGCCGCGCAGCGCCTTGGAGGTGTGGATGTTGAAGAAGCCGCCGTTGACGCCGACCAGCGCCTTGCCCGCCTCCACCATCGACGAGACGGTCTCGCGCTTGGCCACGCTGCGGCCGAGCGAGGCGGCGTACGAGCCGCGGAACACCCGCGAGTCGACCATGACGACCTTGGCGCTCCACGGCCCGGTGGTCTTGAGCCCGTCGTCGCCGAGGTAGTCGACCTTGACCTTCAGGCCCGCTTCCTTCAGCTTCTTGGCGGCCTTCTCGGCCTTCTTCTTGTCCTTCAGCGGCCACATGCCGACGCGGACCATGTAGACGGTCTGCGCGGGAGCGTCGGCGACGCCCGGCCTGACCACCTTCTGGACGCTGGGCGTCTCCCCGGCGGCCTCCACTTCGGCGGCCTTGGCTTCTGCGGTGTGCTGCATCCCGTAGTCGCGGCCGCTGGGCATTAAGACGGTCAGCGTGTAGCCGTCGGTGGCGGAGCCCGCCCGCACGTCGTACAGGTCGATGCCCTGCGTGACGGCGGTCATCGTCTTGGTCGGCACGGGTCGCGCGCCCAGCGGGAACTTCGCCGACGGGAACCGTACCGTGCGCTGTTCCGCGGTCGCGGGCAGCGCCGTGAGGGCGAGCGCCGCGGCTGTGGCCAGGCCGCCGGCGATCGTGCGTCGAGACATGAACTCTCCATAGGGCGGTGCAAGGGACCGCACCATAGTGGCGAGATCAAGGACCCCGAGGCAGGAGAACGCGCCAACTGGGTGAAGAGGTTACGAGATTGACATCGCCCTTCAGTACCATGCGTATATGACTTGTATCCGCATGTGGTGGCGGCCGACAGACGGCCGCTGATTCGCCCATGCGGGGGCCGTCCCAGAGACGGCCCTTTACATCATGCGAGGTCCTCTCCGGGACGGCACGAGACCCAGGAGAGATCCCATGAACGACGTCGTCCTGACCGGTGACCGCCCGACCGGGCCGCTGCATCTCGGCCACTACTTCGGCTCCCTGGCCAACCGGGTCGAGCTGCAGGGCCGCTATCCGATGTACGTGCTGGTCGCCGACTATCAAGTGATCACCGATCGCGACACGCCGGGCGAGATCCGGCGCAACACCACGGACCTGGTGCTCGACTACCTCGCGGTCGGCATCGACCCGGCGCGGGCCGTGATCTTCCAGCACAGCGCGATCCCCGAGCTGAACCAGCTCCTGCTGCCCTTCCTGAGCCTCGTGTCGGTGGCGGAACTGCGGCGCAACCCCACGGTGAAGGACGAGATCGCGCACAGCTCGCAGCGGGCGGTGAGCGGGCTGATGTTCACCTATCCGGTGCACCAGGCGGCCGACATCCTGTTCTGCAAGGGCACGCTGGTGCCGGTGGGCAAGGACCAGTTGCCGCACGTGGAGGTGACGCGGCTGGTGGCGCGGCGCTTCAACGAGCGTTACGCCCCGGTGTTCCCGCTGCCCGAGGCCATGATGGGGGAGCAGCCGCTGCTCAAGGGGCTCGACGGCGGCAAGATGAGCAAGAGCAGGGGCAACGCCATCGCCCTGTCGGCCACCGAGGACGAGACCGCCGCCCTCATCAGGAAGGCCCGCACCGACGCCGAGCGGCACATCACCTTCGACGAGGACCGCCGACCCGAGGTGGCCAACCTGCTCACGCTGGCCGGGCTCTGCCTCGGCCGGTCGCCGCGCGAGCTGGCCGAGGAGATCGGCGACGGCGGTGCGGCGACGCTCAAGCGGGTGACGACGGAGGCGGTCAACGAGTTCCTGCGGCCGATCAGGAAGCGGCGGGCCGAGCTGGGCGAGGGTGACGCGCGCCGGATCCTGGCCGAGGGGAACGAGCGGGCGCGCGAGCGGGCGGTCCTGACGCTGGAGGAGGTCCGTCAGGCCATGGGCTTGTGAACCAGCCTCCATAGGCGGTCGGGCTCAGGCCGGCGGACGGGGGAGGCCCGTGCCGTCAGCGGTTCTCCCTGCGGAAGGACTCCAGGGCCAGTAATGCCACATGCAGGGACAGGCAGGACTCGACGTCGTCGAGGTCGGTGTCGAGGATGCGCTCAAGGCGGCGCAGCCGGTCGTAGAAGGCGGGCCTGGACAGGTGGGCCTTCTGGGCGGCGACCGCCTTGTTGCGCCCGCAGTCGAGGTAGATGCGCAGGATGCGGGTCAGGTCGCCGCCGCGCTGCGCGTCGTGGGCCAGCAGCGGGCCCAGCTCCCGCTCGGCGAACGTCTGCAGCCGCGCGTCGTCGCGCAGCAGGTGGAGCAGGCCGCGCAGGCGCAGGTCGGGCAGGCGGTAGTAGGCGCGGCCGTCGGGCTGGCGGACCGCCACCTCGGCGACCTGCTCGGCTTCGAGGAAGCTGCGGCGTACGTCCTTGATGGACTCGACGACCGAGCCGGCCGCCAGCACGAACGCGGCCCCGCACAGGCCGCGCAGCCGCTCGGCGAGCACGGTCAGCGCCGGCTCTGCCTGGATGCGCGGCGGGAGCGGCAGCAGCACGCCCACGCGCTCCTGGTCGAGGGCGCCCACCAGGGCGGGCAGGCGGGCGTCGCGGCAGGCGGCGGCGGTGCACTCGGCCAGCTCGCCGAGCTGCGCCTGCCCGTCGAGCGCCTGGTCGATGTGCTCGGTCGGCCGGATGACCACGCTGATCAGCCGCCGCCCGGTGAGCGGCACGCCCACCGCGCGGGCGCGGGCGGCGGCCTCGTCGGGGTCGGCGTAGGCGTGGGTGAGTATGCCGGTGAGGATGGTGCCGTGGGCCTGGCGTTCGAGCGACTCCTGGTGGCGCTCCAGCAGGCGGCCCAGGGCGAGCGTGGTGGCGGCCCGCTCGGCGAGCACCATGTCGCGCGGTGACGGCTTGCTGTCGCAGAGCAGGATGAGCCGGCCCCAGTCCTGCCCGCGCGCTCCGACGGTGGTGACGAGCCAGCCGGAGGCCGGATCGTAGGCCGTGCGCTCGACCGGCGCGACCGCCCGCGACCTGGTCTCCCACCCGGCGAGCAGGGCGCCCGCGTCGCGCCCCGCCGACTCGCAGGCCAGCACCTGGTGGGCGAGGTTCTCCAGCAGTACGGGCCGGCCGGACAGCCGGGCCACCTGTGCCAGCACCTCGGCGGGCGACGCGCCCTCGACCGACAGCTCGGTGAAGACCTCGTGCAGTTGCTCGGAGGCGCGCAGCTCTTCGAGCTGGATGTCGATGATCCGGGAGTGCACCGATTCGGTGATCTGAACGAACGGGGTCTCCCTGGTCAGCACGATGACCGGCAGCCCGTGCTCCTCGGCGGCCTTGGTGACCGCCCGCGGCAGCTCGCGGACGAACCTGCGGCCCAGCTCCACGACCAGCCCCGACGCCCCGACGGAGGAGAGTTCGCCGATGTAGTCGGCGAGCTTCTCGGGGTCCTCGGGCAGGGCGACGCCCGTGGTGAGCACGAGCTCTCCGCCACGCAGGAGATGGGCGATGTCGGCGATCTCGCCGACGTGCACCCACCGCACCTTGGTGTCCAGCCGGTCCGCGCCCGCGACCACGCGTGGGCTGCCGCGGCGCACGGTCTCCAGGGCGAGGACGTCAGCGATGGTGGGGAGCACGGGGCAGAGCCTAGCCGATCAACCTGTAAGAACGCCCACGGGGTGAATGACACGTTGTCGGACATGTCATTGGTTGAGATCCTCTTCGCGATATTCCCGGCGGGGTTCGCGAACGCGCAGCTCGACGCGGCGAATCTTGCCCGAGATCGTCTTCGGCAGGTCGTCGAATTCGATGCGCCGCACCCGCTTGTACGGCGCCAGCTCCCTGCGGCAGTGCTCGAAGATCGACCTCGCGGTGTCCTCGCCGGGTTCGAAGCCGGGAGCCAGCAGCACGTACGCCTTCGGCACCGCCAGGCGTACCGGGTCGGGGGCGGGCACCACGGCGGCCTCGGCCACGGCAGGGTGTTCCAGCAGCACGCTCTCCAGCTCGAACGGCGAGATGCGGTAGTCGGACGCCTTGAAGACGTCGTCGGTCCTGCCCACGTAGGTGATGTAGCCGTCCTGGTCGCGGGTGGCGACGTCGCCGGTGTGGTAGAAGCCGCCGCGCATCGCGTCGCCCGATCCACCGACATATCCGGACATGAGGCCGAGGGGGCGGCGGTCGTCCAGCGGCAGGCAGATCTCCCCGTCGTCCCCCTGCTCGCCGGTGACCGGGTCGATCAGCACGACCTCGTACCCGGGCAGCGGACGCCCCATCGACCCCGGCCTGACCTGTTCGCCCGGCGCGTTGCCGATCTGCGCCGTCGTCTCCGTCTGCCCGTAGCCGTCCCTGATCGTGATGCCCCACGCCTTGTCGACCTGGTCGATGATCTCGGGGTTGAGCGGCTCGCCGGCGGCGACGGCCGTGCGCAGGGGCAGCCTCCAGGCGGTGAGGTCCTCCTGGATGAGCATCCGCCACACCGTGGGCGGCGCGCAGAACGTGGTGACCCGCTCGTCACGCAGCACCTCCAGCAGCGCGGGCGCGGAGAAGCGCCGGTAGTCGTGGATCAGCACGGTCGCCCCGGCGTTCCAGGGGGCGAAGACGTTGCTCCAGGCGTGCTTGGCCCAGCCCGGCGAGGAGACGTTGAGATGCACGTCGCCCGGCCTGATCCCGATCCAGAACATCGTGGACAGGTGGCCCGCGGGGTAGGAGGCGTGGGTGTGCTCGACCAGCTTCGGCTGGGAGGTCGTGCCGGAGGTGAAGTAGAGCAGCAGCGTGTCGTCGGCCCTGGTCGGCGCGTCGGGGGTGAAGAACGTGCCCGCCTCGTACGCCTCGTGGAAGGGCAGCCAGCCGAACGCGTCGCCCACGGCGATCTTCGTGTACTCGCCGGCCTCGAACTTGCCGGCGTCGGCCGCGTTGGCGATGACGTGGGACACCCCGCCGCGCTGGATGCGCTCGGTGACGTCCTTCGCGGTCAGCAGCGTGGTGGCCGGGATGACGACCGCGCCCAGCTTCATCGCGGCGAGCAGCGCCTCCCACAGCTCGGCCTGGTTGCCCAGCATGAGCAGGATCCGGTCGCCCCGCCGCACGCCCTGCTCGTGCAGCCAGTTGGCGACCTGGTTGGAGCGGGCCGACAGCTCGGCGAAGGTGGAGGAGGCGCTGCTCTCGCCGACGATCTTGAGAGCGACGGCCTCGGGGGTCTCGGCGGCCAGCACCCCGTCGAACCAGTCGAGCGCCCAGTTGAACTCGGCCGGTCTGGGCCAGCGGAAGTCGCGCCTGGCGGTGCCTGGGTCGGCGTCGAGGAGGAAGTCGCGGGCGGCACGGAAATCGCTCATGCCCGGGATCCTGCTACGGCGCGAGCCGCCGCTCAAGACCGTCGAGCAGCGACACGAGACCGAAGTCGAAACACAGCGCCCGGATGGCGGCGGGATCGTCGTAGACGTCCATGTCGATGCTCTCCAGCATCTCGGGGTGGGCCGCGGCGGCCTTGCGTACGGTGGCGCGCATCTCGTCGGGGTCGTAGTCGCGGTCGCCCATCGTGGCGTTCCAGGCGATCTCGGGGATCGTCATGCCGAACACGTACGCGGTGAGCGTGGAGCCGGCGAAGTCGACGTCGAAGCCCTTGAACCCGGCGGCCTTGAACATCCGGCGCATCCGGTCGGCGACCCGCATCGCGTTGGGCCCGAGCGCGGGCAGGCGACCGATCAGGTCGCCCGACCAGGGGTGGCGCAGGATCACCTCGCGCATGCTGTAGGCCAGCACGGACGTGGCGTCGCGCCAGCCCACCTCGTCGGGGTCGGGCACGGTCATCTCCGCCCACACCTCGTCGTAGGCGAGTTCGAGCAGCTCGTCCTTGTGGGCGACGTACCAGTAGAGGCTGGTGGCGCCGGAGCCCAGCTTGGCGCCGAGCTTGCGCATGCTGAGGCCGCTCAGCCCCTCCTGGTCGAGCAGCTCGACGGCGGCGGCGACGATCTCCTCCCTGCTGCGGCCGGGGGCGGCGCTCTTGCGGGGCTCGCGCACCCAGACGGAGGAGAACGGCTTGCTGCTCATGGCTCAAGGATAAAACCTGTCGCACACTGTGCGAGTTTATCGTACGGTGTGCGAGTGAACCCGAACACTGTACGAGACCCGCGCCGATGGTGGATCCTGGCCGCCCTCTGCCTGGCATTGTTAGTGCTGGTCATCGACAACACCGTCCTCAACCTGGCCATCCCGTCGCTCAACCAGGAGCTGGGCGCGACGCCGTCGGACATCCAGTGGATCCTCGACGCGTACGTGCTGGCCTTCGCCGGCCTGCTGCTGACCGCGGGCAGCCTGTCCGACAGGTACGGCCGCCGCCGCTTCCTCATCGTCGGGCTGGCGTTCTTCGGCAGCGCGTCCCTGCTGGCCGTGGTCGTCACCGAGCCCTGGCAGCTCATCGCCGCCCGTTTCCTCATGGGCGTCGGCGGCTCGCTGGTGATGCCGTCCACGCTGTCGATCCTGATGACCGTCTTCGACGCCGACGAGCGGCGCAAGGCGATGGCGGGCTGGAGCGCGGTGGCCCTGGTCGGCATGGTGTCAGGGCCCACGCTTGGCGGCTTCCTGCTGGAGCACTACTGGTGGGGCTCGGTCTTCCTGCTGAACGTGCCGGTGGCGGCGATCGCCATCGTGGCCGCCGTCGTCCTGATGCCCGAGAGCCGCAGCCCGGCCCGCAGGATCGACCCCGTCGGCGTGGTGCTGTCGATCGTCGGCCTGACCGCGGGCGTCTACGTGATCATCGAGCGGGAGTGGAACGTCCCGGTCATCGCGCTCGCGGTGCTCGCGCTGGCCGCGTTCGTGATCTGGGAGCGCAGGCAGGAGCAGCCGATGCTGCCGCTGCACCTGTTCGCCAACCGCAACTTCAGCGGCGCCTCGTTCTCGATCCTGCTCATGTCGTTCGGGGCCGGCGCCGTGATGCTCATGCTGACCCAGTACCTGCAGTTCGTGCTGGGCTACGGGGAGATGCAGGCGGGGCTCGCCATGCTGCCGTACGCCGTCGCCGCCGCGATCTTCAACGGGGTGGGCGCCGGGCTGGGGCAGCGGCTGAGCAACAGGGTGCTGGTCGGCGCCGGGCTGCTGCTCATGGCGGGCGGCTTCGTGGTGATGGCGCTGACCACCGGCTACCTGCCGCTGCTGACCGGCCTGGTGATCATGGGCATGGGCGGCGGCCTGGCGGGGCCGTCGGCGTACGCCTCACTCATGGGCGCCATCCCCGTCGACCACGCCGGGGTCGGCTCCGCGCTCAACGACACCGTGCAGCAGGTGGGCATGGCGCTCAGCATCGCGGTGCTCGGCAGCGTGCTGGCCGGGCGCTACACCTCGGAGATGCCGGCCGATCTGCCGGCCGCCGCCAGGGAGTCGATCGGCGGCGCGCACGGGCTCGGGCTCGCCGACGTCGCCAACGAGGCGTTCACCTCGGCCATGCACCTCGGCTCGTGGGTGGGCGGCGCCTTCTGCGTGGCCGCCGCGCTGCTGGCCGTCAGCGTGCTGCGCCCGCCGGCGC
Organism: Nonomuraea sp. NPDC004580; assembly: GCF_040609855.1. Taxonomy (NCBI): domain Bacteria; kingdom Bacillati; phylum Actinomycetota; class Actinomycetes; order Streptosporangiales; family Streptosporangiaceae; genus Nonomuraea; species Nonomuraea sp. NPDC004580. Next base: position 58,787 of record NZ_JBEXLH010000045.1, on the reverse strand, counting down.
CGGCCGCTCCCGCGCCCGCTCCCGCGCCCGAGGACAGTCCCGTGTGATGGGTTTCCACTGTGTAAGGCATTTTCCCGCCGCGTCGACACGTTGCGCATAGGAGGGCACCCGACAGGAAAGGGATACTCGATAACATGTCGGACCTACTCGCGCGCCACCGGGCAGTGCTGCCCAACTGGCTGGCACTCAACTACAACGAGCCCATCGAGATCGTCAGCGGCAAGGGCAACCGCGTCATCGACGCGGACGGCAAGAGCTACCTCGACTTCTTCGCCGGGATCCTGACCAACATGATCGGGTACGACGTGCCGGAGGTGCGCGAGGCCGTCGAACGCCAGCTCGCCACCGGTGTCGTCCACACCAGTACGGTCTACCTGCTGCGGGGGCAGATCGAGCTGGCCGAGAAGATCGCGCGGCTGTCCGGCATCCCCGACGCCAAGGTGTTCTTCACCAACTCGGGCACCGAGGCCAACGAGACCGCGCTGCTGCTGGCCACGTACGCGCGTAAGAGCGACCAGGTGCTGGCCATGCGGCAGAGCTACCACGGGCGCAGCTTCGGCGCGATCAGCGTCACCGCCAACCGGTCGTGGAAGAACAACTCGCTCTCCCCGCTCAACGTGCACTTCCTGCACGGCGCCGACCGGCACCTGACCCAGTTCAGGGGCCTGTCGGACGCCGACTACATCAAGGCGTGCGTGGACGACCTGCGCCACGTCCTGGCCACCTCCGTCTCCAACGACGTGGCGGCGCTGATCGCCGAGCCGATCCAGGGCGTGGGCGGGTTCACGATGGCCCCCGACGGGCTGTTCGCCGCCTACAAGGAGGTGCTGGACGAGCAGGGCATCCTGTTCATCTCCGACGAGGTGCAGACCGGCTGGGGCCGCACCGGCAGCTCGTTCTTCGGCATCGGCGACCACGGCGTGACGCCCGACATGATGACCTTCGCCAAGGGGCTCGGCAACGGGTTCGCGGTGGGCGGCGTCGTGGCGCGCGGCGACCTCATGGACGCGCCGCACGCGGTGGGCCTGTCCACCTTCGGCGGCAACCCCATCGCCATGGCCGCCGCCAACGCCACCCTCGACTACGTGCTCGACCACGACCTCCAGGCCAACGCCGCCCGCACCGGGGAGATCATCATCAGCGGGCTCAAGGCCGCGGCGCAGCGCCTGTCCGTGGTCAAGGACGTGCGCGGCAAGGGCCTGATGTTCGCCGTCGAGCTGGAGAGCCCCGCCCAGGCGGGCCGCTTCATGGAGCTGACCAAGCGGGCGGGCCTGCTGGCCGGCAAGGGCGGCCTGTACGGCACCGCGATCCGGATGGCGCCGCCGCTCACCCTCAGCGTGGACGAGGCCACCGAGGGGCTCGGCATCATCGTGACCGCCCTGGAGACCATCGACGCGGAGGCGGCGGCCCAGTGAAGTCCGTCAAGCACTGGATCGGCGGCGCACTCGCCGACGGTGACTCCGCGCGTACCGCGGAGATCTTCAACCCGGCCACCGGCGAGGTGAGCGGCCACGTCGCGCTCGCCTCCGCCGCCGACGTGGACGCCGCCGTCGCGGCGGCCGTCGCGGCCTACCCCGCCTGGCGGGACGCCTCGCTCACCAAGCGCACGCAGGTGCTGTTCCGCTTCCGCGAGCAGATGTACGCCCACCGCGACGAGCTGGCCGCCCTCATCTCGGCCGAGCACGGCAAGGTGCACTCCGACGCGCTCGGCGAGGTGGCCCGCGGCCTGGAGGTCGTCGAGTTCGCCTGCGGGATCCCGCACCTGCTCAAGGGCGGCTTCTCCGAGGGCGTCTCGACCCGGGTCGACTCCTACTCGATCCGCCAGCCGCTGGGCGTGGTGGCCGGCATCACGCCGTTCAACTTCCCGGCCATGGTGCCGATGTGGATGTACCCGATCGCGATCGCCTGCGGCAACGCGTTCGTGCTGAAGCCGTCGGAGCGCGACCCGTCGGCCTCGCTGCTCATGGCGCGGCTGTGGCAGGAGGCGGGGCTGCCGGACGGCGTGTTCAACGTCGTGCAGGGCGACAAGGTGAGCGTGGACCGGCTCCTTGAGCACCCCGACGTGCGCGCGGTGTCGTTCGTCGGCTCCACCCCCATCGCCCAGTACGTCTACGAGAGCGGCACCGCCCACGGCAAGCGCGTCCAGGCGCTCGGCGGCGCCAAGAACCACATGCTGGTGCTGCCCGACGCCGACCTCGACCTGGTGGCCGACTCGGCGGTCTCGGCCGGGTTCGGCTCGGCGGGGGAGCGGTGCATGGCGATCTCCGTCGTGCTGGCCGTGGACCCGATCGGCGACGAGCTGGTGGAGAAGATCGTCGAGCGGGTCGGCAGGCTGGTGGTCGGCCCAGGCGACGACCCCAAGTCCGAGATGGGGCCGCTCGTCACCGGGCCGCACCGCGACAAGGTCGCCTCCTACCTCGACCTCGGGGTCCAGGAGGGCGCCAAGCTGGTCGTGGACGGCCGCGAGACGCCCGTGCTGGGCGGCGGCAAGGCGGCCGAGACGCCCGGCTTCTGGCTCGGGCCGACCGTGCTCGACCACGTGCCCGTCGGGTCGCGCACGCACACCGACGAGATCTTCGGGCCCGTGCTGTCGATCGTGCGCGTCTCCTCCTACGAGGAGGGCCTGGAGGTCATCAACAACGGCCTGTACGGCAACGGCACCGCCATCTTCACCAACGACGGCGGCGCCGCCAGGCGCTTCCAGAACGAGGTCGAGGTCGGCATGATCGGGATCAACGTGCCGATCCCCGTGCCCATGGCGTTCTACAGCTTCGGCGGCTGGAAGTCGTCGCTGTTCGGCGACACCCATGTGCACGGCACCGAGGGCGTGCACTTCTACACCCGCGGCAAGGTCGTCACCTCCCGCTGGCTCGACCCCTCGCACGGCGGCGTGAACCTGGGCTTCCCCACGAACGGGTAAGCGGCGCTCACGGGCGGGAGGAACGACCGTTCCTCCCGCTCCCGTCCCCGGTAAGCTCCAGCACGACGGACAAGGGGGGACATCGTGAACGGTCGTCGTACTTATGCCCTGGCGCTCGCCGCGACGGCGCTGGTCGCGGGCATGGGCGCGGCGGCTCCCGCGGCCGTTCCCGGGCCTCAGGGCGTGCGGCCCGAGCCCACCCCCACGGCCAAGCCCAGCGCCACCGCCACGCCCACGCCGAGCGCCACCCAGCTCGACGGCACGCTGCAGATCCTCACCTACCGCGGCTACGCCGAGTACGGGGGCGTCAGCTCCCGCGTCAACTGGGTCGGCTCGTTCGAGAAGGAGACCGGCTGCCGCATCGCCAGGCTCGACATCGCGCAGACCGCGGAAGAGCTGGCCGCGCGGGTGGACGACCGGCCCTACGACGTCGTCACGGCCGGTCCCGTGCTGGCCGCCGACCTGATCCAGCGCAAGTGGGCGCAGCCGATCGACCCGGCCAAGGTGAGCGGCTACACCGACCTCGACAAGCGGTTCCGCGACATGACCACCGTGTCGGGCAAGCCGTACGGGGTGCCGTACCTGTGGGCGTACGACGAGTTCGTCCGCGACCGGAACACGGGCGGCGACCTTGAGCAGGTGTTCTCCTCGACGCGGGCGGCGCTCAGGGACAGCCCGCTGACGATCGCCGCCGCGGCGCTGGCCGAGGGGGCGAAGGAGCCGTACGAGCTGAGCGAGGCCGACCTGGACAAGGCGATGGCGCTGCTCGACCGCAACAAGGACCGCACCTACTGGCGCAACCCCGTCGACCTCGTCAAGGGCTTCGCGACGGGGGCGCTCGACTATGCCCAGCTCACCCCCTACTACCGGCTGCTCCTGCAGAAGGCGGGGGTGCCCCTCGAGACCGTGAAGACGCGGGCCACGCTCGGGTGGCTCGACTCCTGGATGCTCAGCGCGAACGTCCCCGACGCCACCTGCGCCTACCGCTGGCTCAACTGGGTGACCGCGACGGACGCGCAGCGCGACGCCGCCGCATGGACGGGCATGGCGCCCGCCAACGGCAAGGCGTGCAAGGGGCGGGCCAGGGCGATGTGCCGGACGTACGGGATGGGCGACGACAGGCGGCTCGGCAAGGTGCACTTCGCGGTGCGGCCGCCCGGGGATTGCCGCGCGGACGACGGGGAATGCACTGACTACGCCACCTGGGCCAAGCGGTGGCAGGAGCTCATGAAGTAAGTGGTGGCCGCCCCCACCTGAATGTGCCGCGGGCTCGCCCTTCTCCCCCGCTGGGCGGGCTCGCTCTGAGGCGCCCCGGGCCTTCCCCTCTATCCCGGGGCGTCTCGCCGCGCTCGTCGTGCGTCAGCGGGACGGGAAGGCCACCACGGTGGCCATGGGCGCCGGCACGAGGGCCTCGGCGCAGTCGGCGCACGCGAGGACCGGTCTGTCGTCAGGCAGGCGGCCCACGCGCACGCGCGGGCGCGGCCATCGCTTATGGCAGACGACGCAGGCGTCGCCGTCGCGCTGGGCCCAGGTCAGGCCCTCAGGGTCGAACGTCAACATGTCCTGCGCCGTTCTGGTCGCACCCCAGCTCATCACGCTCCCACCGCCCATGGGACTCTCCGCATGTCGCAACCGTTATAACCCTGACCGTGGCCGTGAGCGTCCTGCTGAGCGTCAAGTCAGGGTGAATTCTCTACCCGAGCGACGCCTTTTACACCACAAAAACGGGCAACCAGCCGCAAACTGGGTGCCCGTTTCGTAGGGTTTCGTCTAGAGGTCGGCGATGGCCTTCTCCAGGATGCCGAGGCCCTCCTCCAGCAGGTGCTCGGGGATGACCAGCGGCGGCAGGAAGCGCAGCACGTTGCCGTACGTGCCGGCCGTCAGCACCAGCAGGCCCTCCGCGTGGCAGCGCCTGACGACCTCCGCGACGGCCGCCGGGTTCGGCTCCTTGGTGCCCGGCTCGACCAGCTCGATCGCGATCATCGCGCCCCGGCCTCTGACGTCGCCGATCACGTCGAAGCGCTCCTTGAGCGCCTCCAGGCGGGGCAGCATGATCTCGCCGATCCGCCTGGCCCTGGCCACCAGGTCCTCGGACTCGATCGTCTCCAGCACGCCCAGTGCGGCCTCGCAGGCCAGCGGGTTGCCGCCGTACGTGCCGCCGAGCCCGCCCGCGTGCACCTTGTCCATGATCTCCGCGCGCCCGGTCACCGCCGCCAGCGGCAGGCCGCCCGCGATGCCCTTGGCCGTGGTGATGATGTCCGGCACGACGCCCTCGTCCTCGCAGGCGAACAGCGTCCCCGTACGCGCGAAGCCGGTCTGCACCTCGTCGGCCACGAACACGATCCCGTTCGCCCGGCAGAACTCCGCGACGCGCGGCAGGAAACCCCTGGCCGGCACGATGAAGCCGCCCTCGCCGGCGATCGGCTCGATCACCACGGCGGCCACGTTCCCGGCGCCGATCTGCTTGGTGATGAGGTCGATGGCCTGCTCGGCCGCCTCTTCGGCGCAGTTGCCAGGGCCCGTCGGCCAGCGGAACGGGTAGGCCAGCGGCACCCGGTAGACCTCCGGCGCGAACGGCCCGAACCCCTGCTTGTACGGCATGTTCTTGGCCGTCAGCGTCATCGTCAGCAGCGTGCGGCCGTGGTAGCCGTGGTCGAACACCACGACCCCCGGGCGGCCCGTCGCGTGCCGGGCGATCTTGACCGCGTTCTCCACGGCCTCGGCGCCCGAGTTCACCAGGAACGTACGCTTCTCGTGCTCGCCCGGCGTCAGCTCGTTGAGCTTCTCGCACACCTGCACGTACGACTCGTACGGGGTGACCATGAAGCAGGTGTGGGTGAACTCGGCGACCTGCTTCCGCACCCGCTCGACGACCTTGGGGGCGGCGTTGCCCACGTTCGTCACGGCGATGCCGGAGCCGAAGTCGATCAGCGAGTTCCCGTCGGCGTCCTGCACCACCCCGCCGCCCGCGCGGGTGACGAAGACCGGCAGGGTCGTGCCGATGCCGGGCGGGACGGCGGCCTGCTTGCGGGCCAGCAACTCCTGCGACTTCGGGCCTGGGATGGCGGTCACGACGCGCCGCTCCTGGGGAATGCTCATGCTTCGACGTTATGGCGGGCTTTCACCTGCGCCGATACGTCGATATGTAACACTGGGAGTGGTCGTCTTAGCCGAAATGGACAAATTCCGCATGCCGCCTACGCTCCAGACCGTCATGCGCCGCATGCACCTGAGGCCGCTGGCCGGCACCTCGGGGCCCGGCGTGCTCGACGCGGCCGTCCGCTGGGTCGCCGTCAGCGAGCTGGCCGATCCGACACCCTACCTGGAGGGCGGCGAGCTCCTGCTCACCACCGGCCTGCGCATGGACGGCGACCTGACCGGCGACCTGGCCGGCAACCTGACCGGCTACGTCGCCCGCCTCGTCAGGCGCGGGGTGGCCGGGCTCGGGTTCGGCGTCGGGGTCTCGCACGAGGAGACGCCGCCCGCGCTCGTCGAGGCCGCGGAGGCGGCCGGGCTGCCGCTGCTTGAGGTGCCGCGCGAGACGCCGTTCATCGCCATCGGCAAGGTCGTCAGCGAGCTGCTCGCGGCCGAACAGTACGAGGAGATCAGCCGCGCCTTCGCCGCCCAGGGCCGGCTGACGCGGGCGGCGCTGCGGCCCGAGGGCGTGCACGCCGTCATCGACCGGCTCGCCAAGGAGGTCGGCGGGTGGGCGGCGCTGCTGGACGAGGCGGGCGAGGTCCGCCACGCCACGCCGGGGGCCAGGACTGAAGCGGTCGCCGCCGAGCTCTCCCGCCGCCGCGGCCGCCCCCTGGACACCCCCCGGCGGGCTGAGACGAGGGATGGGCGGATGCCGGCGAGCCTGGCGCTCTCCGCGCCCGGTGAGCACATCGTGGTGCAGCCGCTGGGTGGTGGCGGGCGGCCGCGGGGGTTCTTCGCCGTCGGGGCCGGGCACGCGTTCACGCCCGTCACGCAGACCGTGATCAACGCCGCGGGCTCGCTGCTCACCCTGTCCATGGAGCAGGGCAGGGCGCAGCGCGCGGCCGAGCGCAGCCTGCGGGCCGCCGTGCTGGAGCTGCTGCTTGCGGGGGAGGAGGAGCGGGCCAGGGCGGTGCTGGGCCGGCTGGGCGGCCGGCTGCCCGCCGCACCCGTGGTGGTGCTCGCGGCGGGCCCCGACGCGCTGGACGCGCTGGAGGCGGTCACGTTCACCGCGCTGACCGGCGTGCCGGACATCGTCGTGCTCGTGCCCGAGCCGGAGGCGGATGAGGTGGCGCTCAGCGCGGGCGCGCCGGTCGGGGCGAGCCTGCCCACCGGCTACGGCACCCTGCGCGACGCGCTCGACCAGGCCAGGCGGGCCCTGGAGGCGGCCCTGGACACGCGCAGGGGCCCGGTCGTCAGGTTCGGCGAGCTCGCGGGGCAGGGGCTGCTCGCGCTGCTCGACCCGGCCGCCGCCCACGCGTTCTCGACGGCGGTGCTGGCCCCGCTCACCGCGTACGGCTCCCGCGCCGACCTCATGGAGTCGCTGCGGGCGTACCTGGAGAGCAACGGCCACTGGGACGCCGCGGCGCAGCGGCTCGGCGTGCACCGCCACACGCTGCGCTACCGCATGAGACGCGTCGCGGAGCTGCTGGGCCGCGACCTGGACGACCCCGGCGTGCGCGCGGAGCTGTGGCTCGCCCTGGAGGCGGCCGGCCGCCCGCCGCTGCGCAGCCGCGCTACTCCGGCTTCTCGACCTGGTAACAGCAGATGATCGCGGTCGTCACGGCCTCGTACGTGCGCCCGTCGCGCAGGTGCCCGGCCCGCTCCAGGCTGATCGCGCCCTGAGCGGCAGCCCAGAACGCGTCGGCGATCTTGCGCGGCTGCGTCGGGATGAGGTAGCCGGCCGAGATGCAGTCGGCGATGACGCGGTCGAGGATGTTCAGGGCGGCGCGGGCGAGGGTGCGGGCGCGCTCGCTGGGCTCGAAGCCGGGGATCGCGCGCTCGAACATGAGGCTGTAGTAGCCGGGCTCGGACAGGCACGCCTGCCGGTAGGCGGGGCCGAGCGCGGTCAGGTGCTCGTACGGGTTGCGCCGCTGCGGCACGGCCTCCAGATAGCGGCGGAAGCGCTCGAACCCCTCCAGATAGAGCGCCTCCGCCAGCCCTTCCCTGTTGCCGAACATCGTGTAGATGACGGTCGTCGTGCAGCCGGCTTCCGCGGCGATCCTGCGCATGGTGAGGCTGTCGGGGCCGTCGCTCTGGAGCAGGTTGACGGCCACGTCGAGGAGGCGCGAGCGGAGTTCGTCGTGGGTGGCGCGCTCACCCAGGAGGTAAGCACCCTGCAGTCCCAGAGGCGCCGAGGTCATGAAACCTCCCTCGTGGCCAAGGAGCTATGCGTCCTTGTGACCTCACGTCGTTCGGTCACGGGGCCCACGCCTTTCTGATCGGGGGCCCACCGCGCTGGAGACCCGCACCCGATGACTTAGCCATGGCGGAGATCCCTCAAACCACTCCGCATGGTAAACATCCCGAATTGGGTCTACTTCTGTTACATCATGGGTATACAACAGGGCTTGTACTTAACGGTGAGCCCTCGTGTGAGTCTTGTGCATCGTGGTGTAAATCCCCCGTGCACGCGTGGCATAACGTCGGGGTATGGACGTGCGTACCTTCTGGCTGGCCGGCCGCGCCGCGACCGGGGAGACCGAGCTCACTGTCACCAACCCCCACGACGGCCGCGTGGTCGCGCGGCACTGGGTGCCCACCGACGCCCAGGTGGAGGAGGCCGTCGCGGCCGCCGCCGCGGTCGCCGGGCAGGCCGCCGCGCTGCCCGTGCACGTACGCGCCGAGGCGCTCGCCCACGTCTCGCGCCGCCTCGCCGAGCGGGCCGACGAGATCGCCCACCTCATCACCGCCGAGAACGGCAAGCCCATCATGTGGGCGCGCGGCGAGGTGAGCAGGGCCGTCGCCACCTTCCGCTTCGCCGCCGAGGAGACCCGCCGCTGGTCCGGCGGCGTGCAGCGGCTCGACACCGAGCCCGCCGCGGCCGGTCGCCTCGCCTACGTCTCGCGCGTGCCCAAGGGCCCCGTGCTGGCGATCACCCCGTTCAACTTCCCGCTGAACCTGGTCGCCCACAAGGTCGCCCCCGCCATCGCCGTCGGTGCGCCCGTCATCGTCAAGCCCGCGCCCGCCACCCCGCTGTCCTCGCTGCTGCTCGGCGAGATCCTGGCCGAGACCGACCTGCCCGCCGGCATGTTCTCGGTGCTGCCCATCGAGAACGAGCGCGCCTCCGCCCTCGTGACCGACCCCCGGCTGCCCGTCGTGTCGTTCACCGGCTCGGCGCCCGTCGGCTACGCCATCGCCGACCAGGTGCCGCGCAAGCACGTGACGCTGGAACTGGGGGGCAACGCCGCCGCCGTCGTGCTCGCCGACGCCGACCTCGACTGGGCCGCCCAGCGCATCGCCCTCTACTCCAACTACCAGGCCGGGCAGAGCTGCATCGCCGTCCAGCGGGTGATCGTCGAGCAGCCCGTCTACGACGCGTTCGCCGAGCGGCTGCTGCCCGCCGTCAACGCGCTCGTCACCGGCGACCCTGCCGACGAGAAGACCCAGGTCGGGCCGCTCGTCTCCGAGGCCGCCGCCGAGCGGGTCGAGCAGTGGGTGCGCGAGGCGGTCGACGCCGGCGCCACCCTGCTCGCGGGCGGCGGGCGCGACGGCGCCACCGTCGAGCCGACCGTGCTGGCCGGCGTGCCCCGCGACGCCAAGGTCGCCTGCGAGGAGGTCTTCGGGCCCGTCATGATCCTGCAGCCGGCCGCGTCCATCGACGAGGCTTACGCGATGGTCAACGACTCCAGGTACGGACTGCAGGCCGGGGTGTTCACCCGGTCGCTCGACGCCGCCTTCCGCGCCAACCGGGAGCTGGAGGTGGGCGGTGTGATCATCGGGGACGTGCCGTCGTACCGGGCCGACCAGATGCCGTACGGCGGGGTCAAGGACTCCGGCATCGGGCGCGAGGGGCTGCACTCCGCCATGGAGGATCTGACGTACGAGAAGGTCATGGTCCTGACCGGGCTGTCGCTGTAGGACCTGCGGCGGGGTGACGCGGCGCGCCCGTCACCCCGCCCGTCCTGATCGCTCTTCCTAGGCGCGTTCGGCCGTGCGGAAGAGGGACTTGATCGTGTCGCCGAAGTACGGGCCGTACATCGTGCGGCGGTCGTCGCTGTACTTGAAGCTGCTCAGCGACGTTATCGTGCCCCTGCCCGTCGCGGTGTCGAACGACGTCATCCACGGGCCGCCGCTGGCGCCCGCCGTCATGTCGCAGCCGAGGCCCTGGTCGCGGGTCTGGCCGTGCGGATCGTTCTTGAGCCGGCCCGCGCAGTAGACCAGGTGCGAGCCGTCGTACGGCGGGTCCGCCGGGTAGCCGAAGCCGAACGCCTGGCCGCCGCGGCCCGTGTTGAAGGCGATGTTCTGGGCTCCGACCACGTCCGTCACGTGCCGGCCCCTGGAGGTGGCCAGGGCGACCATGCCGACGTCGTAGTCGTCGTCGCCGCTGCGCGACCACGGGCCGGCGACGAACATGCGGCGGGCGGTGTACTGGCCGTACGGGTGCTCGTCGGCCGTGTCGTAGCCGGGGACGAACGTCCAGTTCGCCGCCCACTCGCCGGAGCCGTCCTTGACGCAGTGGCCCGCGGTGACCACGACGTCCCTGTTGGCGCTCCTGACCGTGCTCGCCGAGCAGACGAAGTCGGCGCCCGCCACGGTCAGGAACACCCGGCCCGTCGTCCTCGCCACCTGGCCGCCGGTGATCCAGCGGGAACCGACCGTGCTGGTGGCCGGCTTCGCGGGCCTGGCCGGCGCGAGGGGGCGGGCGGCCGCCATGAGTTCATGCGGCGACGGCAGCACCGCATCCCCGCCCGCCCCCGCCGCACCGCCCGCGGGCCCCGCCGCACCGCCCGCGGGGGCCGCGCTGCCCGTGAGGCCCTTCGTGATGCCGCTCAGGCCGTCGGTGAGGCCGCGTTCGACGAGGCCGAGCACGTCGATCGGCAGTGCCTTCGCCATGCGTTCCGGCGTCCAGTAGGCGAGCACGCGCCGCTGGTCGGCGGCCGTCCTGGCGGCCACGTGCTCGACGATGTCACCGTCGGTGTCACCGTCGATGTCACCGTGCTCCGCGGAACTCGCGGAGACGACGGCCTGGGTCCCGGCCTGGGTCACGGCCTGGGTGTCGGCCTGCTGGCGGACGGGTGCCGCGCCGGCGAGCGCGGGGCCGATGAGCCCCGCCATGAGCGAGGCGGCCGCAAGCAGGGGGGTGCTCAAGGTCATGGCCCCCGAGTGTGCCCCACGACATGTGTTCTTGTGACTACTTTCGGTGAATTCCTCAGGCTGCGTTGGTGGTTTGCGCTGCTTGGTAGACGGCCTGGGCCTCGGTCCCGAAATAGGGGCCGAACATCCAGTTGGGGGCGAAGTTGTATTTGAAGCTGTTGACGGAATTCTGGGTGCCGAGCCCGGTCGACTCGGTGAAATTCAGCATCCAGGGACCGCCGCTCGAACCGCCGGTCATGTCGCAGGTGAGGCCGAGGCCGCGGCTGGCCAGGAAGTCGTCGAACGTCCGCCCGCCGCAGTAGACGAGCTTCGAGCCGTCGTACGGCGCCGCCGCCGGGTAGCCGAAGGCGTACATCTGCTGCCTGCGCGGCTGGTTGAAGGCCACGCCCTGGCCGCCGACGGTGTCGACCAGCGTCTTGCCGTTCACCGGCGCGACCACGGCGGCGGCCACGTCGAAGTTGATGTCCTCGCCCGAGTTCCACTGCGGGGTGGTGAGCAGCCGGGTGGCGGGCCAGGTGCCGAAGGGGCGCTGACCTTTGTCGTAGCCGGGGACGAAGACCCAGTTCGTGTGGAAGGCGCCGGACATCTTCACGCAGTGGCCTGCGGTCAGCACCACGCTCTTGTTGGCGCTGGTGACGGCGGTGCCCGAGCAGGAGGCGTTGCGTCCCTGGGTGGTGAAGAAGATCCGCCCGGTCGTACGCGCGACCGCGCCGCCCTTGGTCCAGGTCGCGCCCGGGTTGCGCGCCGCCTGCGTCGTGGCGCCCGACCCGCCGCGGGTGGGTGGAGCGGTCCACGCCGTGCCCTGGCGGGGTTCCGCCGCATTGGGCGCCACCTTGGGGTCGGGGGCGTCCAGCGGCTGGGCGGCCTCCATGCGCCGCTCGGTCCAGTACGTCATCACCTGCCGCCGCTCGGACGCCGAGTCGGCGGCGGCGTGCTGCGCCGGCTTCGGGCGCGGCGCAATCCGGGACCCGGCTTGGGAGCCAGCTGAGGACCCGGTTGAGGACGCAGGTGAGGACCCAGCTTGGGCCGCCTCGGCGGGGAGTGCGGTGGCGAGCAAGGTGCCGGTGAGCGTGGCGGCGGAAAGCAGGGCGATTTTGCGGTGCATTACGTACCTCCCTAAAGCGGACTCGGGGTTGGAACGTAGCCGCCGCAATATCCGGATTTCTCAAGATTCGCGCATTCCGATATGACGATATTCCGACATAAATGAACTGGGTTATCTCGTGTCACATAAGACGGCGAATTCTGGCCCGGCCGTCCCGTCGTGCCTGAGCGCCCGGCACAGCGGGGAGAATGGGTCTGTGCATGCAGAGACCCTCCGCTCCGTCGTCATCCTCGGTTCCACCGGTTCAGTCGGCACGCAGGCCCTCGACGTCATCGCCGCCAACCCCGGTGGTTTCCGCGTCGCGGCGCTGGCGGCAGGAGGTGGCAGGGTCGACCTGCTGGCCAGGCAGGCTGCGGAGTTCGGCGTCGAGGCGGTGGCGGTGGCCGACGCCTCGGCCGTGCCCGCGCTGCGCGAGGCGCTGGAGGCCCACGGCGTCAAGCCGGTCGTGCTCGGCGGCCCCGACGGGGTGGCCGAGGTGGCGGGCTGGGAGTGCGACATGGTGCTCAACGGCATCACCGGCGCGCTCGGCCTGGCCTCCACCCTGGTCGCCCTCAAGGCGGGCCGCCTGCTCGCGCTGGCCAACAAGGAGTCCCTGATCATCGGCGGGCCGCTGGTCAAGCGGCTGGCCGCGCCGGGCCAGATCCTGCCTGTCGACTCCGAGCACTCCGCCCTGCAGCAGTGCCTGTGGGCCGCGGGTCCCGACGGCCACGACCCCTCCCGCGTCAGGCGGCTGGTGGTCACGGCCAGCGGGGGGCCGTTCCGCGGCATGAAGCGCGAGGAGATGGCCGACGTCACGCCGGAGATGGCGCTGGCCCACCCGACCTGGTCGATGGGCCCCTACATCACGATCAACTCCGCCACCCTGGTCAACAAGGGGCTTGAGGTGATCGAGGCCCATCTGCTGTTCGACCTGCCGTTCGACCGCATCGAGGTCGTCGTCCACCCGCAGTCGATCATCCATTCCATGGTCGAATACGTCGACGGCTCCACCATCGCGCAGGCCAGCCCGCCCGACATGCGGCTGCCGATCGCGCTCGCGCTCGCCCACCCCCGCCGCGTCGCGGGCGCCGCGCGGCCCATCGACTGGACCAAGGCCCACACCTGGACGTTCGAGCCGCTCGACGACGTGGCCTTCCCCGCGGTCGCGCTGGCCAGGCACGTCGGCGGCGAGGGCGGCACGGCGCCCGCCGTCTACAACGCCGCCAACGAAGTGTGCCTCGACGCGTTCCTGCGCGGCGATCTGCCGTTCCTCGGCATCGTCGACACCGTGGCCAAGGTCGTCGAAGAACACCAGGTCACCCCGGCCGGCTCCGTCGACGAGGTGCTCGCGGCCGACGCCTGGGCGCGGGCCCGTGCGGCCGAACTCACAGCCGGGCAGTCCCGCTAGCTACCTAGACTGGAAAGCGTCGTCACAGTAAGGGTTGAAATGTCTCCTGTAGCTCTCGGCATCCCGACGGTCCGCCCCAAGCCGCTCGCCCAACGCCGCCACTCCCGGCAACTCATGGTCGGCAGCGTGCCCGTGGGCGGCGACGCCCCCGTCTCGGTGCAGTCGATGACGACGACGGTGACCGCCGACGTCAACGCCACCCTCCAGCAGATCGCCGAGCTCACGGCGTCGGGCTGCCAGATCGTCCGCGTGGCGGTGCCGTCCCAGGACGACGCCGACGCGCTGCCGCTGATCGCGAAGAAGTCGCAGATCCCCGTGATCGCCGACATCCACTTCCAGCCGAAATACGTCTTCGCCGCCATCGACGCCGGGTGCGCGGCCGTCCGGGTCAACCCCGGCAACATCAAGAAGTTCGACGACAAGGTGGGCGAGATCGCCCGCGCGGCCTCCGACGCCGGCGTGCCCATCCGCATCGGCGTCAACGCCGGCTCCCTCGACCCCCGCCTGCTCCAGAAGTACGGCAAGGCGACGCCAGAGGCGCTGGTGGAGTCCGCGTTGTGGGAGTGCTCGCTGTTCGAGGAGCACGGCTTCCGCGACATCAAGATCTCGGTCAAGCACAACGACCCGGTCGTGATGATCAACGCGTACCGGCTGCTGGCCGCCCAGTGCGACTACCCGCTCCACCTCGGTGTCACCGAGGCGGGGCCGGCCTTCCAGGGCACGATCAAGTCGGCCGTGGCCTTCGGCGCGCTGCTCGCCGAGGGCATCGGCGACACCATCAGGGTCTCCCTGTCGGCTCCTCCCGTCGAGGAGGTCAAGGTCGGCGCCCAGATCCTCGAGTCGCTGGGGCTGCGCGAGCGCGGCCTGGAGATCGTGTCCTGCCCGTCGTGCGGGCGGGCGCAGGTCGACGTCTACACCCTCGCCGACCAGGTCCAGGCGGGCCTTGAGGGGATGAAGGTGCCGCTGCGGGTGGCCGTCATGGGTTGCGTCGTCAACGGCCCGGGCGAGGCCCGCGAGGCCGACCTGGGCGTCGCCTCCGGCAACGGCAAGGGCCAGATCTTCGTCAAGGGCGAGGTCATCAAGACGGTGCCGGAGTCCCAGATCGTCGAAACCCTCATCGAGGAGGCCCTGCGCCTCGCCGAGGAGATGGGCGTCGAGGTCGACCTCGACGACGACACCGCCGGCCCCACCGTCACCGTCGGCTGACGGCCGTCCGCCGAGTGCCCGGCCAGGTGGCCGGGGGGTGAACCGGACCGGCTCCGGCCGGCCGGCCGATCCCGCCTGCTGGCCGGCCGGCCCGGACGATCCCGCCTACTGGCCGGCCGCCTGCGCGACAGCCGGCCTGCTTCCCACCCCACCCCGGCACCGCCCAAGGCATGCGTGCGGCGCACGGGCGGGCGGAGCCAAGGGGCGAGTGGTTCCGGTTACACCGGGCAATGGAGGCATTACAGGTTGGCAAGCTTTTCCCCATACCCTTCGTGGTCGCCTGGTCGCTCGCGGGAGCATCGCAGGGCCTATGACAGGAAGGGGGCCGGGTGAAGCGGGTAGCTGGGGTTGTCGCCGGAGTGGCGGTGCTCGTCGCCGGGGTCGGGAGTGCGAGTGGGACCGCGGGGGCGGTGGCCGGGGGAATGACGCCGGCCGGGGTGAGGCAGGCGCAGGCGGTCGTCGCTTGGGCGACCTGTCCCAAGGTGGCGGGCAAGGCGGCGTCGGTGGCGCTGGAGTGCGCCACCGTACGCGTGCCGCTCGACTACAAGCGGCCGAGGGGCCAGTCGATCAAGCTGGCGCTCAACCGGATCAAGGCCAAGGTGCCCAGGGGCGGCAGCCATCTGGGGACACTCCTGATCAACCCGGGCGGGCCAGGCTCGCCGGGGCGGGCGCTGACCGAGTACGTCGCCACGTCCCTGCCCGCCGAGGTGGCCGAGCGTTACGACATCGTCGGCTTCGACCCGCGCGGCGTCGGCGGCAGCGAGCCCGCCGTGCACTGCGTGGACGCCGAGACGTACTACCAGGCGCCGCGGCTCGACCAGATCCCGCGCAACAGGGCCCACGAGAAGGCGCTGCTGGCCCGCGCCGCCGGCTACGCGAAGCGCTGCGGCGACCAGTGGTCGTGGCTGCTGCCGCACCTGACGACGGAGAACTCAGCCAGGGACATGGACCGCATCCGCGCCGCGCTCGGCGAGGAGAAGATCAGCTACTTCGGCTACTCGTACGGCACCTACCTCGGCGCCGTCTACGCCACCCTGTTCCCGAGCCGGGTCAAGCGCCTGGTCATGGACAGCACGGTCGATCCAGGCGGCGTCTGGTACGCCTCCAACCTCAAGCAGGACCGCTCGTTCGAGCGCCGTCACCGCCAGTTCCTGGCCTGGACGGCCCGCCACAACGACGTCTACAAGCTCGGCTCCACGGTCAAGCAGACGTCGTTCGCCTTCTACGCGATGCGCGACCGGCTGCGCTCGCACCCGGCGGGCGGCGTGGTGGGCCCGAGCGAGCTGGACGACACGTTCACGCTGGCCGGTTACACGGACAAGGTGTGGCCGTCGTTCGCGCAGGCGTGGTCGTCGTACGTGCGCGACGGCGACGTCACGGGCCTGACCGACGTCTACACCAGGCACGGCAAGAACGACGCGGCCGACGAGAACGGCTACGCCGTCTATCTGGGCGTGGAGTGCAGCGACGCGCGCTGGCCGCGCAAGTGGGACAAGTGGCGGACCGACATGACCAGGATGCACCGCAAGGCGCCGTTCCTGACCTGGCCGAACGCCTGGTACAACGCCCCGTGCGCGTTCTGGCCGGTGCGGGGCGGCACGCCGGTGCAGGTGCACGACTCGCCGAAGCTGCCGCCGTTCCTCATCCTGCAGTCCAAGGACGACGCGGCGACGCCGTACCAGGGGGCGCTGGAGATGGCCGAGCGGTTCCCGCGCGCCAAGCTGGTGGTGGACCAGGGCGGCAACCACGGGGTGACGCTTTCGGGCAACACCTGCATGGACCGGCACCTGGTGACGTACCTGCGGGACGGGACGCTGCCGAGGACCGGCGCGGCCTGCGCCGCGGCGGCGGACCCGAAGCCGGCCGCGCACATGGCGTCGGGCAGCTCGCGCGCCCCTGACCTGCTGGGTCTGCTCGGGGCGCTGAACCTGCTGAAGGGCGCGCGCTGACGCACCGGGCGGGCCCCGCACAGGTCGGACGTCAAGAAAGGGTTACCGTGGGCATTTCCGGATGAGCTATTCGGTAACCCTTCGCGTAGTCTGACCTTTGTGATGCTGCGTACATCGGCGTCGCGCGTGCTCGACGACAACGACCGGGACGAGGTTCTCGCCCTGCTCGACGCCGATCCGGTCGCCAACGTCTTCGTCTCCTCGCGGGTGCGGGCCGTCGGCCTCAACCCTGCGAGGCTGGGCGGGCAGATGTGGGGCTTCGGCACGCGCGGTGGCCTCGTGTCACTCTGTTACGCCGGCGCCAACATGGTGCCGGTCAACGCCGGTCCAGAGGCCGTGCACGCGTTCGCCGACCGTGCCCGCAAGCAGGGGCGGCGCTGCTCGTCCATCGTCGGCCCGGTCGACGCGGTCAGCCTGTTGTGGGAGCGGCTGGAGCCGCACTGGGGGCGGGCGCGGGCGATCCGCTGGGCGCAGCCGGTCCTGGCCACCTCCAGCAGGCCGCCGGTGCCGGCCGACCCGCTCGTACGCAGGGTGCGGCCGGAGGAGTTCGACATCCTGCTGCCGGCGTGCGTGGCCATGTTCACCGAAGAGGTCGGCGTCTCGCCCAACCTGGGTGACGGCGGCGCGCTCTACCGTACGCGGGTGGCGGAGCTGATCAGGATCGGCCGCTCGTACGCGCGGATCGACGACGGCCGGGTGGTGTTCAAGGCCGAGATCGGGGCGGTCACCCCGCAGGCCTGCCAGATCCAGGGGGTCTGGGTCGATCCGGAGCTGCGCGGCAAGGGTCACGCGGTGGCCGGGATGGCGGCCGTGGTGGAGGCGGCGATGAGCTGCTTCGCCCCCGTGGTCACCCTCTACGTCAACGACTACAACCACTCGGCGCGCGCGGTCTACCGCAAGGTGGGCTTCCGCGAGGTGGACACGTTCATGTCGGTGCTGTTCTAGCCGGGCACGCGCAGGGTGAGCAGCGCCACGTCGTCGTCGTTGTCGTCGGGGCGCACTCTGCGCAGCAGCCGGTCGCAGAAGCCGTCCAGCTTGCGCGCGCCGAGCGCCGACGCCTCCCTGCGCAGCCGTTCGAGGCCGTCGTCCAGGCTGTGGCTGGGCGACTCGATGAGCCCGTCGGTGTAGAACACCACGCTGGAGTGCGGCGGCAGGTCGACGACCGCGTCCTCGCGGGGCACGCAGATGCCGGTGCCGAGCATCAGGCCGCCGCCGTCCTCCAGGAACCGGGTGGCGCCGTCGCGCTCGACGAGCAGCGGCGGCGGGTGGCCCGCGTTGGTGTAGCGCAGTCGCCAGCCGCCGTCCACGGGCTCGGCGCGGGCGAAGACGACGGTGGCCATCGTGGCCTCCGCCATGCGCGAGACCGCCTGGTCGAGCCGGCCGACGACGACACTGGGCAGGGTGTCCATCTCTCCCGCGTACGCCCGCAGCATGTTGCACACCTGGGCCATGCCGGCGGCGGCGTCGAGGTCGTGGCCCACCACGTCGCCGATCACCAGGCCCAGTGCGCCGCCCGCCTGGGTGAAGGCGTCGTACCAGTCGCCGCCGACCTGGGAGGCGTCGGGGGCCGGCACGTAGCAGGCGCTCATCTCCAGGCCGGACACCACCGGCAGGCGGGGCAGCAGGTGGCGCTGCATGGTCTCGGCGACCCGGCGCTGGCGCTCGTACAGGCGGGCGTTGTCGAGCGCCAGCCCGGCACGGCGGGCGATGTCCTCGACCAGCAGCAGGTCGCCCGCGGTGTACGGCTGCGCCCGCTCGGACCGTCCGAGGGTCAGCGCGCCGATCACCTCGCGGATGCCGCGGATGGGGGCGATGCACGCGGACGTGATGCCGGTCTGCGCCAGCAGGTCCTGCTGGGCGACGGCGATGCCGGTGTCGGGCGGCATCTGGTAGCTCTGCGGGCTGATCAGCGTCGCGGTGACGCCGCGCAGCGCCCGCGACAGCGGCATCGGGGAGTCCTCGGTGACGGGCGGCAGCTGCCGCTGCAGATCGTCGCGGTGGATCAGCGTGCCGTTCTCGTAGTGGACCACGACGGCGCGGGAGATCGTGCCTTCTTCGTCGAGCAGGTCGACCACCACCCAGTCGGCCAGCAGCGGCACCACCAGGCGCACCAGGTGGCGCAGCGTCGCGTCCACGTCGAGGCTGGAGGTGAGCGTGGCGGTCGTCTCGGCGAGCAGGGCCAGGCGTTCGAGCTCCGACAGCGACGGGTTCTGCCAGGGCGGCTCGGCGGCGCCGTCCTCGGTGTCGGGGGCCGGGTGGAAGATCACCAGCGCGCCCGTCGCGGACTCGTCGACCCTGCAGGGGGTGACGAGCCAGCTCACGCGGATCAGCGTGCCGTCGCCGCGCTCCATCCACTCCTGGTCGCCTGAAGCGGTGCTGGCGGAGATGAGGGCGTGGCGCATCACGCACCGGCTGTGCGGCAGCGCCTCGCCACGCCTGCCGCGGTGCAGGGCGTCGTGGGCGTCGTGGTCCAGCAGGTCGCCGGCGCGCCGCAGGAGCAGGCGCTCGGCGTTGGGGTTGACCTCGATGATGCGGCCGCGGTCGTCGACCACGTACGCGCCGGCGTCCTTGAGGTCGCGCAGCCTCAGAGGACGCCCGCCCTCAAGGGTGAGGTCGTGCGCCTGCCTCGGCGGGACGCTCATGGACGATCTCCTTCCTCCAGGAAGAACCTACCCAAGAGCCACCCCCATCACCGCAGGCTCGGCTATACGCGTACGAGCTTGTCGAACAGCCGGGCCAGCTCGGTGCCCGGGTCGGCGGTCAGCCCCGCGTGCACCGGCCCCGCCTGGACGATCGTGCTGCGCGGCGCCGTCAGCCAGCGGAACCTACCGCCGAGCGACTCGCCGGCCAGCGGGCCAGGCTCGTCGCCGCAGGCCAGCTCGTACGCGCCGAGCGCCCGCCGCACCCCCTCGACGTCGGCGCCCGGGTCGAGCGCCCGCAGCCGGCCCGGGTCGAGCTCGACCTTGGCGCACAGGTAGCCGCGCGGCTGGCAGTAGAGCAGCACGCCGGCGTTGATCTGCTCGCCCCGCTCGACCTTCGGCACCACGCGGATCACCGCGTACTCGTAGACGTCCCTGCTCATCGGCTCCCGCCCTCCCGCCAGAACGCGCCGACCGAGCCGGGGCCCGCCGTCTTGCGGGCCTGCTGCTCGCCTGCCACCAGCCAGCCGCGCGGGCCGTGCGCCCGCGCCAGGAGATGCTCGACGTACGCCGCCCGCACGGCGGCGGGGGAGTCGAAGCCCGGCTCGCCCGCCAGCCACTCGTCGGGCACCAGGGCGGTCACGCTCTCCAGCAGCTCGCGGTCGATGCGCCCGGCCAGGTCGGCGCCCGCGCGGCCCACGTCGCCCGCGAACGGAGCCAGCACGTGGTCGCCCGCGTCGAACGGCCGCCGCGGGTCGGCGGTGCGCCAGTTGTGGTGGAACCACAGGGCGGCGCCGTGGTCGATCAGCCACGTGTCGCGGTGCCAGATGAGCAGGTTGGGGTTGCGCCAGCTGCGGTCGACGTTGTGGATCAAACCGTCGAACCACACCACCCTGGCGGCGAACACCGGGTCGGGCACCCAGGCCAGCGGGTCGAACCCGAGCGCGCCGGGCAGGAAGTCGACGGCCAGGTTGAGCCCGGTGCTGGCCTTGAGGAGGTCCTGCACCTCCTCGTCGGGCTCCCTGACGCCGAGCTGCGGGTCGAGGTCGATGAGCTTGAGCTCGGGGGTCCTGAAGCCGAGACGCCGGCCCAGCTCGGCGGCGATGATCTCGGCGACCAGCACCCGCCGGCCCTGGCCGGCCTCGCGGAACTTGACGACGTAGGTGCCGAGGTCGTCGGCCTCGACCACGCCGGGCAGCGACCCGCCCTCCCGCAGCGGGGTGACGTAACGGGTGGCTGCGATCTTTTCGAGCACGAGATGAGGCTATCGCCCTGGAAGCGCCGTTCAGGACGTCACGCGGGCATCTTGGCGATCACCTCTTCCGCGAAGCGCTCCATGGTGGCGATCTTGAGCTCCAGGGTGCCCTCGCCGTACCGGGACTTCTCCTCCGGCGTGGCCAGCCACCACGGGGCGGCCAGCGTGCCCGTCACGCCCTTGGCGGCGAAGTGGCGGTAGGTCTCCGCCTCGGGCAGCACCGCCAGCGGCGCGATGATCTCGAACTCCCCGATGGACCTGCCGTTGGCCTCCAGGTGCCCGCGCAGGGCGTCGAGCACCTCGTCGAGCTGCTCTTCGGTGTAGATGCGGTTGCCGATCCAGCCGTCGCCGAGCCGGGCCGCGCGGCGCAGGGCCGCCTCGCTGTCGCCGCCGACGTACACGGGGATCGGGCCTGACGGGGTGGGGGAGATCGACAGCGGCGGGAGGCCGTCGAGGGTGACCGTCTCGCCCGACCAGAGCGCGCGCAGCGCGGGCAGCATCGCGTCGAGGCGCTTGCCGCGGGTGTGGAAGTCCTGGCCGGTGGCCGTGAACTCCTCCTTGCACCAGCCCACCCCGACCCCGAACGTGACCCGCTCGCGCGACAGCACCGCCGCCGTGGACACCTGCTTGGCCACGGTGCACAGGTCGCGGGCGGGCGCGATGTAGACGTTCGGCGCGAAGCGCAGCGTGCTGGTGACCGCGGCCATCGCCCCGATCGTCACCCACACGTCGGGCCAGTGTGTACGCGCGTCCCACCGGGGCCGCCCCGACCGCGAGTACGGGTACGGCGAGGCGAAGTCGGCGTAGAAGAGGTGGTCGGAGAGCGTGAGCGTGTCGAACCCGCAGCGCTCGGCCGCCCGCGCCAGTTCGGTGAACTGATCGGTGTCGGAGAAGGAGGCGCCCAGCCAGAACCTCATCGGAACTCCGGGGCGACCTTGGTGGCGAACAGCTCCAGGTTCCGCTTGACCGTGTCGAGCGGCAGCACGCCCTGCTGGCCCTGCATGTAGAGGCCGAACCACTCCAGGTCGGGCATCTTGTCGAGCATGCGCTGGATGCCGCGCTTGACGTCGTCGGGTGTGCCGAACAGCGCCATCTCGACGTCCCTCATGCGCTTGGCGTCGCCCTTCTCCGGCGAGATGGGCTTGTGCTTCTCGTCCTCCTTCTTGCGCAGCACCTCCAGGTAGCCGAAGGGGCCGAAGAAGGCGGCGAAGTCCTTGGGGATGCTCCTGCCGAAGGTGGCGATGGCCTGCTCGGTGGTGTCGCCGATGCCGACGATCTTGAGGATGCCGGTGTGCTCGCCCAGCTTGTAGTGGCGGCCGTGCTTGGCCGACTCCTCCTGGTAGAGCCTGGCCTTCTGGGCATGGTCGTCGGGGTTGGGGGTGAACATCCACGGCAGGATGTCCTCCTGCGCCGCCCTGATGACCGAGCGGTCGGAGATCGTGAACGGCTGCCACAGCTCGGGATGCGGGTTCTGGTACGGCCTGGGGCAGACCGACACCGCCCTGACCACGCCGTCGTCGTCGATCTCGCCGGGCGCGCCGAACGTGCGGGTCCACTCCTGGGCGGGCCAGCCCTCGATGCCCTCGTACGGGAAGGGCACCTGGTAGTCGAGCACGTCCGACTTGTAGCGGAGCGTCTCCTGCGTCCAGGCCAGCTTCATGATCTTCAGCACCTCCCCGAAGACGTCGAAGTTCCGCGTGTCGGTGGCCGAGCCGTCGGAGCGGGCGGCGGCGGCCTGCCAGCGCTGGCCGAGCACGTTCATCCAGCGGTTCTGGTAGCCCCGCGCCACGCCCAGCCGCAGCCGTCCCTTGCTGAACTGGTCGAGCAGCGCGACGTCCTCGGCCGCCCTGATCGGGTCCCAGGCGGGCAGCACGAGGCCGAGCGGGGCCAGCAGGATGCGCTCGGTCCGCGCCGCGAGGTCGGTGAGGAACATCAGCGGGTTGACCGAGAACTCCATGCCTTCCGAATGGAAATGGTGCTCGGTCATCATCAGCGCGTCGAACCCGATCTGGTCGGCGTGCACGGCGATCTCGCGTACCTCGTGCAGCAGCCGCTGGTACGACTCGGTGTCGCGGCCTATCGGGCGTTTCGCCCTGGCGTTCTCCTCGGCCGCGTAGCCCGAGCCTGGGATCTGCGGGTTCAGGAAGATCGAAAACTTCACCGGGAACCTCTCTCCGCGGGACGGTCCTTCGCAAGGTACTCTGGAAATCTTAACCGAGCAATCGCTTGGTTCATTGGCATGGGGGTGTGATGAAGCTCGGCGTCACGATGTTCGCGACCGACCTGGCGATGCCCGTGCAGGAGCTCGCGAAGGCGGCGGAGGAACGCGGGCTCGACTCGCTCTACCTGCCCGAGCACACGCACATCCCGCTCTCGCGGCGCACGCCGTACCCCGGGGCGGCGGACGGCGAGCTGCCCGAGGAGTACAAGCGCACGCTCGACCCCCTCGTCGCCCTGTCCTTCGCCGCCGCCGCGACCACCCGGCTGCGGCTCGGCACCGGCATCCTGCTCGCCGCCCAGCGCGACCCCATCGTCACCGCCAAGGCCATCGCCTCGCTCGACCTGCTGTCGGGCGGTCGCGTGGTGGTCGGCGTCGGCTTCGGCTGGAACGTCGAGGAGATCGAGAACCACGCGGTCCCGTACGGGCGGCGCCGCGAGATCGCCCGGCACCACGTCATGGCCATGCAGGCGCTGTGGCGCGACGAGGTGGCCTCCTTCGAGGGCGTCGAGCCGGCCTGGTCCTGGCCCAAGCCGCTCAGCCTTCCGCCCGTCTACGTGGGCGGCGCGGCGGGGCCGAAGCTGTTCGCCCACGTCGCCGAGTACGCCGACGGCTGGATGCCCATCGGCGGGCGCGGCGTCAAGGCGGCGCTGCCCGCCCTGCGCGAGGCGTGCGAGAAGGCGGGACGGCCGATGGCCCGCGTCATCCCGTTCGCCACGCTGGCCACGCGGGAGAAGCTCGACTACTTCGCCGAACTGGGCATCGAGGAGGCCGTGGCGACGCTGCCCAGCGGGCCCGCCGACGAGGTGCTGCCCGTCCTCGACCGGTACGCGGCGCTGCTCCCGTAGCCTGTTCTGGACGCTCGCTTGCCCCGGCCAGGCATAATGGCGGTATATGTCCGAGCTACGTGCCGACGACCCCCGGCAGTTGGGGTCCTACCGGCTGACACGCAGGCTCGGTCAGGGTGGCCAGGGAGTGGTCTACCTGGGCGAATCCCCGCAACGCGGCCGGGTCGCCATCAAGCTGCTGCACGCCAGCCTCTCCGGCACCGCCGACGCCCGCCGCCGCTTCCTCGGCGAGGTGCAGGCGGTGCGCCGGGTCGCCGCGTTCTGCACGGCCCAGCTCCTGGACGCCGACCTCGAAGGCGACCGTCCTTACCTGGTGAGCGAGTACGTCCACGGCCCCTCGCTGCGCGAGCACGTGGAGAAGGAGGGGCCGCGTACGGGCGGGTCGCTCGAACGCCTGGCCATCGGCACCGCCACCGCCCTCGGCGCCATCCACCGCGCCGGGGTCGTGCACCGCGACTTCAAGCCAGGCAACGTGCTGCTCGGCATCGACGGGCCCCGGGTGATCGACTTCGGCGTGTCCCGGCTCGTCGACACCACCGTCACCACCAGCCACATGCCCATGGGCACGCCCGCGTACATGGCGCCGGAACGCATGAAGGGCGAGCCCGCGGGACCGCCCGCCGACATGTGGGCCTGGGCGCTCACCGTGGCCTACACCGCCAACGGGCGGCCCGCGTACACCGCCGAGACCCACAACGAGGTGCTGGCTCGCGTCCTCTACGGCGCGCCCGACCTCGGCGACCTCGACGGGCGGCTGCGCGAGATCGTCGAAGCCTGCCTGGCGACCGAGCCCGCCGACCGGCCCGACGCGGAAGAGGCGCTGCGCCTGCTGCTGGGACAGGAGGGCGACGGGGGAGACGTGCTGACGACCGGCGCCATGGCCGCCGTCGGCGGCAACGGCATCGGCACGCTGGTCCGCACGAGCAGGCCCGTCACCCGCGCTCCCGACGCCGTCGTCGGAGTCGGCGCCGCCGAGGCCGAGCCCGGCGTCATCACCGACCCCGACCCCACCACCAGCTTCCCCGCCATCACCCGCACCCAGGTGGCGCAGGCCGGGCGGCGGAGGGTGCGGCCCTGGCAGATCGGCGTCGCGCTGGCCGGGCTGCTCATGGGCATCGCCGGATTCGTGCTCTACCTCCAGAGCGCCCATGGCGAAGGGCCGGCCGGCGACTGGACCGGCTCCGCCGAGCACTTCACCGCCAAGCGCGTCTTCCCCGTCGAGCTCGTCCTGGACCACGAAGGTTCGGGACGCATGCGGTGGGGAGCCGACCTGCACTGCACCGGGCGGCTCTCGCGCGACGGCGGCATGGTCTTCACCCTCCGCGACGTCGGCGGGCAGGAGTGCTACCCGGGCACGCTCCACATGTACCCCACCTCCGATGTGAACCAGATGGACATCAAGGTCACTCGTGCAGGTAAGGACGAAGTGACGTATTCCGGCAGGGTTGCGCGTACGTCCTGACCGGCTGTGTCACGGTCCGGATGCGATTGCCCTGCGCACCGTTGACTGTTCGCGGCCCCTTGCCTTCAGTAGGAGGCATAAGGGGTGGCGCGGCGAGGGGAGGCGCCCCGTGCCAACGGCACAGCCGCTCAGAACGGGGGACCCTCGGCGACTCGGCGACTACGAGCTCACCGGGCGGCTGGGCGAGGGTGGCCAGGGCGCGGTGTTCCTCGGTTCCAGGGGCGGAGAGAGGTACGCGGTCAAGCTCCTGCACGGGCCCGTCGGTGACGAGCGGGCGGCGTTCCTGCGGGAGGTCGAGCTGGCCAAGCACGTGGCCAGGTTCTGCACGGCGCAGGTGATCGACGCCGGGTTCGACGAGGGGCGGCCGTACATCGTCAGCGAGTACGTCGACGGGCACTCCCTGGCCCGCGAGGTCGCGCTCACCGGGCCCCGCAGGGGCGGCGCGCTCGAACGCCTCGCCGTCGGCACCGCCACCGCGCTCGCCGCCATCCACCGGGCCGGGATCGTGCACCGCGACCTCAAGCCCCAGAACGTGCTGCTCGGCTCCGACGGGCCGCGCGTCATCGACTTCGGCCTGGCCCGGGCGCTCGACGCGGCCGCCACCGTGAGCGGGCGGGGGGTGGGGACGCCGGCGTACATGGCGCCCGAGCAGATCACCGCCTCGGCCGTCACAGGGGCCGCCGACGTGTTCTCGTGGGGCGCCACCATGTGCTTCGCGGCCAACGCCACCGCCCCCTTCGGCCAGGACTCCGTCGCGCCCGTCCTGCACCGCATCCTCACGGCGCCGCCCGAGCTGGGGCTGCTCGACGGGCGGCTGCGTACGCTGGTCGCGGCCTGCCTGGACAAGGACGCCCGCAACCGGCCGAGCAGCAGGGAACTGCTGTTCGAGCTCCTGGGGGAGTCACCTGCGGCCGGGTCTGCGGTGAGTCCTGCGGAGGGTCCTGCGGCCGGGTCTGCGGCGGGGCCTGCGGAGGTGCTGCGCTCACCTCCGCCGCCCATCCTCCGCACCCCGCCGACACCCCTGGTACCGGGCCAGCGCACCCCGGACGCCCACTCCGGCCCCCAGGCCGCCCATTCAGCAGCCGGGACACCACAGGGTGCGGATGGCGGGGGAGCGTTACCCGGGGTTTCCTCCGGGGAAGGGCGTACGGACCGGAGACAGTGGCCGCGGGCGGCGGTCGCGGTGTGTGCGGCGCTGCTGGTGACGGCCGTGGTGCTGCTGGCCGTGGTCGTACCGGCGCTCACCCAGAGCCCGGCCGGGCAGGCGGGACCGCAGGCGGGCGGACCTCTCGCCGCACCGCCGCCCGCCACGCCCGCGCCCGAGACCACCCGTGGGGCGCCCACCGAAGCAACACCCACGAAGAGCGTGGAGGCCCGGCCGGTCCAGGACGACCGCCGCCCCGCCTACGACCCGCCCGCGATCGTACGCCCGCCCACGGTGACGATCCCGCCCCTGACCGGCCTGGACAAGGCCGCCGCCACCAAGGCCGTCGAACGCGCCGGCCTCACCCTGGGCCGCGTCACCCGGCAGGACTCACCCCGCGCGATCGGCCAGGTCCTCGCCAGCAGCCCCGCCGCGGGAACCGCCGTGGACCGGGGAACCAAGGTGTCCCTTCGAGTGTCGGCCGGCTTGCCCGTACCGGAGGTGACGGGCATGCGACGCGGACCCGCCGAAGCGGCCCTGACCGGTGCGGGCCTCAAGGTGGGCGCCATCACCCGCTCCTGCTCCCAGGAGCCGTCGGGCCAGGTCCTGTCCACCCGCCCCAAGACAGGCAGCCGCGTGAAGGGCGGCACAGCGGTAGCGCTCACCGTGTCCCGGAACGGCGCCACCGTCCCACCGGTCGTCGGCCGCTCCCGCGAGGCGGCCCGCACAGCCCTGACGGCGGCGGGTCTCACGGTGGGAACAAAGGAACAGCTGGTGGACGACGAGTCCCAGGCAGGCGCCGTCCTGGCACAAAGCATCGACCCGGGTACCTGCGCCGAACCCGGCACCCAGATCACCATCACCGTCGGCCTGGCCGCCCAGACGGGCCCCGACCCCGGCGAATCCCTCGAACCCACCACCAACACGCCCGAACCTGAGTAACCGCACCCGCCCTGACCTTCGGACGGCGACCGCCCCTCACCGGGTCCCGCTCCAGATTGTTCAGCTATCTCCAGCGCCAGGTCCGGTGCGGTTCATGCGTGCGCCTGACGTCCTGGGGCAGTTGGGGGCTCATGAAGAAACTCCTGAAGCTTCTGGTGGCCCGCAAAATGGCCACCACCCCCCTCGGTATAGCCGCCCTGGGCGTCGGCTGGTTCCTCGGCCGCCGCCGCAAGCGCCGCCGCGCCGAGCGCGAGGCCCAGCACAACGTCCCCCAGCACACCAGCACCACACACGAGGACGTCAGGGCCGCCCAGCCCTGATCCGTCGCCGGCCGTCACACGCGCAGGATGGGCGGGTCGGCGCGGACGCGGACCTCGGCCTGCTCGCCCAGAACCCGGAGCAGGACCTCCCGGTAGATCGGGTTGGCGATATCCAGATCTCTGGTACTGCGGATGAGGCCCAGGTCATGGACATAGCGGGCGTCCCTGCTGAAGGCCATGTCCATGTCGGGCCAGGTGCCCGCCAGGATCGGTTCGATGACCCGGGCCACCCGGGGCTCCTGCAGCCGATCCGTCAGTGACTCCAGATGCATGGCGTGTGCTCGGATCAGCCGTTCCTTGGCCTCCTCCACCCGCGTCACCGAGACGGTGTCGGTCACCCCCATCTCCTGGGTGATCTCGTAGGCGAGAGCGTTGACCAGCCATGGCTGGCCCTGGGTCAGCTCGAAGACCCGCTCGACCGCGTCCTTGGTGAACTCCTGGCCGGTCGCGTCGGTGTGCTGGCCGTACAGCTCGGCGATCTGGTCGGTGGTGAAGTCGCCCAGGCGCAACGACTTGGCGATGATGTTGAACGGGCTCGCCGGGTTGGTCCGATTCGGATCGCTGCCAGAAGCGACCTTGTAATCGCGCACGTCCCGTAGTCCGCACAGCGCGATGGACGCAGGAAATGGTTGGCGTTCCGGCCGCGCGTTGTGACCGTCGCGGAGCTGGCTGAGAATACTGGCCATACTGTTGCCCTGCAGGGCGTCGAACTCGTCCAGGAAGAGCACCACCCGACGTGGACAACGGCGGCACCACTCCCCCAACGCCGCGCCGAACTGAACACCCGGAAGATCCGATGGCCAGGGATCTGGCGGAAGCCATTTCTTTGGCCATCCTGTGCGATTGGCCGCTTCGCGAAGGGCGGTCAGCAGCACCGACTCCGCTGCGGCGTAGTTCTCACCTACCGCTTTGACGCGTTCGCAACTGACCATCAGGGCGGCGGTGTCGCCCTCGGCGGTCAGTTCGGAGGCGAGGGTGCGTAGCGCGGTGGTCTTGCCGGTCTGGCGAGGGGCGTGAAGGACGAAGTAGCGGTCCATCTCGATGAGGGTGCGGGCCTCGGGGATGCGTGGCGTGGGGGGCAGCATGTAATGGCGCGTCGGGTCGCACGGACCCGTGGTGTTGAAGAACTTCGCGCGGGGTAGTCGCATGGTCACATTCTGCCAGTGTTCGGGTCAGCGCTTGTGGCGTTTGTCTCGTGCGGTGCGGGTGCCGGTGCCGGTGCCGGGGATCAGGCGGAGTGGGCGGTGGTGGGTGGTGCGAAGGGGTTCGGCGACCAACGCGCGGATCTCCTCCAGGCCGGCCGTGTCGTGGTGGCCGGCGTCGAGGACGGCGGCCACCAGCTCGTACGCCTCCCGCCCCGCCATCGCCTTGAGCTGCTCGATCAGGGTTTGGGGGCCGCCCAGTTCCAGCAGGGTGAGGAAGTTCTCGGCGGCCAGCAGCAGGTGCTCGTCCTGGCCGATCGCGGACGGGTCGAGCTCGCCCACGTCCACCAGGTACGTCAGTGCGGCCGGGCCGAGTACGGGGTCGCGGCGCAGGCCGTGGAGGAGGGCGCGGCCGTCGGGCAGGGCCTCGGCGAGCACGTTGAGCATGGCGCCGGCCCGGGTGCGGAACGGGCACCGGCGTACCGCCTCCAGGAGCGGCTCTATGCCGTGGCCCGGCTGGGCGAGCCAGCCGTGCAGCTCGGCGGCGGCGTCGTACGGCGGGTAGTGCTGGGTGAGGACGCCGAGCAGTTCGGCGGGGTCGGCTTCGGCGAGTTCGCCGATGAGCGGGGCGTCGCGGCCCTCGGCGAGCAGGCGGGCGCGTACGGCGCGCTGCCCGAGCGGGGTGAGCCTGGCGAGGAGCAGGTCGGGCTCGGCGAGGCGGGTGCGGAGGCGTTCGACGGACTCGGGCGGGAGCTCCTGGGCCTCGTGGTCGAGGTCGGCGAGGTAGAGCTCGTCGGCCGGGCCGCGGCTCAGCTCGACGGCGCCCAGGTCGGCGAGGACGTCGAAGGTGCGCACGAGGTCGTCGCCGAGCCGGCGTCGCAGCACGGTGGACGAGGCGCGGCGGTCGCCGGCGAAGTAGTGCTCGTATTCGCGGCAGGCCAGCCACACCGTCTCCTCCAGCCGCGCCACCGGCATGTCGTCCATGCCGTAGAGGGTGTTGAGGAGGTCGGGCAGCAGCTCGTCGAAGAAGAGCGTGAAGGGCGCGCCGTCGGTGCGGCCGGTGATGGCGCGGCCCAGCTCGGGCAGGGCGTCGAAGGCGCGTTGCCACAGGGCTTCCGGGTCGCGCAGCAAGGGGGCGGCCTTGGCCACCGCATGGACGCGGCCCTTGGCGACCCGCACCAGCCGCACCCGCTTCGCCCACGCCAGGAGGAGGTCGGGGTCCCCGTCGGTGGCAGGCAGGGTGCCGAGCTCGGTGAGGGGGCGGCCGTCCTTGCCGGCCCAGACTGCCAGGGCCGTCAGGCGTTGGACGGTCCCGCTTCCCATGGCGGCGGTCGTGAGGTCTGGGGCGGGGGGCAGGGCGATGGGGGGTTGGAGGGGGGCGCGTTCCTCCGCCAGGTCCAGCTCCGAGCCCAGCAGGCGGGCCTGGGTGAGGTGGTCGAGGATGTCCTGGTCGTAGTGGACGCGGCCGGCGTCGAGGTCCTGTTTGAAGTCGTCGAATCCGTCGGGGTCGGTCAGGTCGGTGCCGTGGTCGAGCGCGGTCTGCGCCCAGAACTTGGCCAGCCCCTGCAGGTGCGGGTCGTCGAGGGACTTCCTGAACTCGGGGGTGGCGCGGGCGATGGCGGTGTCGGCCTCTGACAAGGTGGCGCCGCGCGGGTCGCGCAGGCCCGTCGCGGCCAGGTAGGCGAGGTAGGTGCGCAGGATGTCGGGGGTGATGTCGAGGATCTCGCGCGGCGCGACGACGTATTGGGGAATCCAGGCCAGCAGGTAGCGGCGGATCTGCGGCTCGTCCCAATAGGCGAGCCGGCCGTCGCGGCTGTGGTGGCGCACGTCGATGGCGGCGCCGATGAGAAGGTCGTCCGCCGGGCGGCCGTGCTCGTCGGCCCAGGCGAGGCAGCGCCGCAGGAGCACGGCCTTCGCCGCCTCGAACTCCTCCGCCTCCTCCGGCTCGAACCAGGTACGCAAGACCGTTCTCCCTGCCGGTGCGAAAAAGGGGATCTGGCGTTCCAGTATCGCCCTTCAGGCCCGCCGTCGTGAGCCGTTGTGCACAAGCGGTCAGTACGCGCGTGCCGCTTCGAGCAGGGCGGCGCGTACCTGCTCCTCCGGCAGGTCCATGGTCTTGACCGCGCCCCACTGCAACGCCCCCAGTAGCGCCCAGCTCTTGAGCCTGGCCTCCGGGGAGGGGTCGGGCCCGGCGAGCTTGGCGTAGATCTCGTCCCTGAAGGTCCTGATGGTGTCGCGCTCCGAGCCGGGCGCGGCGCCGGCGTCGTCGGCGGCGAGGTCCTCCATGAACAGCCGGATGACCGAGCGGTAGCGCACCGCGAACGCGACGAGGGCCTCGACGAAGGCGTCGCGGCTGTCGTACGCGGTGTCGAGCAGTGTCAGCATGTCGGCCGCGACGGGGTCGAGCAGCTCGGCGGCGAGGCGGTCTTTGGGGTGGAAGTGGTAGGCGACGGCCGTCTTGGTGAGGCCGACGGCGGCGGCGATGTCGGCCAGGGAGGTCGCCGCGTAGCCGCGTTCGGCGAACAGCTCTCTGGCGGCGGCCAGGATCCGCGATCGGGTGTCGTCGGCTGTGGTCCCAGGTGTGGTCCCAGATGTGGTCATCGTCTCATTTCCCTGCGGAGACGGCCTTCCTTATCAGTTCCGTTTTATCGTATGTCGCTGTACGACCGTACAGGACGGTCGTCGAGTGGGGGCTGAGCGATGACGCGGTTGCTGGGACGGCTGGGCGGCTGGTGCGCGCGGCACGGCTGGATCGTGCTCGTGACATGGGTGATCGCCGCCGCTGCGCTGATGGGCGGCAGCCTCGCCTTCCCCAGCCCGACCAACAACGACGCGAGCATCCCCGGCACGGACGCGCAGCGCGCCCATGACCTGATGAAGGAGGGTTTCGGCGCCGGGTACGCCCAGGGTGGCACCGTCCAGCTCCTCGTCTACTCCGCCGACGGGCCGCTGCTGGAGGAGAAGCGCAAGCAGGCCGTGGAGCGGGCCGTGGACCGGCTGGAGACGATGCCGCACGTCACCTCCGTGGACACCCCGTTCCGCGCCGGCGGCATCTCCTCCAACCTGCAGATCGGCCTCATCACGATCAAGATGGAGGGCAACGACTCCGACAAGATCGCGCAGACCACCCAGGAGCTGTCCAAGGCCGCCGACCCGGCGCGCGAGGCCGGGCTCGAGGTCGTGCCCGCCGACAGCTCGAATCCCGCGGACAAGGAGATCAAGACCGGCCCCAGCGAGGTCATCGGCGTGGTGTGCGCGCTGCTGGTGCTGGTGTTCGCGTTCGGGACGCTGGTCGCCGCCATCGTGCCGATCTTCGCCGCGCTGGTCAGCGTGGCCTCGGGGCTCGGCGTGATCGGGCTGCTCGGCTGGGTCGTGGACATGCCCAAGCAGGCCGGGATCATGGCCACGATGATCGGGCTCGGCGTCGGCATCGACTACGCGCTGTTCCTGCTGTCGCGGCACCGGCGGTTGCTCGCGCAGGGCGTGCCGGTGGTGGAGTCGGTGCGCAGGACGGTGTCCAGCTCGGGCGGCGCGGTGGTGTTCGCGGGCGGCACGGTGATCATCGCGTTGAGCGCGCTGATGCTGGCCGGGTTCCCGCTGCTGGCCACGCTCGGCTGGGTGACCGGCATCTCGGTCGTGGCCGCCGTGCTGACCTCCGTCACGCTGGTCCCCGCCCTGCTCGGGCTGCTCGGCCACCGCGTCAACGCGCTCAAGGTGCCGTTCCTGCGCGGCTCGGGCTCGTCCGGCACCGGCTGGGCGGGGCTCGGCTCGTGGGTGGCGCGCCGCCCGTGGCGGGTGCTGCTGGCCAGCACGATCGTGCTCGGCGCGCTCGCCGCGCCCGCGCTGGCGCTGAAGCTGGGGCCGATCGACGAGGGGTACGGCGACAAGGGCTCGGAGCCGCGCCGGGCGTACGAGCTGATGGCCACCGGTTTCGGCCCCGGCTTCAACGGCCCGCTCATCGTGGTCGCCGAGCTGCCCGAGAAGGTGCCAGGCGCCAAGGACCCGCTGGTCAAGAAGCTGGTCGGCGAGGTGGAGGACGTCGAGGGCGTCAAGTACGTCAGCGACCCCAAGGTCAACGCCGACGGCCGCTCTGTGCTGGTGCAGGCCATCCCCGAGTACGCCCCCAGCGACGAGCGCACCGCCGGGGTCGTCGAGGACGTCAGGGCGATCGCGCTGCCGGGCGTGCAGGTGCACGTGGGCGGCAAGGTCGCCGGACTGACCGACGCGGGCGACCGGATGGCCGAGCGTACCCCGCTGGTCATCGGCGTCGTGGTGCTGCTCAGCGCGCTGCTCCTGCTGCTGGCCTTCCGCGCGCCGATCGTGGCGATCAAGGCGGCGGTGATGAACCTGGTGTCGCTGGGCGCCGCGTTCGGCGCGCTGGCGCTGGTGTTCTCTTTCGGCCTCGGCACCGGCCTGGTGGGCCTGGACCCGCCGGCCAGTTCGTCGTACGTGCAGACGATCTTCTTCTCGGTGCCCATCGAGAGTTACGTGCCGCTGATGCTGTTCGCGGTGCTGTTCGGGCTGTCGATGGACTATGAGGTGTTCCTGCTGACGGCGGTGCGGCAGTCGTACCAGCGGCACGGGCGCAACGCGCGGGCGGTGGCCGAGGGGCTCGGCTCGACCGGGCGGGTCATCACCTCGGCGGCGCTGATCATGGTGGCGGTGTTCACCGCGTTCATCGCCTATCCGGACTCGCTGGTCAAGACGTTCGGAGTGGGGCTCGCGGTGGCGATCGCGGTGGACGCCACGATCATCCGCGGGTTCCTGGTGCCGGCCACGATGGTGCTGCTGGGCCGGCTCAACTGGTGGTGCCCGCGCTGGCTCGACCGGCTGCTGCCGAACCTGTCGGTGGAGGGCCACGAGGAGGACGAGGACGAGCCGATGGCCGAGCGGCGGGAGCCGGTCGGCGCGGGCGCCGGATAGGGCGCCGGGCAGGGCTCAGTCGGAGTCGAGCAGGTCGCAGGCGGGCACCCAGCCGATGACGCCGGTGCTCGCGTTGTGGCCGTGGTGCCACAGCGTGGTCTCGTACGGGCCGCACGCGTACGCCCCGTGCTCCTCCTCCCGGTTGGACGCGAACCCCTCGCCCGGCTGCCCGAACCCGTGCACCCGGGCCCCCGCCGCGGGCTCGGCCCGGATGGCGACGCCGGGGGCCGCGAAGTCGTAGGCGGGCCTGGCGCTCAGCGCCGGCACGGCGAGCAGCGCGGCCAGGGCCATAGGTCCGAAGCGCACGCCGCCCAGCGTAGTGGCATGGTCGCTCAGCGTTCCAGCGGCTTGCCGTCGCGCCGCCAGGCGAGGTAGCCGCCGTCGAGCGGGCGGGCGGAGCGGCCATGGGCACGCAGCACGCGTACGGCCTCGGGCGAGACCACGCAGTACGGCCCCCCGCAGTACGCCACGATCTCCGCCGACGCCGGCAGCTCGCCGAGCCGGTCGCGCAGCTCGGCCATGGGCACCGAGACCGCGCCGGGCACGTGCCCGGCCGCGTAGTCGGCCGCCGAGCGCACGTCGAGCACCAGCGTGGACGGGTCGGCCAGCCGCGCGGCGAGCTCGTCGGCCGTCACGCCCTCCAGGTCGCCGAGCCGGTCGCTGACCGCGCCGCGCAGGTCGGCGAGCCGCTCGCCGGCGAACGCCTGGAACGCGCCGAGGAAGCGCGACACGCCCTCGTCGGCCAGCCGGTAGTAGACCCGCGTGCCGTCCCTGCGGCTGGTCACCAGGTGGGCCGCGCGCAGCTGCTGGAGCTGCGCCGAGGTGTTCTTGAGCGGCACGTCGGCCGCCCGCGCCAGCTCCTCGACCGTGCGCTCGCGCTGGTCGAGGACGTCGAGCAGGCGCAGCCGGACGGGGCCCGACAGCGCCTTGCCGATGCGGGCGAGCTGCTCGTAGATCGGCTCTTCCGCGAACATCAGACCATGTACTGGTCGTGGCGCAGGTAGAGCTCGGTCCACTCGTCGGGGGAGAGCTGCCGGCCGGTGGCGGCGATCTCGGCCAGCTCCTCGAAGTAGCCCTCACGCGGCGCGCCCGGCGTGAACAGGATGAGCATCGTGGCCGGCTCGCCTGATTCGTTGCGGAAGGCGTGGATGCCGCCCTCGGGCACGAACAGGAAGTCGCCCGGCTTGCCGTCGGCCCACTTGTCGCCGTTGTAGAGCCGGATGGTGCCGTCGAGGACGTAGAAGGACTCGGTCATCGTGCGGTGGAAGTGGGGGCTCGGGCCGGACGGCTTGGCGGGCATCTCGTAGCGGTAGAGGCCGAACGCGCCGCCCGTGCTGCCGCCCGTGGCGAGGTAGTGGACCTGGGTGCCGCTCGGGCCGCCCATGCTCAGGTCGGGCGCCTGCCCGGCCAGGTGGAACACGCCGCTGGGCGCGCCGTGCTCGGCGTGGTAGCGGGGCTCGGGGTAGGACATGGGGGCCTTCTCTAGAGTTCTAAGGATCATTAGAATAGCTCAGGAAGGACGTCCTCCGCCAGCCGGTCGAGCTGCCCGGCTTCGCCGGTCATCGGATCGATCAGCACGAGGTCCGCGCCGGCGTCGATGACCGCGCGCTCCGCGTACGACCTCGTCCGGCGAGCCCGTGACGGCCACGTCGGCGCTGCCGTACATGCCGCGGAGCTGGTCGTCGATGCGGCCAGGCGCGCCGACCGAATCGGCGGATGCGGCTTCTGGTACGTCTTCGGCCCCATGGCCGCCCCCGCCTGGAAGAACCGCCCATGGAACGACACCTTCGGCTCCGTCCAGCACGCCTTCATCAGCTCGATGCCCTCGGTGAACCGCGTCACCAGCTCCTCGGCCGGAAGGCGGCGGGGTCGAAGGCGCCGTCGGAGATCTGCTGGGGGAGGGAGACGGCGAAACGGGTGCGCGTGGTTGCGGTCATCCTCCACCCAATATCCGGCCGCCCGGCGCGCGTCCAGTTTCGCCGCGCGTCAGAACGTGATCACGGTACGCGCCACCGTGCCCGCGCGGACATGGGCCACGGCCTCGTCGATGCGGTCGAGCGGCAGCCGCTCGGTGATCAGGCCGTTGAGGTCGAGCCGGCCGCGCACGTACTGCTCGGCCAGCATGGGCAGGTCGCGGTGCGGCGCGGCGTCGCCGCCCTGGGTGCCCATGAGGCGGCGCGAGGCGAACAGCAGGCCGGTGTCCAGCTCCATCGGATGGCCCTGGGGCGGGCTGCCGACCATGACGGTGGTGCCGCCGGGCCGGGTCGCGGCGAACGCCTCGGCCAGCACGCCGGGCGCGCCCGTCGCGTCGAAGGCGTGGTCGACGCCGCCCCTGACCAGCTCGTCCACCTGGCGGGGCAGGTCGGTGACCAGCAGGGAGTGGGTGGCGCCGAAGCGCTCGGCGAGCTTGAGCTTGCCCTCGGCCACGTCGGCGGCCACGATCGTGGTCGCGCCGGCCAGCACCGCGCCCTGCACGACGTTGAGCCCGACGCCGCCGCAGCCGACGACCAGCACCGTCGCGCCGGGGGGCACCCGCGCGACGTTCAGCACCGCGCCGACGCCCGTGACGACGCCGCAGGCCAGCAGCGACATCGCGTCGAACGGCAGCCCAGCGGCGAGCTTCACGCACATGGCCTCGGGGACGACGGCGTACTCGGCGAACGAGCCGATGCCGATGAACCTGCGCACCTCGGCGCCGTCCAGCGTGACGCGGGGGAGGCCGCCCATGATGATCGGCAGCCGGCCGGGGCTCGCGCACAGGTGGAAGTGCCCGGCCTGGCAGGGGCGGCAGCGGGCGCAGGGGCCGTTCATGGCGATGATGACGGGGTCGCCTTCCTTGACGGTGGTGACGCCCGTACCTGTGCTCTCCACCACGCCGGCGCTCTCGTGACCGAGGATGAACGGCAGACGGCCCGCCACCGGGCTCTTGCCGTCGATGGCCTTGAGATCGGACCCGCACACGCCGGACGCCTTGACGCGCACCCGCACCTCTCCGGCCCCCGGGTCGGCGATCTCCACCTCACGCAGCTCCATGGGGGCGTGGAACTCGGTCAGCACGGCCGCGCGCATCCGCATGGGCCTCACGGTAGCCGCGGCCTGTCGTGCGAGCAAGCGATTGCTCGGTTAGCCATCAGCCAAGGAACGGAATACTGCTTCAAGAACCGCGCACGGCGCCCGGGTCGCGGACAAGCTACGCCGACGTCGGCATGTTGCGGGCTGAACGATCGCTGCGGCATGCCGCGACATGGCTATGCCCCGGCTGCGTGCAAGCAGAGGCAGAACCGGGGCTTATGCCTCGACGGTACCAGCCTTTGTTGGATTACCTGAGGATACTCCGGAACAAGATCGCTCATCATGGACCGATCCATCGCCGCCACCTCGTGGCCGACCACGAAGCGATCCTCAAATGCCTCGGCTATGTTGATGCGGCATTAGCGACCATGGTGCGCCGGCACAGTCGGGTGCCTGAGGTTCTCGCTCGACGTCCACTTCATGAGTAGAGCAGGCGGTTGCTCGGGGTGTCCGTTGACGGCGCCGTAAGGCGAACTTACGCTCGGACGAAAACCAAGCGAGCGCTAGGCCAAGGCGCAAGGGGAGGCCGTCATGGTGCGAGTGAGGTCGGTGGCCCTGGTGGCGGTCCTTCTCGCGACCGGATGCGCTGCCCAGCAGCAGGGCGGTGCCACGGGCGGGGGCGCGGCCGGTGTGACGGACTCGACGATCAGGGTCGGTGGTGTGCTGACCAAGACCAGCGCCAGCGGTTACTCCACCAAGGACGCCGAGCTGGGCGCCAAGGCCAGGTTCGAGCGGGCCAACGCGGAGGGCGGCGTGCACGGCCGCACGATCGAGTTCCTCGGAGCCGAGGATGACGGCCAGGACGCCGCCAAGGGCGACGCGGCGGCCAAGAAGCTCGTGCAGAAGGACTCGGTGTTCGCCCTCGTCCCCGTGCACGCGCCCAACTTCGGTGGCGCCGCCTTCCTCGAGCAGCAGGGCGTGCCGTGGTTCGGCTGGGCGACGGGCCCGCAGTGGTGCGGCACGAAGACCGGCTTCGGCTACAACGGCTGCCTGGCCCCCGAGCGGGGCGCGGGCTCGCAGACGTGGTGGGGCCGCCAGATGGCCGACCTGCTCGGCGGCGCCGAGGGCAAGAGCGTGTACGTCCAGACCTCCGACTCCAGCGGCAGCAAGTACGGCGGCACGACCATCTCCCAGTCGTTCACCGCGGCCGGGTTCGAGCTGGCCGGCGTGAACTCGGGCCTGCCGGCCGCCGCACCCCCGCCCGACTGGCTCCCGTACGTCGACAAGATCATGACGTCGGACGACGGCGGGCCGCCCGACGTCGTGGTGTCGGTGATCGCCGGCACCAAGTTCAACGTCGGCCTGTACTCGGCGCTCAAGCGGGCCGGCTACAAGGGCGTGCTCACCGACGCCACCAGCTACGACGCCGCCATACTCAAGGACCCCGCCAGCGCGAAGGCTCTGGAGGGCGTGATCGCGGCGCCCATGTTCGAGCCCTTCGAGTCGGACGCCCCCGAGGTCGCCGGGCTCAGGCAGGACGTCGAGAAGGTCGCGCCGGGCGCCGAGCTGACCCAGCACCTCGCCATCGGCTACTGGGCCGCCGACATCTTCCTCGACCTGCTGGACAAGACCGGCAAGGAGCTGACCAGGGAACGCTTCCTCGCCACCGCCAACGGCTCCTACGTCTACGAGAACCCCGGCTTCGGCCGCATCGAGTATCCGAAGGACCACAGCGAGCCCAACGGCTGCGGCGCCCTGGTCAAGCTGGAGGGCGGCGCCTTCCAGGTGGCCAGGAACATGCGTTGCTTCGACAACGTGCCGCTGAAATGATCGCTTACGTCCTCAGCGGCCTGGTCACCGGCGCGGTCTTCGCGGTCATGGGGGCGGGCCTGACGCTCTCGTACGCCGCCACCGGCGTGTTCAACTTCGCCCACGGCGCCATCGGCTTCCTGACCGCGCTGCTGTTCTACGAGCTGACCCAGGCCGGCGTGCCCGCGCTGCCGTCGGCCCTGGCGGCAGTGGCGCTGTTCGCGCCCGCGCTCGGCTACGCCCTGCACAAGGCCATGTTCAGGGGTCTCGCCCAGGCGGGGGAGACCGCGCAGATCGTGGCCACCATCGGCCTCACGATCGCGCTGCCCGCGGCGGGCCTGCTGGTCGTGGACGTGGCCGGGCTGCCGCCCGCCGACGCGACCGCCCTGCCGCGCGGCGTCGGGCCGCACCCGGCCGTGGACGTCGAGGTGTTCGGCGTGCGGCTGGACAGCGACCAGCTCATCACGTTCCTGTGCTCGGCGCTGGCGGCGGCCGGGTTGTGGGCGTTCATGCGGCACACCCCGTACGGGCTGCGCATGCGCGCCTGCGTGGACCGGCGGCGGCTGGCCACGCTGCGCGGCATCGACGCCGACGCGGCATCGGCGCTGGCCTGGACGCTCTCTTCAGGGCTCGCCGGGCTGGCCGGGGTGCTGGCGGTGCCGGTGCTGGGGCTGGACGCGACGGCGTACACGGTGCTGCTGTTCGCCTCGGCGACGGCGGCGGTGTTCGGGCGGCTGCGCTCGATCCCGTGGACGTTCGCGGCCGGGCTGGCGCTCGGCGTGATCCAGAACCTGGTGGCCGGCTACACCGACTTCCTCGAAGAGGTGACCGGGCTGCGCACGGCGGTGCCGGTGATCCTGCTGTTCGCCGGGCTGGTGCTGCTGAACCGGGCCCGTGACCGGGTCGCGGGCAGCGCGGCCGAGGACGCGCCGCCGCCCGACCACCTGGCCGGGCTGCCGCCGTGGCGGCGCCGGCTGCCGTGGGCGCTGGGCGCGCTCGCGCTGGCCGCCTTCGCCTTCACGGGTCCCGTTTACTACGTGGGCGTGGCCGCGCAGGGGCTGGTGCTGGCGCTGGTCTTCTGTTCGTTCGTGATCGTCACCGGCATCGGCGGCATGGTGAACCTGGCCCAGGCCGCCTTCGCCGCCATGGCCGCGCTGACCTGCGGCTGGGCGTTCACCTCAGGGCTGCCGTTCGCCGCCGCGATCGTGCTCGGCGTGCTGGCAGCGGCGGCGGCCGGGATGCTGGTGGCGCTGCCCGCGCTGCGGCTCGGCGGCCGGGTGCTGACGCTGGCGACGCTCGCCATGGCGCTGCTGGCCGACCAGGTGCTGTTCCAGGTGGACGCGTTCAGCAACGGCACGATCGGCTGGGCGCTGCCGGCGCTCGGGTTCGGCTTCGCCGACACCGCGGATCCGCGCGTGCGGGTGGTGCTGCTGCTCGCGCTCATCGGCGCCGTGGCGCTGCTGGTCCGCAACCTCGAACGGTCGGCGTCGGGGCGGGCGATCCTGGCCGTGCGCTCGGCTCCCGCCGCGGCCGTGACGTCGGGACTGTCGGCGCCGCGTACCAAGATCGTGCTTTTCGTGCTGGCGTCGGCGGTCGCGGGGCTGGGCGGGGTGCTGTTCGCGATCTTCAAGGGCTCGATCACGGCGACCGACCTGCCGGCCTTCTCCGGGTTCGTCTGGCTGGCCATCGTGGTGCTGCAGGGCGTGCGGCGGATCGGCGGAGCCGTGCTGGGCGGGCTCGTCGCCGTCGCTGTGCCCGAGCTGCTGGCCGTCTGGGACCTGTCCGCGCACGTCGGCGCGATCCTGTTCGGGCTCGGCGGCGTCATCCTGGCCAAGCACCCCGACGGCGTGCTCACCCAGATGGCCGGGCTGCGGCACAGGAAGCGGGAGCGCCCCGAGCCCGGGATCCGGTCCGAGCCGGCCGTGCGGGAGCGGCGGTTGTTCACGCTGGAAGGCGTCGTCGCCGGATACGCCGACACCACCGTGCTGCGCGGCGTGGACCTCACGGTCGGCCCCGGCGAGGTGGTCGCGCTGCTCGGCGCGAACGGCGCGGGCAAGTCCACCACCTGCGCCGTCGCGGCCGGCGACCTGCCCGTGAGCGCGGGCCGCGTACTGCTCGGCGGCCGCGACGTCACCGCCTGGCCCGCCCACCGCAGGGCAGGCGCGGGCATCCTGCTCGCGCCCGAGGGCAGGGGCGTCTTCCCCGGCCTGACCGTGGAGGAGAACCTGCGCACCTGGCTGCCCGACCCGGAGCCGGTCTTCGCGCGGCTGCCGCACCTCGGCGAGCGCCGCCACGTGCCGGCCGGCGCCCTGTCCGGCGGCGAGCAGCAGCTGCTCACGCTCGCCCCCGCGCTCATCAGGCCGCCGCGCGTGCTCGTCGCCGACGAGCCGTCGCTGGGGCTCGCCCCCATGGTGGTGCGGCAGGTGTTCGAGGTCTTCGCCGAGCTGCGGGCGCGCGGGGTCGCGCTGCTGCTGGTCGAGGAGAAGGCCACCGAGGCGCTGGCGA
This sequence comes from Nonomuraea sp. NPDC004580, assembly GCF_040609855.1. Taxonomy (NCBI): domain Bacteria; kingdom Bacillati; phylum Actinomycetota; class Actinomycetes; order Streptosporangiales; family Streptosporangiaceae; genus Nonomuraea; species Nonomuraea sp. NPDC004580. Next base: position 17,709 of record NZ_JBEXLH010000045.1, on the reverse strand, counting down.
TCGCCGACCGGGTGGCGTTCATGCGGCTCGGCCGCGTCACCTGGTCGGGGCCGCGGGCCGAGGTGGACGGCGAGCGGCTGACCGCGGCCTACCTGGGGGTGCGCTGATCATGCTGGCGGTGGACGGGGTGTCGGTCGCCTTCGGCGGCGTCAAGGCGCTGGACCAGGTGTCGTTCGAGGTCCATGAGGGGGTCGTCTGCGGCGTGATCGGGCCGAACGGGGCAGGCAAGACCACCCTGTTCGACGTCGTGTCCGGGCTGCGCAGGCCCGCCGAGGGCCGGGTCCGCGTCGATGGGCGGGACGTGACCGGGCTGCCGCCGGTCCGGCGGGCCAGGGCGGGGGTGCGCCGCACGTTCCAGCGCACGCAGGTGTTCGGCCGGCTCACGGTCGAGGACAACGTGCTGGCCGCGCTCGACTGGCACGGCGGCGGTGGCGGGCTGGCCGCCGACCTCGTCGGCCTGCCCGCCCGGCGGCGGCTCGAACGCGACCGGCGCGAGCGTGTCGCCGAGGTGCTGGAGCTGTGCGGGCTCGGCGGGCAGCGCGCCGCGTACGCCGCCGCGCTGCCGGTCGGCGGGCGGCGCCTGGTCGAGCTGGCCAGGGCGCTGGCCGACCGGCCCAGGCTGCTGCTGCTCGACGAGCCCACCTCCGGGCTCGACGCCGCCCAGACCGCCCGCCTGGCCGAGGTCGTCGGGAGCCTGGAGACCACGGTGCTGCTGGTCGAGCACGACATGGGGTTCGTCATGGACGTCTGCGACCGGATCGTCGTGCTCGACCTCGGCCGGGTCATCGCCGCGGGGCCGCCCGCCGAGATCCGCGAAGACCCCGTCGTCCGGGCGGCCTACCTGGGATGACTCAGGAGTGGCGCTCGGTGAAGTCGAGGATGCGCCGCCAGGAGTCCTGGCAGACCTCGGTCCACTCCGCGTACGAGCGGTCGAAGTACGAGTGCGGCGCGCCCGGATAGACGTGCTTGTCGTACGGGGTGCCGGCCCGGTCGAGCGCGGCCTCGTACGCGGCGGACTGCTCGCGCGACGTGGCCCGGTCGGCGCCGCCCAGCAGCATCAGCAGCGGCGAGCCTGGCCCCGACTCGGGCGGCTCCACGAAGCGCAGGGTGGGGTAGAAGCCGATGCCGCCCGCCAGCCCGTTGCCCTCGGCGGCCTGCCGCAACGACTGCGCGCCGCCCAGGCAGAACCCCACGGTGAACACCGGCCCGTCCAGCGCCTGCGTGGCCGCCAGCGCGTCGGCCCTGACGTGGTCGCTGGTGAGCTGGTCGACATGGGGACGGAACGTGAAGTCGTCGCCGCGGTCGCCGAGGCCCGCCGTGCGGCCGAAGTAGTCGATCGCGATCGTACGGAACCCCGCCTCGGCGAACCGGACCGCGAGGTCCCGGTAGTAGGGGTGCAGCCCGCGGATGTCCGGCAGGATCACCATGCCGCGGCCGTTCGGCTCGGTGGGTTCGGCCCGGTAGGCGAGGAAGCGGTTGCCGTCGGCGGCCGTCAGCTCGATCTGCTCGTGCGCGGCCACCTCCCCCCGCACGGGTGGGGCGGGCGGCCTGCTGTCGGTGGAGTGGCACATGATGATCAGCATGCCGGACGGCGGCGGCTTCGTCCCGCACCCGGGGCGGCCGTTCGCCGAACGGCGGGGGCACGGCGGTCAATCTCCGCCGCATGGCGGTTGTGCGACGATGACCGGGAATTCCACGATGTCAGCACAGACAGCACCGCTCCGCGGAAGGAACAGCCCATGGCGCATCACCCCAACCTGGACGCCGAGCTGCGTGCCGGGGTCGAGCAGGCCGCGCAGATGCCGTCGATCGACTTCGCCTCGCTGACGTACGAAGCGCTGGCCGAGCTTCGGGCCGAGCTCAACGCCATGCTGGCCGCGGCGCCGAGGCCGGAGACCGAGGTCTCCATCGAGGACAGGATGGTGCCGGGGCCCGCGGGAGAGCCGGACGTACGGGTGCGCGTCTACCGGCCGGCCGAGGCGGGCGAGAACCGGCCCGCGCTCTACTGGATTCACGGCGGCGGCATGATCATCGGCAGGCCCGAGATGGACGACGAGATGATCGTCCGCTACGTCGAGCGGCTCGGCCTGGTCGCCGTCTCCGTCGACTACCGGCTCGCCCCCGAGCACCCCCACCCCGCGCCCGTCGAGGACTGCTACGCGGGCCTCGCCTGGACCGCCAAGAACGCCGCCGAGCTGGGCATCGACCCGGCCCGCCTGGCCGTGGGCGGGGCCAGCGCGGGCGGCGGGCTGGCCGCCGCCACCGTGCTGCTCGCCAGGGACCGCGGCCCCGACGTCGCCTTCCAGCTGCTGATCTGCCCCATGCTCGACGACCGCAACGTCACGCCCTCCAGCCACGCCTTCGCCGACGCCGTGGTGTGGCCCAGATCGGCCAACCTGTACGGCTGGAAGGCGCTGCTCGGCGACCTGGCGGGCGCCGACGACGTGCCCCCTCACGCCGCCCCCGCCCGCGCCACCGACCTGTCCGGGCTGCCGCCGGCGTTCGTGGACGTGGGGGAGCTCGAGGTGTTCAGGGACGAGTGCGTCGACTACGCGCAGCGGCTGGCCCAGGCCGGGGTCTCGACCGAGTTCCACCTGTTCCCCGGGGCCTTCCACGGGTTCGACATGATGGTGCCGGACGCCGAGCTGAGCCGGCGGGCGCGGGCGGCCAGGGAGGCGGCGCTCAAGCGCGCCTTCGGTATCTGACCGCGGCTTCATGAGGGGCGCCTGCCTGGTCTTCGGGCGGGTGCCCCTTTCTGTGGAAATGATGGGGGCTGGGCGTACATAGAGGTAGGTGTCCGTGTAAATCGTCTGCTGAGGAGATCTGCCATGGGGACCGCCTGTGGATGACGAGCGGCCGGCCCGGTTCGAGGCCGCCTATGACCTGGCGTACGGCAAGATCACCGCCTACGCCGTACGCCGCTGCGACTCGCCCCAGGACGCCGCCGACGTCGTGGCGGAGACGTTCACCGTCGCCTGGCGGCGGGTGTCGGAGCTGCCGGACGGCCCCGAGGTCGTGCCCTGGCTGTACGGCGTGGCGCGCAAGGTGCTGGCCAACCACTTCCGCGGCGACAACCGCCGCAGGGCCCGCACCGCCGAGCTGGACGCCGAGCTCGCCGACCTGTACGGGCACTCCCCGGACACCGAGGTCGAGCTGGACGCGATCGGGCGGGCCTTCAGGAGCCTGCCCGACGACGACAGGGAGCTGCTGGCCCTGGTCGCCTGGGAGGGGCTGGAGCGCGAGGAGATCGCGCGGGCGCTGGGGCTGTCCCGCAACGCGGTACGGATCCGGCTGTCCCGGGCCCGCAAACGGCTGTCCCGGGCACTCGCCGACGCCGGGGTGCACGTCAGCACGCGGGCTCGGCCCGCATGGGTGGAACGGTCGCAGGGAGGAGCGCTGTGAAGGACATCGACGAGATCGAGGCGATCAAGCCGCTGGCCAGGGTCGCGCCCGGTGGCCTCGGTGGTGAGCCGTCCGGGGCGGGGGCGCGGGCGCTGCTGGCCGAGATCACCGCGCGGGAGCCGGAACCGGTGCGGCGGCCCCCGCGCTCGTTCAAGCGCCCGTTGCTCGGCCTGGCGGTGGCCGTCGCGCTCGCCGCGGGCGTCGTCGTGGTGCCGAGCGTGCTGCGCGGTGGCGCGCCCAGCTCGTACGCCGTGGACATGCAGGACGGGATGGTGACGATCCAGATCCGCGACTTCGGCGACGCTGAGGGGCTGGAGCGGCGGCTGCGGGAGCTGAACGTCCCCGCGACCGTCGACTTCGTCCCTCAGGGCATGATGTGCCGGGAACCGCGTGGGAAGCACGTGGAGAACATCCCCCGTGGCATCTACAGCCTGCCGGAGAACATCCCCGGTGAGCGGGAGGGGTGGCAGATGCGGATCAACACGAAGCTGTTCCGGCCCGGCCAGACCTTCGTGTGGAGCATCAGCGGCAAGGGCGGCATGACCACCACGTACCTGATGGAGGGCCCGATCGCGCCCTGCGAGCCCGTCCCCGCGCCCCGGCCACGCATCGTCAAGCCGGAGTTCCGGGAAGCGACCGGCGCGCACGGCTCACTCAAGGACTTCCGCGTGGACGAGAAGACCGTCGGCGAGGTCCTTCCCGAGCTGCGCAGGCGCGGCAGGAAGGTCGTCTTCGCGGTCATCTCCGTGCCTCCGGGAAACCCCGGAGGGTACGGCATCGACCGCACCCAGGAGGAGCCCGTCGGGGACGACTGGGTGGTCTGGGAGGCCGAGGAGAACGCCAAGGGGGTGATCCGGCTGCTGGTGACCGAGCACCGGCTCGACAAGAACCCCGTCTACGGCGGCCCCAAGGACGAGTGCTGCTCGTAGCGGGCCGGACCTGTGGTGGCGAGCAGGTGTAGCAGGGCGAGGGCCAGGTGGGCGCGCAGGCGGCCGGGCGGGCCGGCGGGCGAGAAGCCCAGCACGCTGGCCGCCCGCGCCACCCTGGCGGCCGGCGAGCTGTGATGAAGGTGCAGGGGCCGAAGCCTGACCTGGCCAGGGCACCAAGCGTGCGCTAGGTTGGTTGTCGTGGATCTCGACTTCTCCCCGGCTGAGCGGGACTTCCGCGCCGGGGTTCGCGAGTGGCTGAGCGCGCACGTCCCCGATCGCCTCCCGTCCATGGACACCCCCGAGGGCTTCGCCGCCCACCGGGCCTGGGAGGCCGAGTTGGCCGCCGCCCGGCTGTCCGTCGTCTCCTGGCCCGAGGAGTACGGCGGCAGAGGCGCCTCCCTCGTCGAATGGCTGATCTTCGAGGAGGAGTACTGGGCCGCCGGCGCCCCCGCCCGCGTCACCCAGAACGGCATCTTCCTCCTCGGCCCTTCGCTCATGCGGTTCGGCACCGAGGAACAGCGGCGGCGCTGGCTGCCCGGCATGGCCTCCGGCGAGCAGGTGTGGGCCCAGGCGTGGTCGGAGCCCGAGGCGGGCAGCGACCTGGCCGCCCTCACCTCCAGGGCCGAACCCGTGCCCGGCGGCTGGCGCCTGTACGGACACAAGACGTGGAGCTCGCGCGCCGCGTACGCCACCCACGGGTTCGGCCTCTTCCGCACCTCGGGCGAACGCCACCGCGGCCTGACCTACTTCCTGTTCCCCCTGTCCGACGTCGCCGTCCGGCCCATCGCCCAGCTCGACGGCCTGCCGGGCTTCGCCGGGCTGCACTTCGACGGCGTGCACGTGCCCGGCTCCCTCGTGCTCGGCCGGCCAGGCGACGGCTGGCGCATCGCCATGGCCACCACCTCGTCAGAACGCGGCCTCACCCTGCGCAGCCCGGGCCGCTTCCTCGCCACCGCCGACCGGCTCGTCGCCCTGGCCGCCGGCGCGGACCCGGCGCTCGCCGACCGGGCCGCGCGGTGCTGGGTGGAGGCGGAGGCGTACCGGCTGCACACGTACGCGACCGCGCGCGGGATCGCGGCGGGGAAGGAGGCCGGGGCCGAGGCCAGCCTGGGCAAGCTCTTCTGGTCCGAGCTCGACCTGCGCATGCACGCCCTCGCGCTCGACCTGCTCGGCGACCGGGCGGGGGCGGAGGGCTGGCTCGACGGGTTCCTGTTCGCGCAGGCGGGGCCGATCTACGCGGGCACGAACGAGATCCAGCGCACGATCGTCGCAGAACGTCTCCTCGGACTTCCCCGATGACGATGGATGCCGCTTTCAGCGCCGATCAGCTCGCTCTGGCCGCGAACGTACGGGACGTGCTGCGGGCGCACTGCCCGCCCGCCGCGCTGCGCGGCGAGCGGCGGCCCGGGTGGAAGCAGCTCGCCGGGCTGGGGTTCTTCCAGTTGTTGTCGCCCGAGGAGGCCGGCGGGCTGGGGCTGCGGCTGATCGACGTGGTGCCCGCGCTTGAGGAGACCGGGCGGGCCTGCCTGCCCGGGCCGGTCGTGGAGACCGCCGTGGTGGGGGCTCACCTGCTGGGCGGCGCTGAGCCGGTGACCGTGGCCGTGCTGCCGCCTGGGCAGGCTTATGCGGCCGATGCCGATCTCGCCGACCTGATCGTGGTCGTGCGGGATGGCGCGGCTCGGTCGTACCCCGCCGCGTCCGTGTGCCTCAGCCCTCGTCCAGGCCCCGACCCGGGCCGGCCGCTGTTCGAGGTGACCGCCGAGACGCCGGGCGAGCCGCTCGGCGGAGACGTGGGGGCGGCGCTGCGGGCCGGTGTCGTGGCGACCGCCGCGCAGCTCGTCGGGGTCGCCAGGCACCTGCTGTCCACCACCGTCGCATACGCCGGGGCCCGCACCCAGTTCGGCGCCCCGATCGGGTCGTTCCAGGCCGTCAAGCACCAGCTCGCCGACGTGGCGGTGGCGGTCGAGTTCGCCGCGCCGCTGGTGTGGCGGGCGGCGGTGACGGCGGACAAGGCACTCCCGAGCGCGGACCGGGACGCGAGCGCCGCCAAGGCCGCCGCGGGCGAGGCCGCCACGCTCGCGGCCAGGACGGCGCTGCAGGTGCACGGCGCGATCGGCTACACCGACGAGCTGGACCTGCGGTTCTGGCTGGCCCGCGCGTGGTCCCTGTCCAGTGCGTACGGCACCACCGCCCACCACCGCGAACGCCTGCGCACCGCGATCGTCGACGGCTCCCCTCGGAGGTATCCGTGAAGTTCGGCGTCCCGCTCGGGCTGCTGCATCCCGCCGCGTGGAAGGACGTGGCGGTTGCGGCGGACGAGCTGGGGTTCGAGTCGGTGTGGCTGCCCGAGCACCTCGTCTTCACCACCGACCTGTCCACCGCTCACTACCCGGGCGCCACCTCGCCGGGGATCAGGCCGGGCACGCCGCTGTTCGACGCGCCCGCGTACCTGTGCTGGCTGGCCGCCCTCACCGCACGCGTCAAGCTCGGCACCGCCGTGCAGCTGCTCGCTCTGCGCCACCCCTTCGTCTCGGCCCGCGCCTTCGCCACCCTGGACGTGGTCTCCGCCGGGCGGGCCGTCTGCGGGGTCGGGGCGGGCTGGTATCGGGGGGAGTGGGACGCGGCGGGGGTGCCGTTCGAGAGCAGGGGGGCGCGGCTGGACGAGGCGATCGAGGTCGTACGGAGGCTGTGGAGCGAGCCCGTGGTCGCCCATAGCGGGAGGTTCTACTCCTTTCCCGAGGTCGCCTTCGAGCCCAAGCCCGTGCAGCCGCGCCTGCCCGTGCTCGCCGGTGGGGAGTCGGACGCTGCTTTGCGGCGGGCGGCGCTGCAGTGCGACGGGTGGATCAGCATGCCGCACACGCTCGCCTCCATCCGGCCCCGCCTCGCCGCCCTCGCGCGGCTGCGCGAAGGGGTGCCGGTGACGGCTCATGCGTACGAGCTGGGGTCTCCTGACGAGGTCTCCGAGTGGGCGGCGCTCGGGGTCGAGCGGCTGATCGTACGGCCCTGGACCCGCGGCCGCGACGCGGTGGCCCGCCTGACGAGGTTCGCCACCGACTACGGACTCACGCGCCCGTCGGCCCCGGCCTGACCGCCTCCATGGGGTGGTCAGGCGCGGTGACGGCCGGTGGTGCCGGCGGTCAGCTCGTCCTCCGGGCGGGTGCGGCGGTGGCGGCGGCCCCTGGGCGGGGCGTCGGTGTAGGGGAACGCCGGGTGCTCGTCCGATGAGCGGCGACGGCGGCGGCCACGGTAGGTGGTCGCGGGCTCCGAGACGGTGAGCAGGCCGCCGGACCGCGCGGGCGGGGCGAAGGCGTCGAACGTGCTCGTCGCGCCGGGGATGACGATGCGCTCGAACGGACTCGTGTCCACCACCCGGTCCAGGGGGCCGGTGTCGAGCACGACCTCCAGCGGGCCCGTGTCGTCCGTGAACCGGTAACGGGACCTGTCGAAGTCCGGCTCGTAGGGCGCGGCCAGGTTGTGGGGGCCTTGGGCGGTGGCCGGGCCGTGCGGGGTGGCGTCGGTGGTCAGGTCGAAGGGGCGGATCTCCAAGGGGAGCCTGCGGTGCCTGGCGTGGCGGGAGCCGTGCCTCAGCGTGTCGCGTGCCGCCTCTCTCGCGGCGGCTTCCCTGGCGGCGGCGTGCTGGGCGGCCTCGCGTGCGGCGGCGTCCTTGGCCGCGGCGTGGCGGGCGGCGTTCCTGGAGGCCGCGTGGCGGGCCCTGCCTCTGGAGGCGGCGTGCCGGGCCGCGTCCCTGCCGCCCGGACGGCGGGAGCCGTCCCCGGAGTCCCCTGCGTCCGTTCGGCGGGAGCCGTCCCCGGCGCCCGGACGGCCGTGCAGGTCGGCGTCCGCGGAGTGGCCGTCCGAGCCGAACCCGGCCCGCACCCCGGAGGAGGCGCGAAAGGCGTCGGGCCACGGGGTGCCGTCGAAGGAGACGGACCGGGGGCCGAAGGCAGCGCGGGTGGGGTCCGAGCCGGACCCTGCGGTGACCGGCCAGGCCGTGGGGTCGGTGGATTCCGGGAGGGGCCAGGCCATCGTGGTCGAGGCCGCGCTTGCGGCCGCCGGGGTCGCGGTGGTGGCCGCTGCGGGGGTGAGGGTGCGGAGGGCGGCGGCGGTGGCGAGGCGCTCCGGGGTCTCCGGCAGGTCGACGGCGGTGCGGAGGTCGGCCGTCGCCAGGACGGGGGCCGTCCTGCCGCGGCGGCGGCGGCCCTTCGCGCGGGACGGGCGGGGCGGCCTGGCCGGTGCGGCGGCCGCGGCGGCGGCCGAGCGCTGTCGGCGGGTCTTGGCCACGGCGAGCAGTGTCAGGGCGGCGATCAGCGTCGAGCCGACCAGCGTCGGGGTGTTGACGACGGGCAGCGGCCCCGTGGCGGAGGCGTCGGTGTGGGAGGGGAGGGGTTCGCTGGTCGCCGCCTCGGTGTCGGCCGTGGTGGGCTTGGCGTGCTTGCCCTTCTTCGCGGGGGCTCCGTTGGCGGCGCCGGTGGAGGCGCCGACCTGCGGTTCGGCCGGGGCCGACGCGGTGGGGGCGGGGCGGGCGGCGGAGTCGTCGGTCCCCGTGCGGGACTTGGCCGTCTCCTTCGAGGAGGACTTCGACGTCTTCGCCGGGGCGTCCGCGTGCGCGTCCGAGGACGAGGACGAGGACGAGGAGCGCGGAGCGCCGTGGGGGTCGGACTGGGCCTGCTCCGGGGTCTGGCCCTCGGTCTGGCCGGTCGCTCCCTCGTCGGTCTGGCCCGGCGTCAGGGACTGGATGCGGTCACCGGACAGCGGCACCTGGGCGGACCGGCCGTCGTCGCCCCGGGGGATCTGAGAGGTGAGCGACTGCTCGGGAAGCTGGATCGTGCCAACCTCGCTTCCCGGTTTCCCCGCCTCCTTGAGCGCCTCCTGGGCCTCTTTCTCGGCCTTCTTCCTGGCCTTCTTGTCGAGCCGCTCCTTGACCCGCTGCGGGTAGCCGTAACCGACGACCTTGCTCGTGTCGCGTTCCTTGCGCTTGGCGACGCCGCCGTCGATGTTGCCCTCGATGGTGTGGATCCGGCCGCCCTCGACCCTGGTCACGACCCCGACGTGGTCGATCCTGTCGATGTCGTTCGAGCCGCTCCAGTCGTAGAAGACGAGCGCCCCGACCTCGGGCTTCTTCCCCCACGCGCCGTGCTTCTTGAACCACTTGGCGTGCTCGACGGTCCAGGCGAACTGGCCGATCCACTCGTCGTAGCCGAGCTTGTGCGCGGCCCATGAGAGGTACATGTCGCACCACGGTGCGGAACTGTAGTCGGCGTCGAACTCGATGTTCTTGCCGTACCAGGCGCCGAACTTGGTGTACGAGCCCGACTTCTCGGAGTAGCCGATCTGGCTCTCGAGCAGTTCTATGTACTTCTGGATCTCTGGCGTCATGGAAGTGTGGGGGAACCTTCCGGGCAAGACCGGGTTCGACCCACCAGCCATGGGTAAAGGGGGTAACCCGGGACTGGTGTGACAAAACCGGAGGCTTGTCGTCTTCCGTGATGAGTGAGGTTATCGTGTCGTGACCTTAGCTCAAGCACGCACCCTGGGGGCAAGGGCCCTCGCGGGGTAGAACCAGCAGGTCAGTAACGTTGCCAGAAATGTCCGACCCTAGGTGGTTTAACAGTTAAAGATCTACCTTGTGGTGAGATCTTAGTATCCTGCGCCGGTCAGCAGCCCGCCGTCCACGGTGAACTCGCTCCCCGTGCAGTAGCTGGCCCGGTCCGAGGCCAGGAACGCCACCACGTGCGAGACCTCCACCGGCTTGGCGAACCGCTTGATGACCATGGACTTGACGAACGCCTCCGCGTCCACCTCGCCGGCCAGCTCGGGGTCCATGACCATGGAGGTGTTGATCGCTCCAGGGTGCACCGAGTTCACCCTGATCCTGAACTTCGCCAGCTCCCGCGCCGCCGACTTCGTCACGCCGCGCACGCCGAACTTCGAGGCCGAGTACGCCGACAGCCCCTCAGCGCCGACGTACCCCTCGATGGAGGAGATGTTCACGATCGAGCCGCGCCCGGCGGCCTTCATGGGCTCGATGACCGACTTGACGCCGAGCCAGGTGCCCCTGAGGTTCACGCCGATCACCTGATCGAAGTCTCCGAGCGACATGTCAGTGATACGCCGAAATTTCAGGATCCCGGCGTTGTTCACCAGCACGTCCAGCCGCCCGTACGCCTCCAAGACCGCCCCCACGGCAGCCTCCCACTCCTCCGGACGGGTCACGTCGTGCCGCACGTACACCGCGCCCGTCTCCGCCGCCAGCGCCTTGCCCTCCTCCTCCAGCACGTCCCCGAACACCACCCGCGCGCCCTCGGCAAGGAACAGCCGTACGTGGGCCTCGCCCATGCCCCGCGCACCGCCGGTGATCAGCGCGACCTTGCCGTCAAGCAGCCCCATGGCGTCCTCCTGCCGCGACGGCCACGGCGGCCGCCTCCATCGTGCGGTAGACGGGGATCCCGGCCGCCGCCGCGATCCGCCCGACCTCGCCCGTGACGCCCGGAGGCGCGCACTCGGCGTTCCTGGTGACGAGGGTGATCCTGGTGTGCGGGTGCGCGGCCTGGGCGCCCGCCAGGGCGTGCGCGTAGGCGTACAGGGGCTCGGCGGCGTCCCCGTACGTGAAGAAGGCCGTGACGTTCACGTGCGCCACCACGTCCCGGTACGGCCCCGCGAGCGCGTCGATCACCTCGGCCACGAGGCCGGCCCGGCCCATCGGGCCCACGGGCACTTCGAGCGGGTTGCCCGTCGTCACCACCCCGAGCCCGCGCAGCGCGGCCACGCGGTCGGCGGGCAGCGGTTCGAGGCGGACGCCGGCCCGGTCGAACGCGTCCGCGGCGAGCACGCTCGCGCCGCCGCTCGGCCCGACCACGAGCGTCCTTTCGCCCTCGGCCGCGCGCCCGCCGTGCGCCTGGAAGAACGCCAGCACCCCGATCAGGTCATCCTGGGACGTCACCAGCGTCACGCCCGCCTGCTCGGCCGCCGCCGCCCAGATCCGCTCGTCGCTCACCAGGCCGCCGGTGTGGGAGGCGGCGGCCTGCCTGCCCTGCCCGGTACGTCCGCCGACCAGCAGCACCACGGGCAGGTCCGCCTCGCGCAGCGCCTCGTACAGCTCGCGGCCGTTCCTCGGGTCCTCCAGGTACAGCCCCGCCGCCCGCGTCTCGGGGTCATTCGCGAGCCAGCGCAGCAGCTCTGCCGGGGTGACGTCGGCGGCGTTCCCGGCCGTGACGACCCTGCTGAACGCCAGCCCGCGCCGCTCCCCGACCTTGATCACCTCGCCGGCCAGGCCGCCGCTCTGCGAGATGAGCGCGACAGAGCCCGCCGGGCCCGTGCCGCCGCCGACGAACGTCTGACCGCCTCGGGGACAGTACACGCCCATGCAGTTCGGCCCGAGCAGCCGGGTGCCGGCCGCGCGCGCCGCCGCCACCAGCTCCGCCTCCAGCTCAGGCCGCCCCGCCTCGCCGAACCCGCCGCTCATCACCTGCACGAACGGGACTCCCGCCGCCTGCCGCACGACCTCGGCACAACGCTCGGCGGGCACCGCCACCAGCGCGTAGTCCACGTCGGCGCGATCGAGGGACGGCACGGCCGGCACCCCCGCGACCTCCTCCGCCGCCGGATGCACCGCCACCAGCGGGACGCCCGTCTCCCGGTAGAACCCGAGGAACATGTTCCCGAAGTTCGGCCTGCTCGTGGACGCCCCGACCACGGCCACGGCCCTGGGTTCGAAGAGCGGCAGGAAGTCGGTCGCGGGGGCTGCCGGGGGCGCCGGGACCGGGGGTGAGGGGAGGTAGCGGGCGTCGACGGCCACCACGCCTGACGGGCCTGCTATGACCGGGTTCAGTTCGAACTCGCCCAGATCCAGCCGCTCCCACAGCCCGCCGGGCCCGCCCACCGCCATGAGGAGCTTGACGACGGCGTCCTCGTCCACGGGCGGGGCGCCGCGCCAGCCACGGAGCACGGCGGCGCCGCGCAGGGAGGCGGGCATGCGGCGGGCGTCCTCCTCAGAGATCGGGCAGAGCCGGACGGCGGTGTCGCGCAGCGCCTCCGTCCACACCCCGCCGAGCCCGGCGAGCAGCACGGGACCGAACGCGGGGTCGCGCACCAGCCCGACGATCAGCTCGACCCCGGCGGGGACCTGCTCCTCGACCAGGAAACCGGCGGGCCGCAGCCGTTCGCGCAGCCGGTGGGCCGCCGGGGCCAGATCGGCGTGGCGCAGGCCCAGCACCACCGCCCCCGACTCGGTCTTGTGCGTCAGCCCGGGACCGAACGCCTTCAGCGCCAGCGGCCCGGCCAGCTCCCCGGCCGCCGAGAAGTCGTCGCCCGCCACCACGACCCCGCGCGGCACCGGCACCCCGGCCTCGCGGATCAGCGCCTTGACCTCGTGCTCGTCCACGCTCTACCCGCGCAGCCCGGGCAGCTCGCGGATCTTCCTGCGCAGCAGCTTGCCGGGCCCGCCGGAGGCGTCCTGGGTGTGGGGCAGCTCGCCGGTCACCACGATGCGGTCAGGGCGCTGATGGGCGGGCAGCGCGTCGGCCAGGGCCAGCGCCAGCTTGGACGGGTCCAGCGTGTGCCCGGCGCGCGGCACCACGGCCAGCAGCACCTCCTGCTCGGCGGCCCCCTCAGGGGTCCCCACCGCGCCCGCCTCGGCCACGCCGTCCAGCGCGCAGGCGGCGTCCTCGATGACGGCAGGCTGGGTCCAGACGCCGCCCTTGAGTATGGAGTCCTCGCGCCGCCCCAGCACCCGCAGCACGCCGCCGGGGGAGAGCGTGCCGAGGTCGCCGCCGACGTACCACTCGCCGCGCAGCACCTCCGCCGTGCGGTCGGGCGGCCCGTCGTAGCCGGCCATCCGGTGCGGCCCGGCCAGGTTGATCTCGCCGACCTCGTCGATCACCCGGTGGCCCTGGGGGCCGGTCACGCGCACGGCGTTCCCCGTACGGGCCCGGCCGGACGAACCGAGCGGCGTGGAGCCGTCGTCCACCCGCCCCATGCACGTGTACGGCGCCTCGGTCTGCCCGTAATAGGAGTAGATGCCCGCCTGCGGCAGCCTGGCCTTGATGCGGTCGAGCATGGACGCGGTCAGCGGCTCACCGCCCAGCATGATCACCCGGATCGACGACAGGTCCACGCCCTCGTGCGCGGGCGAGGCCAGCAGGGCCGCGTAGAACGACGGGATCTGCGACACGTGCGTGACGCGCTCGCGCGGGACCACGCGCAGGAAGTTCTCCGGCCCCCAGTCCTGCTCCAGCACCAGGCGCATGCCCGCGTACAGGGCCGGGCCGACGATGGCGGGGAAGCCGATGCCCCAGATGATCGCCCCGGTGCCGAACACCGCGTCGGGGCCGCGCGGCACGTCCAGCCAGATCTGGGCGGTGGCCAGCGACGAGGCGTGGGTGTGCACGACGGCCTTGGGCAGGCCGGTGGTGCCCGAGGTGTAGTAGAGCGCGAGCGGGTCGTCGTAGGACCCGCCGAGCGGCGGCTCGGCGTCGGACGCCTCCGGCAGCTCCCGTACGTCGATCCAGGTCGTCACCTGCGGCAGCTCCGGCCTGACGGCCTCGACCGCGGGGGCCACGGTGGCGTCGTGCACGAAGGCCGTGCACCCCGAGGCGGCCACCACGTCGCGCAGCGTCTCGACCGGCCAGTACGGGTTCAGCGCCGCCGTCACCGCCCCGATCTTCGCCTGCGCCAGATAGACCTCGGCCACCTGCAACGTCTCGTTGAGCAGCGCCGCCACCCGGGTGCCCGGCGTGACCCCGGCGGCGATGAGGGCGTTGGCGCGGCGGTTGACGTTCCTGTTGAGCTGGTCGTAGGTGAAGCCGCGCTCCCCGCAGTACGTCAGCGCCACCTGGTCAGGCGTGCGCATCGCGCTCGCGGTCAGGATCGCGTGCCCGTAGTTGCCGTACGGCGATCGTGCCGGTCGTGCCATGGGGGTGCCTCCATCTCAGAGGGGCGAATAGAGCACGAAGACGTTGCCCGAGGGGTCGCGCAGCACGGCCCGCCTCTCGTGCGGTCCTGCCTCGGGCTCCCGCACCACCTCGGCGCCGCGCGCGACCAGCTCACCCACCTCGCGATCGACGTCCGCCACCTTGTACGACACCGCGACCGACCCGGCGACGTGCTCCTCCGGCCCCGCCAGCGCCACGGTCACCCCGCCGCCGTCGAGCGCGGCGAACCTGTCGCCGTCGCGGAACTTCACCGGCAGGCCGTAGAACGCGATCGCCGCGTCCAGGTCGGCGACGGGGATCAGCACGTTGCCCAGCTTCACGCGGGCCTCCAGTGGGGCAGGTCGTCGTGGAAGGTCACGCGTACGGGCAGGCCGATGCGCACCTGCCCGAGCTCGCAGCCGATCACGTGCCCGAACGCGCGCACGCCCTCCGGCAGGTCGACCCAGGCCATCACGTACGGCTCGCGGCCCTGGTAGGCGGGGGAGAAGGAGCGGTGCACGACCGTGTAGGTGTGCACGACGCCGTCGCCCGAGACGGGGTCGAACACCAGTTGCCGGCCGCCGCACCAGGGACAGGCCGGCTCGGGGAGGTGGATGCGGCGGTCGCAGGCCGCACAGCGCTGGATGACCAGCTCGCCGCGCGCGCAGGCGGCCCGGTAGGCAGAGGTGTCACCGCTCATCGTGCCTGCCAAGCTAGCGCACGCTTGGTTGCCCGGGCAAGGCCCGCTCAGCCGGCCGGCTCATCCCCCGGCCGGCGACTCGAGATCGGGCTCCGGCCAGTTGCGGAAGAGGGTCGGCGTGGAGAGGCCGGCTTCTGGGCCGGAGGAGGGCGGGGTGGCGGACGGGCGGGCTGAGAAGCGGGCCTCGGGGCCGGTGGACGGCGGGGTGGCGGATGAGCGGGCCTCGGGGCCGGAGGACGGCGGGGTGGCGGATGAGCGGGCCTCGGGGCCGGAGGAGGGCGGGGTGGCGGACGGGCGGGCTGGGCTGAGCGACGGGTCCGTGGTGGGCGGGGCCGGGCGGGTGGCTGTGGGGGCAGGTGGCGCGGGGCAGTCGGGGCCGGTCAGCGCGACCTCGCTGACCTGCGGCCCGTTCCCGGCCGCCGGCTCGGTCATCACCAGGATTCCGACGTGCGCCAGCTCCCCGCACGGCACCCGCCCAGGGTCGTGGGTGACGGCGCTGATGTAGGAGGTGCGGCCGCGCAGGGTGCGGCTCTCCTGCCGGACGGTCCGCGCCGCCCCGCCGTCGCCGTTCCTCCTCGTGTACGCGATCCGCAGCCGCACCGCCCCCGTGCCGTCCGCCGAGACCCCGATCGTCCCCGCCGTGCCGTTCCACCGCAGGATCGTGGCCGCCCGCACGGAGGCGATGGGCGCGGACGTGCCGGGCTGCCCGCTGCGGGTGGGACGGGGGGAGGGAGGGGCGGCGGTCCGGGTGGCGGGCGGGGACGGGGAGGCGGCGGTCCGCCGGGGCGCGGCGCTCGACCGGGTGGGTGAGGGGCTCGTGGCGGCCGGCGCCGGCTCGTCACGGACCTCGGGCGGCGGCAGCAGGATCGTCCCTGGACCGGGTGGCACCCCGCCGCCGGACACCAGGATCGCGACCACCGCCGCGATCACCGCGCCGCCCGCCACCCAGAGCTGGGGCGGCAGCCTGGGCAGCCGGGAGCGCAGGCCGTTCGAGGGGGCCGGGGAGGTGCGCGCCAGCGGGAAGCGTAACGCCAGCAGTGTGGCCAGCTCCGCCAGGTGCCGTCGTCCGCGTTTCTCCCAGTCGGGGCCGTACCCGGAGGCGGCGTCCTCCTCCAGCTCGGCCGCGAACTGCCGGGCGGAGGCGTACCTGACGGCCGGGTCCTTGGCCATCCCGCGCCTGAGCAGGTCGCGCAGCGTGTCGGGAGCTACTTCCACCGGCACGGGCTCCACGAGGTGCTGGTCGCGCAGCGCGGGCACGTCCTGGTCGCCGTCGCCGTTCTCCGCCCGGTACGGCGGCCGTCCCCTGACCGCCTCGAACAGCACGCACGCCGCCGCGTACACGTCGGCCGGCGGCCCGTCGCGCCCCTGCGTCCACAACTCGGGCGCCATGTACGGTGGGCTGCCGGCGGGCACCCCGGGCTCCTCGGCGTGCACCACGACGCCGAAGTCGGTGAGCTTGGTCGTGCCGTCGGCCTGGACCAGGATGTTGCCCGGCGTGACGTCCCGGTGCGCCACCCCGCGCTCGTGGGCGGCGGCGAGGGCCAGCAGCGTGCTCTTGACCACGGCCAGCGCCGCCTCGGGGGTGATCCGGCCGTGCTCGGTCAGCAGCGTGCGCAGGGACACTCCGTCCACCAGCTCCATGACGAGGGCGGCCCTGGTGGCGGTCTCGACGTACTCGTACAGGCGCACCACGTCGGGGGAGTCGATCTCGACGAGGCGGTGGGTGTCCGACCGGAAGCGGTCCATGAACTCGGTGTCCCTGCGCAGGGTGGCGTTCAGGTACTTGATGGCCACGTA
Organism: Nonomuraea sp. NPDC004580; assembly: GCF_040609855.1. Lineage (NCBI taxonomy): Bacteria > Bacillati > Actinomycetota > Actinomycetes > Streptosporangiales > Streptosporangiaceae > Nonomuraea > Nonomuraea sp. NPDC004580. Next base: position 973 of record NZ_JBEXLH010000045.1, on the reverse strand, counting down.
CGCGCCGGTCTCTTGATAGGTGGCGAGGAACACGCGGCCGGTGCGGCCGGCGCCGAGCTGCCGTACTTCGCGGTACCCAGGGACCAAGTCCTACCCCCATCAGACGGCCGTCTTCGATTCGACGGTCTCACCCGGGGTTCGGGTTGTCACGACCGGAGATATTTCGCCCCGCGTTAATCGGAGATGGCGGGATGTGCCGGTGTTATGCTGAGCGGCGTACCAAGCAAGCGCTCGGCTAAACAACGGGTGGAGGTCGCCGGTGGAGCGCGTGGCGGTGCTGGTGATGGAGATGCAGCGAGGTGTCGTCGGCGATCTCACGAAATTTCCGGATCTGGTGGCGGCGTGCGAGCGGCACGACGTGATCGCCAACGCCGCCCGCCTGCTCCAGGCCGCCCGCCGGACCGGCGTGCCGGTGATCCACTGCACCGCCGCGTTCCGCCCCGACCGGGCCGGCTCCCATACCGGCAACTGCCCGTTCATCGTCTCCCTGCTCAAGGACCCGGCCCACATGCTGGAAGGCGCTCCCGCCGCCGAGGTGCTGCCCGAGCTGCTCGACCCCGGCGACCTGGAGAGCCGCCGCCATCACGGCTTCTCCCCGTTCACCGGGACCTCCCTGGACATGACGCTGCGCTCGCTGGGCGTCTCCGAGGTGGTCGCGGTCGGCGTCTCGCTCAACCTGGGCATCCCCGGGCTGGCGCTGGAGGCGGTCGACCTGGGCTACCGGGTGCGCGTGGTGACCGACGCGGTCGCGGGCGTCCCGGAGGAGTACGCGCGGGCGGTGCTCAAGCACACGATCGGCCTGCTGGCCACCCGCACGACGACCGCCGACCTGGTCGAGGCGTGGAAGTGATGGAGGGGCTGCGGCTGGACGGGCGGGTCGCGGTCGTCACCGGCGGAGCGGGGGCGATCGGCGCGGCCATCGGCGCCGACCTGGCCGCGCTCGGCGCCCGCGTGGTGCTGGCCGACGTGGACC
>NZ_JBEXLH010000044.1:0-76144 GCF_040609855.1 Nonomuraea sp. NPDC004580 | reverse complement strand
CCGGCGTCCTCGGCCTGGACCGGGTCGGCGTGGACGACGACTTCTTCGACCTGGGCGGCCACTCGCTGCTGGCCGTACGGCTGATCAGCCGGATCCGTGCCGACCTCGGCATCGAACTGCCGCTGCCCGTGCTGCTGGAGTCGCCGACCGTGGCGGGCGTCGCGCAGCGGCTGGGCGATCAGCGGCCCACTGTGAGACCCCCTTTGCAGCCGATGCGTGACCAGGAGGAACGTTCATGATCCCGTTGTCGTACGCGCAGCGTCGGCTGTGGTTCATCCAGCAGCTCGAAGGTCCCAGCGCGACCTACAACATCCCGATCGCCCTCCGCCTGGCCGACGACGTGGACCCGGGAGCACTCCAAGCTGCCTTCCTGGACGTCATGGCCAGGCACGAGGCGCTGCGCACGGTGTTCCCCGTGGCGGGCGGCGAGCCGTACCAGCACGTCCTGCCCGTGGACGAGCTGGAGTGGGAGCTGACCGTCCGGGAGGTGGCGCACGGCGCGCTCGGCAGCGCCGTGGACGAGGCGTGCCGGCACGCGTTCGATCTGGCGGGGGAGCCGCCGATCAGGGCGTGGCTGTTCGTGACGGACACCGGCGAGAACACGCTCGTCGTGGTGATCCACCACATCGCCGGCGACGGCTGGTCGATGAAGCCGCTCACTCGTGACGTGTCGGCCGCGTACGAGGCCCGCTCCCACGGCAGGGCCCCGGACTGGGAGCCGCTGCCGGTCCAGTACGCCGACTACACGCTGTGGCAGCGCCAATTGCTCGGAGACGACCAGGACCCGGACAGCCTGATCTCCCGCCAGATCGGCTACTGGCGGGGCGTGCTCGACGGCCTGCCGGAGGAGCTGCCGCTGCCGTACGACCACCCGCGCCCCGACGTGCCCGGCTACCGCGGCCACGTGGCGACCGTGGACATCCCGGCCGACCTGCACGCGCGGCTGGTGGAGATCGCCAGGGCCGAGGGCGCCACCACGTTCATGGTCATGCAGGCCGGGCTCGCGGTGCTGCTCTCCAGGCTCGGCGCGGGCACCGACATCCCGATCGGCACGCCCGTCGCGGGCCGGCTGGACGCGGCCCTGGAGAACCTCGTCGGCTTCTTCGTCAACACGCTCGTGCTGCGCACCGACCTGTCCGGCGACCCGAGCTTCGGCGAGCTGCTCGGCCGCGTCAGCAAGGCAGGATGGGAGGCGCTCTCCCACCAGGACGTGCCGTTCGAGCGCCTGGTGGAGGAGCTGGCCCCGAACAGGTCGCTCTCCCGCCACCCCCTGTTCCAGGTCATGCTCACCCTCGACACCGCCACGGAGGCCCCTGACGACGGCGACGGCGTGCCGACGGCCGCGCCGGCGGCGAAGTTCGACCTCGAGATCAGCGTCACCGAGACCGTGGACGCCGCAGGACGCCCCGCGGGCATCCGCGGCTCCCTGCTTGCCTCGGCGGACCTGTTCGACGCGCCCACCGCCGCCGCCCTGGCCGGCCGCTGGACGCGGGTGCTGCGTCAGGTGGCCGCCGACCCGCGGACCCGTACCGGCGCGGTGGACCTGCTGGACGACGACGAGCGCCGGCTGCTCGCCACCTGGAACGACACCTCGCTGCCCGTGCCGCGGACGACGGTGCCCAAGCTGTTCGCGGCGCAGGCGGCCCGCACCCCCGGCGCCGTGGCCGTGGTGCGCGGCGGCGCGCAGGTGTCGTACGCCGAACTCGACGCCAGGGCCAACCGGCTGGCGCACTTCCTCGCCGAGCGCGGCGTGGGCCCCGAGACGCTGGTCGCGGTGGCCCTGGAACGCGGGATCGACCTGATCGTGGCGCTGCTCGCGGTGTCCAAGGCGGGCGGCGCGTACCTGCCGATCGACGCCTCCTACCCGGCCGAACGCGTCGCGTTCATGCTCCAGGACGCCGCGCCGGTGCTGGTGCTGACCACGGCGAAGGAGGAGCGGACCGGCGCCACCCCGCGCGTGCTCCTCGACGACCCCGCCACCGCCGCCGCCGTCGCGGCCATGCCGGCGCAGCCGCCCGCCTGTGGGCCGACCCCCGCGCATCCCGCCTACGTCATCTACACCTCGGGCTCCACCGGGCGGCCGAAGGGCGTGGTGGTCGAGCACCGGTCGGTCGGCAACCTGCTGTCGTGGGCGGCCGCCGAGTTCGGAGGCGAGCAGTTCTCCCGGGTGCTGGCCTCGACCTCGCTCAACTTCGACGTGTCGGTCTTCGAGATCTTCGGCCCGCTGGTGTCGGGCGGCTCCATCGAGATCGTGGACGACCTGCTGTCGCTCGCCGACCGTGACCGCTGGGACCTGAGCCTGATCAGCGCGGTGCCGTCGGCGTTCTCGCGGCTGCTCGACGTCGACGGCCTCGACGTGCGGGCTCGTACGGTCGTCATGGCCGGCGAGGCGCTCACCCCGAACGCCGTCGCGGCCGTCCGGGAGGCGCTGCCGGACGTGCGGCTGGCCAACATCTACGGCCCCACCGAGGCCACCGTCTACGCCACCGCCTGGTACGGCGAGACCTCCACCGGCACCCCGCCCATCGGGCGGCCCATCACCAACGTCCGCGCCCACGTGCTGGACGCCGCCCTGCGCCCGGTGCCGCCCGGCGTCCCAGGCGAGCTGTACGTGGGCGGCGCCGGCCTGGCCAGAGGCTACCTCGGCCGGCCGGGGCTGACCGCGGAACGGTTCGTGGCCGACCCGTTCGGCGGCCCTGGCGCGCGGCTCTACCGTACGGGCGACCTGGTGCGCTGGAACGCCGAAGGCGACCTCGACTACCTGGGCCGCGCCGACGACCAGGTGAAGGTGCGCGGCTTCCGCGTCGAGCCGGGCGAGATCGAGAGCGTGCTCACCGGCCACCCCGCCGTGCGCCACGCGGCGGTGATCGCCCGGCAGGACCTGCCCGGGGACAAGCGCCTGGTGGCCTACGTGACGGGCACCGGCGTCGTCCCCGAGGAGGTGCGCGAGCACGCGGCCCGCCGCCTGCCCGGCTACATGGTCCCGTCGGCCGTGGTCGTCCTCGACGCGCTGCCGCTCAACGCGCACGGCAAGCTGGACCGCAAGGCGCTGCCCGCCCCCGCGTTCGCCACCGGCGCGGGCAGGGGCCCGGCGAACGCGCGCGAGGAGCTGCTGTGCGCCGGGTTCGCCGCGATACTCGGGCTCGACGGCGTCGGCGTGGACGACGACTTCTTCGCGCTCGGCGGCCACTCGCTGCTGGTGGTCTCGCTCGTCGAGTGGCTGCGGGCGCGCGGCGTCACGATCTCCGTACGCGCGCTCTTCCAGACGCCGACCGTCGCGGGGCTCGCCGCGGCGGCCGAGGACGAGCAGGTCACCGCACCCCCCAACGGCATCCCCGGCGACGCCCGGCACATCACCCCCGCCATGCTCCCCATGGTGAGGCTGACCCAGGACGAGGTGGACCGGGTCGTCGCCGCCGTGGACGGCGGCCCCGCCAACGTCGCCGACGTCTATCCGCTGGCGCCGCTGCAGAGCGGCATCCTCTTCCACCACCTGCTCGCCGACGGCGGCGAGGACGCCTACGTGACGCCGACCGTCGTGGAGTTCGACTCCCAGGCCCGGCTGGAGGCGTTCCTGGCGGCCCTGCGGCGCGTGATCGACCGGCATGACATCTTCCGCACCGCGGTGCTGTGGGAGGGGCTCGCCGAGCCGGTCCAGGTGGTGTGGCGTACGGCGACGCTGCCGGTCACGGAGGTCGCCCCGGCGGCACCCGAGGAGCTGGTGTCCGCCGTCGGCCTGGCCATGGACCTCAGGCGGGCGCCGCTGCTCGACGTGCACACCGCCCGGCACGGCGACCGCCTGCTGGCCCTGGTGCGGGTGCACCACCTCGTCCAGGACCACCTCGGCCTGGAGATTTTGATGAACGAGGTCGCGGCGTTCATGAAGGGCGAGGAGCCGCCGGAGCCGCTGCCGTTCCGCAACTTCGTCGCCCAGGCCAGGGGCGGCCTCACCGAGGAGGAGCACGAGCGGTTCTTCGCCGGCCTGCTCGGCGACGTGGACGGCCCGACCGCGCCGTTCGGCGTCCTGGACGTGCACGGCGACGGCAAGGACGTCGTCCGCGCCGAGCTGGACCTGCCGCAGGGCCTGCCGGGCCGGGTCCGCGAGACCGCGCGCCGGCTGAGCGTCAGCCCGGCTACGCTCCTGCACGTGGCGTTCGCCCGCGTGGTGGCCGCCGTGTCCGGGCGCGACGACGTCGTGTTCGGCACGGTGCTGTTCGGCCGCATGAACGCCGGCGCGGGCGCCGACCGCGTGCCTGGGCCGTTCATCAACACGCTCCCGGTCAGGGCGCGGATCGGGGGCGCCACGATCGCGGACGCCGTCGCCGCGATGCGCGGGCAGCTGGCCGAACTGCTCGCCCACGAGCACGCGCCGCTGGCGGTGGCGCAGCGGGCCGGTGGCGTGCCCGCCGGGACGCCGCTGTTCACCTCGATACTCAACTACCGGCACAACCCCGGACAGGACGGTCAGGCAGCGGACGCCTTCGAAGGCATCAAGGTCGCTTACTCGCGCGAGAGCAACAACTACCCGCTCACCGTCTCCGTGGACGACGACGGGCAGGGCCTGTCGCTGGCCGTGGACGCCGTCGCGCCCATCGACCCCGGCCTGGTGGCCCGGCTGCTGAGCACCGCGCTGGACGGCCTCGTCACCGCCCTCCGCGACGACCGGGAGGCGGCGCTGTCCGGCGTGCCGGTGCTGGACCAGGCCGCCAGGCGGCAGGTGCTGGAGGAGTGGAACGGGACGCCCGCCCCGGCGCCGGCCGTGCCTGTCGTGGAGCGGTTCGAGCGGTGGGCCGCGGCCACGCCGGACGCGGTCGCGGTGACCTGCGACGGCGTGGAGGTGACGTACGGGGAGCTGGACGCGCGGGCGAACCTGCTGGCCGCCCGGCTGGCGGACCTGGGCGTCGGCCGCGAGTCGGTCGTGGGGCTCTGCCTGCCGCGCGGCATCGGGGCGCTGACCGCCATGCTCGCGATCTGGAAGGCGGGCGGCGCCTACCTGCCGATCGACCCGGCGCATCCCGCCGAGCGCATCCGGTTCGTCCTCGCCGACGCGCAAGCCGTGGCCGTGCTCGCCGACGCCGCCACCGCCGACGCCCTGTCCGGTGTGCCGGGTGTGATGGTCCTCGACGATCGGCCGGTGGACGGCGTGCCCGCGCCGGTGCGCACCCGGGTCGAGCCGGGCGGGCTGGCGTACGTGATGTACACCTCCGGCTCGTCCGGGCTGCCCAAGGGGGTGGCGGTCACCCACGGCGGCCTGGCCTCTTACGTGGCCTGGTCGGCTGAAACGTACGCGGTGGCGGGCGGCGCGCCCGTGCACTCGTCGCTGGCGTTCGACCTGACGGTGACCAGCGTGTGGGTGCCGCTCGCGGCCGGCGCCGGCGTGCGCGTCAGCGTGGCGGGCGGGGCCGAGGGGCTGGCGGCGGTCGTGCGCGAGCAGGGCGGCGGGTTCGGGCTCGCCAAGGTCGTGCCGGGACACCTGCCGCTGCTGCGCCAGGAGCCGGGGAACGTCGCGGCCGGCGCGCGCCACTGGGTCGTCGGCGGGGAACCGCTCGCCGGGGCCGAGGTGCGCGCCTGGCTGGCGCGGGCGCCCGAGTCGGTGGTGGTCAACGAGTACGGGCCCACCGAGGCGGTGGTCGGCTGCTGCACCTTCGAGGTGCGCGCCGGGCAGGAGGTGGGCACGTGGGTGCCGATCGGCCGGCCCTCGCCCGGCACCCGCCTGTACGTGCTGGACGGCGGCCTGGAGCCGGTCCCCGTGGGGGTGCCTGGCGAGCTGTACATCGCCGGCGCGCAGGTCGCCCGCGGCTACGCGGGACGCCCCGGGCCGACCGCCGAGCGCTTCGTGGCCTGCCCGTACGGCGGGCGCATGTACCGTACCGGCGACCTCGTGCGCTGGAACGCCGGCGGGCAGCTGGAGTTCCTCGGCCGCACGGACGACCAGGTCAAGATCCGCGGCTACCGCATCGAGCCGGGCGAGGTCCAGGCCGCCGTAGCCGCCCACCCCCAAGTCTCCCAGGCGGCGGTGATCGCCCGCGAGGACAGACCAGGCGACCTCCGCCTGGTCGCCTACGTCGTCCCGGCAGCCGCGGGAGCCGGTGTCACGGCCGGTGTCGCGCCGGACGAGGTGCTCGCCTTCGCGGCCGGGCGGCTGCCCGAGCACATGGTGCCCGCCGCCGTCGTGGTGCTGGACGCGCTGCCGCTCACCGTCAACGGCAAGCTCAGGCGGGACGCGCTGCCCGCCCCCGAGTACGCGGTGACCGAGGGCCGCGGCCCCGCCACCGTACGGGAGGAGATCCTCTGCGAGGAGTTCGCCCGCGTGCTCGGCCTGGACCGGGTCGGCGTGCACGACAACTTCTTCCGCCTGGGCGGCCACTCGCTCCTGGCCGTGTCACTGGTCGAACGCCTGCGGGCGCGCGGCGTCGCGGTGTCGGTGCGCGCCCTGTTCGACCGGCCCACGGTGGCCGGCCTGGCCGCCGCGGCGGCGGTGCCCTGGGTGGAGGTGCCGCCCGGCCGCATCCCCGAGGACGCTCGGGAGATCACCCCTGACATGCTCCCGCTGGCGGACCTGACCCCCCAGGAGATCGAGCGGATCGTGGCGAGCGTGACGGGCGGCGCCGCCAACGTCGCCGACGTGTACCCGCTGGCTCCGCTCCAGGAGGGCCTGCTCTTCCACCACCTCATGGCGGGCGGCGGACGCGACACCTACGCCGCGCCCACGGTGGTGGAGTGCGACTCCAGGCAGGGCTTCGACGCCTTCGTCGAGGCGCTGAGGCAGGTGGTGGACCGCCACGACATCCACCGCACGGCGGTCGTGTGGGAGGGCCTGCGTGAGCCGGTGCAGGTCGTGTGGCGGCACGCGGAGCTCCCCGTACGCGAGGCGAGCCTGGGGGGTGGCGACGCGCTCGACGAGCTGCTCGCCCTCGCCGCCGAGCCGATGGACCTCGCCCGCGCCCCGCTGATGGACGTGACGGCGGCCCAGGACCCGGCCACGGGAAGGTGGCTGGCGATGGTCCGCATGCACCACATCGTCCGCGACCACATGGCGCTCGAGGCCGTGTACGAGGAGGTCTCGGCCATCCTCGCGGGTCGCGGCGGCGAGCTGCCCGAGCCCGTGCCGTTCCGCGACTTCGTGGCCCAGGCGCGCGGCGGCGTCACCCGGGAGGAGCACGAGCGCTACTTCACGGGGCTGCTCGGCGACGTGACCGAGCCGACCGCCCCGTTCGGCCTGGTGGACGTGCACGCCGACGGCACCGCGACCGAGCAGGCGCTGATGCGTGTCGATCCCGAGCTGGAGGCGCGCTTGCGCGCGGTCGCGCGCCGCCTCGGCGCCAGCCCCGCCACGATCGCGCACGTCGCCTGGGCCCGCGTGCTGGCCGCCGTGTCCGGCCGCGACGACGTCGTCTTCGGCACCGTGCTGTTCGGCCGCATGAACGCCGGCACCGGCGCCGACCGCGCGCTCGGCCTGTTCATGAACACCCTGCCGGTACGGGTCCGCCTCGGCGACGGCGGGACGAGCGTGACCGGCGCCGTCACCGCCATGCGGGACCAGCTCGCCGCGCTGCTGGAGCACGAGCACGCCCCCCTGGCCGTGGCCCAGCGCGCGAGCGGCGTGCCCGCCGACGCCCCGCTGTTCACCTCGCTGCTGAACTACCGCCACAACACCGCCGCCCCCGACCGTCAGCCGGACGCGGACGCCGGCGGCGTCCGCGTCGCCTACACCAGGCCGGTCAACAACTATCCCCTCACCGTCGCCGTGGACGACGACGGCGACGGCATGGGCCTGGCCGTGGACGCCGTGGCGCCCATCGACCCCCACGCCGTCGGCGGGCTCGTCATGACCGCGCTGAAGAACCTCGTGACGGCGCTGGAGGCCGAGCATGACGCGCAGGACGTGCCGCTGCGCGCCGTCGAGGTGCTCGGCGAGGACGAGCTGCGCCGCCTGCTGGAGGAGTGGAACGACACCGCGGCGGAGATCCCGGACCGCACGGTCGTCCGCATGTTCGAGGAGCAGGCCGCCCGCACGCCGGGCGAGGTGGCGGTGGTGGGCGGCGCGACCCGGCTCACGTACGCCGAACTGGACGAGCGGGCCGCCCGGCTGGCCGCCTACCTGACCGCCCAGGGCGTCGGCGCCGAGTCGGTCGTGGGCCTGTGCCTGCCCCGGGGCGTGGAGGTGGTGACGGCCATCCTCGCGGTGTGGAAGGCGGGCGCCGCGTACCTGCCGATCGACCCCGAGCAGCCCGCCGACCGGATCGTGTACCTGCTGTCCGACAGCCGCGCCGCGCTGCTGCTCGGCACCGCGGACATCCTGGACGAGCTGCCGGTCGCCAGGATCCGCACGCTCGCGCTCGACGATCCGCTGGTCGCGGCCCAGATCGCCGCGGCGCCGCGCGGCTCGGCCGCGATCGCCGTCCCCCCGCAGGCCGTCGCGTACGTGATCTACACCTCGGGCTCGACGGGCCGGCCGAAGGGCGTGGCCGTCACCCACGGCGGGCTCGCCAACTACGTCACGCACGTGCCCGGCGCCGTCGGCCTCGGCGAGCCGGGCGCCCGCTACGCCGTCCTCCAGGGCCAGGCCACCGACCTGGGCAACACGATCATGTTCGCCAGCCTCGCCCACGGCGGGCAGTTGCACGTCCTCGACGCCGGCACCGCCGTGGCGCCCTACCTGAGCGAGCACCGCATCGACTACCTCAAGGCGGTGCCCTCCCATCTGGCCGCGCTCGGCGCCGACGGCCGTCTCGCCGACGTGCTGCCCGCCAGGTCGCTGGTGCTGGGCGGCGAGGCCGCTCCCGAGCCGTGGGTCAGCGATCTGCTCGCGGCGGCCGGCGAGCGCCGGGTGTTCAACCACTACGGCCCCACCGAGACCACGATCGGCGTGGCCACCACCCGCCTCACGCCGGGCGGCGCGGTGCCCATCGGCCGGCCCGTCGCCAACACCCGCCTGTACGTGCTCGACCGCTGGCTGCGACCGGTCCCCGCCGGCTCGCTCGGCGAGGTGTACGCCGCCGGTGAGGGGCTGGCCCGCGGCTACGTCGGCCGGCCGGGGCTGACCGCCGAGCGGTTCGTGGCCTGCCCGTACGGCGGGCGCATGTACCGTACCGGCGACCTGGCCGGCTGGACCCCCGACGGGCAGCTGCTCTTCGCCGGCCGCGCCGACGACCAGGTCAAGATCCGCGGCTTCCGGGTCGAGCCCAGCGAGGTCCAGGCGGTCGTGGCCGCGCACCCGCGCGTCACCGGCGCCGCCGTGGTGGCGCGCGAGGACGTCCCCGGCGACCGGCGCCTGGTCGCGTACGTGACCGGCGAGGGCGTCGAGCCGGAGGACGTGCGCACGTTCGCGGCCGCCCGGCTGCCCGGCCACATGGTCCCTGCGGCGGTGGTCGAGCTGGACGAGCTGCCCCTCATGTCCAACGGCAAGCTCGACCGCAAGGCCCTGCCCGCCCCCGGCCGCGCCACGGCGGCCGGCGACGGCCGTGGCCCCGCCGACCTGCGCGAGGAGCTGCTGTGCGCGGCCTTCGCCGACGTCCTCGGCCTGGAGCGGGTGGGCGTGGACGACGACTTCTTCCAGCTCGGCGGCCACTCGCTGCTGGCCGTCCGGCTCGTCAGCCGCATCCGCGCCGTGCTCGGCGTGGACATCGAGATCCGCGAGCTGTTCGAGGCGCCGACGGTGGCCGGGCTCGCGGTCAGGCTGGCGAGCGCGGGCAGGAGCCGCCCGCCGCTCGCCGCCAGGGAACGCCCCGAGCTGGTGCCGCTGTCGTACGGGCAGCGCAGGTTGTGGTTCATCGCCCAGCTCGAAGGACCCAGCGACGCCTACAACATCCCGGCCGCCGTCCGCATGGACGGCGAGGTGGACCGCGACGCGCTCCGCGCCGCCCTGGGCGACGTGCTCCAACGCCATGAGACCCTGCGCACGGTCTTCCACGTGGTGGGCGGCGAGCCGTACCAGAAGGTCCTCGACCTCGACGACCTCGACTGGGAGCCCGAGTTCCGCGACGTCGCGCTCGAGGACCTCGCGGCGGCCACCGCCCAGGCCGAGCGCCACGCCTTCGACCTGGCGCGCGAGGCGCCGATCCGCATGTCGCTGTTCAGCACAGGGCCGGCCGAGCACGTGCTGGTGGTGGTCATGCACCACATCGCCGGCGACGGCTGGTCGTGGTCGGCGCTGGCCAGGGACTTCTCCACCGCGTACGCGGCCAGGCGCGAGGGCAGGCCGCCCGGCTGGACGCCGCTGCCCGTCCAGTACGCCGACTACACGCTCTGGCAGCGCGACCTGCTCGGCGACGCCGGCGACCCGGACAGCGTCATCGCCCGCCAGATCGCCTACTGGCGCGGCGCGCTGGCCGGCGCGCCCGAGGAGCTGCCGCTGCCCGCGGACAGGACGCGCCCCGCCGTCGCCGGTCACCGCGGCGTCCGCGTCCCGCTGGACATCCCGGCCGCCACCCACGCGCGGCTCCTGGAGCTGGCCCGCGCCGAGGGCGTGACGATGTTCATGGTGCTGCACGGCGCGCTCGCGGTCCTGCTGTCGCGGCTGGGCGCCGGCACCGACGTCCCCATCGGGTCGGCTGCGGCGGGGCGCGGCGACGAGGCGCTCGACGACCTGGTCGGCTACTTCGTGAACACGTTCGTGCTGCGTACCGACCTGTCCGGCGACCCGGCCTTCCGCGAGGTGCTGAGCCGGGTGCGGGAGACGGGTCTTGAGGCGTTCGCCCACCAGGACGTGCCCTTCGAACGGCTCGTGGAGGAGCTGTCGCCGGCCCGGTCCCTGGCCCGCCACCCGCTGTTCCAGGTGGTGCTGCTGCTGGAGAACACCGCCGCGCCGGTCCTCGACCTGCCCGGCGTGCGGCAGGGCGGCGGCGGCCTGGGCACCGGCGGCGCGGTCGTCAAGTTCGACCTCGACGTCAGCGTGGTCGAGGTGCTCGACGCGAGCGGCGCCCCGGCCGGGCTGCGCGGCTCGGTGACGGCGGCGGCCGACCTGTTCGACGCGGAGACGGCCGAGATGATCGCCGATCGGCTGGCCCGCGTGCTGGACACGCTCGCCGCCGACCCCGGCCTGCGGCTGAGCCAGGTGGACGTCCTGGACGGCGTCGAACGCCGCCGCCTGCTGCGGGAGTGGAACGACACGGCGCTCGAGGTGCCCCGCGCGACCGTCGCCGGCCTGCTGGAGGAGCAGGCTCGCCGGACCCCGGACGCCGTCGCCCTGGCCTTCGGCGCGGACCGGCTCACCTACGCCGAGCTGCACGAGCGGGCGAACCGGCTGGCCCGCCACCTCGCCGGCAGGGGAGTGGGCCCCGAGACGGTCGTCGCCGTCGTGCTGGAGCGCGGCGTGGACCTGCTCGTGGCGCTCCTGGCCGTGGTCAAGGCCGGCGGCGCGTACCTGCCGATCGACCCGGCCTATCCGTCGGAGCGGACCGCGTACGTGATCGCCGACGCGGGCGTGGTGTGCCTGCTGACCAGCGACGACCTGCGCGAGCGGCTGCCCGGGTTCGGCATCTCACCGGACGGCCGGGACGGCGTGCCCGTGCTCGTCCTCGACGATCCCGCGTCGGCGGCGGAGGTGGCCGCGCTGGACGGCTCGCCCCTGGCCCAGGGCGAGCGCACCGCGCCGCTGCTGCCCGAGCATCCCCTGTGGGTCATCTACACCTCCGGCTCGACGGGGCGGCCGAAGGGCGTGCTCGTCGAGCACCGGGCCGTGGTGAACTTCCTGACCTCGATGCGGGACCTGGTGCCGCTCGCCCCCGGCGACCACCTGGCGGCGGTCAGCACCGTGGGCTGCGACATGGGCGGGCTGGAGCTCTACCTGCCGCTGCTCACCGGCGCGCGGCTGGTCATGGCGGCGCAGGAGCAGGTGCTCGACCCCTGGAAGCTGCGCGCGCTCGTCCGTGAGTCCCTTGACGAGTCCGTCGACGCGGGCGGCGGCGTGACCGTGCACGCCACGCCCAGCCTGTGGCGCGGGCTGCTGGCCGACGACGGCGACCCGGTGGACTGGACGCGCGTCCGCGTCCTCGTCGGCGCCGAGGCGCTGCCCGACGACCTCGCCCGCGCCCTCCTGGACCGGGCCGGCGCCCTCACCAACCTGTACGGCCCCACCGAGACCACGGTCTGGTCGACCGCCGGAGCGCTCACCCAGGACCGGCCGGACGCCACCTCGATCGGCGTCCCGATCGGCAACACGCAGGTGTACGTCCTGGACGACAGGCTCGCGCCGGTGGCGCCCGGCGTGGCCGGCGAGCTGTACATCGCCGGCGCCGGCCTCGCGCGCGGCTACCTCGGGCGGCCCGGCCTGACCGCCGAGCGCTTCGTGCCCTGCCCGTACGGCGGGCCAGGCGCGCGCATGTACCGCACGGGCGACCTGGTGCGGTGGAGCAGGGACGGCGACCTGCGCTTCCTCGGCCGCACCGACGACCAGGTCAAGATCCGCGGCTTCCGCGTCGAGCTGGGCGAGATCGAGGCCCTCCTGGCCGCGCACCCCTCGGTCGCCCAGGCCGTGGTGGTCGTCAGAGAGGACACCCCAGGAGACCGCCGCCTGATCGCCTACGTGGTCCCCTCCGAAAGCGCTGACGAGCGGATCGGGGATGAGTTGCGTGAGACGTTGCGCGGGCTCGCGAGGGACCGGCTGCCCGGCTACATGGTGCCGGCCGCGGTCGTGCCGCTCGACCGGATGCCGCTGATGCCCAACGGCAAGCTCGACCGCAAGGCGCTGCCCGCCCCCGAGTACACGGCGGGGGAGCGCAGCTCGGCCGGGCTCATGCTGGAGGAGATCCTGTGCGACGCCTTCGCCGAGGTGCTGGGCGTGCCCGAGGTGGGCGTGCACGACGACTTCTTCGCCCTCGGCGGGCACTCGCTGCTCGCGGTGGCGTGGGTCGAGCGGCTGCGCGAGCGCGGCGTGCAGGTCGAGGTGCGCGACCTGTTCGCCGCCCCGAGCGCCGCCGACCTGATGAAACGGCTGAGCATGTCAGCGGTGAGCGACTCCTTCGACGTCCTGCTGCCGCTGCGGGTCAAGGGCGACGGCCCGCCGCTGTTCTGCCTGCCGCCCGCCGCCGGCCTGTGCTGGGGATACGGCCCGCTGGGCCGCGTCCTGCCGGCCGAGATGCCGCTCTACGGCCTGCAGTCGCGCGGCCTGGACGGGCAGAGCGAGCTGTCGCGCTCGGTCCGCGAGGCGGCGCGGACGTCGATCGAGCGCCTGCGCGCCGCCCAGCCGAGCGGCCCCTACCACCTGCTGGGCTGGTCGTACGGCGCGATCGTCGCGCACGAGATGGCCGTCCAGCTCCGCGCGGAGGGGGAGGAGATCGCCGCGCTGATCGTCCTGGACCAGTTCCCCGCGGGCCACGACCCGGACGCCGGCCTGGAGGACGCGGACGCCGAGCTGGAGCGGCTCACCGAGGTCGTACGCCGCCACGCCGGCGACGTCCTGGGCGCGGTCACCGAGGACGAGCTGGTGCGCTTCGCCCGCGTCTTCCACAACAACCTGACCATTGGCAGGACCCACGACTACGGCACCTTCGACGGCGACCTGCTGCTGGTCGTCGCCGAGCACGGCCGCCCGCAGGACGAGCCCACCACCGAGCGCTGGCGGCCCTACGTCTCCGGGGAGATCACGGAGGTCAGGCTGCCGTGCGAGCACAACGACATGAACCGGCCCGACGTGCTGGCCGAGGTGTGGCAGGCCGCGTCCGCCTGGCTGGGGCTGGACGGCACGCGGTGAAAAGGAGCCGGCCGGGGCGGCGTGCCCCGGCCGGCTCCTTGGGGGAGATCGGTCAGTAGATGACGCGCGAATCGGCGCTGAGCCTGCTGCCCCTGGACTTGCGCAGGTCGCGGGAGATGTTCAGCCGCCTGAGCCAGCGGTCGGTGCCGTCGAACCTGGCGGTGAACGGCTTGCGGCCGTGCACCGCGCGGTAGTTGTCCAGGAAGATGATCTCGCCGGGCCGCAGCGCGTACCCGCCGATGGCCGCGTCGATCGCGGCGACCGTCGCCTCCAGCGCCGCCGCCTCCTCCGCGTCGCCGGGCGGGTCCATGAAGTAGGGGTCGAGCCGCAGGTACGGCTGATCCGGATGCCCGAACAGCACGGCGATGGGCGCCGGATCCGCCTCCAGAGCGGCGATCCAGTCGTAGCTGCGCTCCAGCAGCCGCCGCGTCTCGTCGTCGTCCGCGTCCCGCCGCCCGCTCACGCCGGGGCGGTGCGAGAGGTCGGGCCTGATGGGGAAGTGCTCGCGCCGCATGACCTCGGCCACCTCGGGCGGCAGCTCGACGTCGTCCACCGACGCGTACGTCGTCTCGACGCCGTCCGGGTTGCGCAGGCACATCAGGCCCACGTAGTCCGTCCGCAGCGGATGGAAGGCGTCCTCGGTGTGCCACGTGAGCAGCTCTTCGCTGCCCGAGCCCAGCTGCTCGCGCACGTGCTCCTTGATCGGGAACACGTCGTGCATCAGCCGGCCCTCCTGCTGGGTGGCCCAGCCGATCGGGTCGCCGAGCAGGGACGCGCACAGGAAGAAGTAGAAGTCCTCCTCCGGGGTGGTGGTGCGGCCGACGCAGTCCTTCCAGTGGGCCGGGGTCGGGCCGATGCGCTCGTCGTCGATCGGATAGCCGCCGATCACGCACACCGCGTCCGGCTCGCGCAGCCGGAACTCGTTCAGCCCGTGCCGCAGGCCGCGCGGCAGCTCCTGGGCATGGGTCGTGGCGGTGGCGAGGAAGCGCGGGTCCTCGGCCGAGGCGTACGAGCGGCGCAGCTCGCCGACGAGGCTTCCGATCTCCTCCAGGTCGGCGGCGCCCAGCCGGATCCTAAACATGCAGCACCTTGCCCAGCAGGTCGAGCCCGCGTGCGAACGGCTCGGCCGGACCGCCGAAGCCGAGCCTGACCCTGGCCGGATCGCCGAAGCAGGCCCCCGGCACCAGCAGCACCTGGTGCTCGCGCGCCAGGCGGTGGCACAGCTCGGTGGTGTCATCGTGGCCGCGCAGCCGGGGGAAGGCGCACACGCCGCCGCGCGGCTCGACCATGTCGGCCACGTCGGCG
Source organism: Nonomuraea sp. NPDC004580 (assembly GCF_040609855.1). NCBI lineage: Bacteria > Bacillati > Actinomycetota > Actinomycetes > Streptosporangiales > Streptosporangiaceae > Nonomuraea > Nonomuraea sp. NPDC004580. The sequence continues at coordinate 61,146 of NZ_JBEXLH010000044.1, read as the reverse complement.
TTGTCGCGCATCCACTGCCGCAGCACCTCCAGGTTGCGCCGCGCCTGCGCCAGCCGGCCGGCCAGCAGCAGGTCCGCGCCCCGCGCCACCCGGGTGGCCAGGAACTCCACCAGCGGCGACAGGTGCAGCGTCATCCGGTCCCGCAGATGCAGGGTGCGGCCCAGCAGGTCCGGGTCGGCGAGGCACCAGCCCACCCGCAGGCCGGGCAGCCCGTACCCCTTGGACAGGGTGCCGATCGAGATCGCCCGCGGATGGTCGTGCCCGGGGTCGCGCAGCGGCTCGCCGCCGTGGGTCAGCTCGCGGAACGCCTGATCCCACACCAGGTGCACGCCCGCGTCCGCGGTGACGGCGACCAGCTCGTCACGCTGCGCCGGGGCCAGCGTGGCGCCGGTCGGGTTGTGCGGGAAGTTCACGACGACGGCCTTGGTGCGGTCGTTGATCAGCCGCCTGAGCAGCCCCAGGTCCGGCACGTACCCGTCCTCCGGGCGCAGCGGCCAGCCGCGCACGGCGCAGCCCAGGGTCTGCGCCACGGAGGTGAGCGAGTGGTAGGACGGCTCCAGCGCGACGATCTCGTCACCTGGGTCGAGCAGCGTGCTCAGCACGAGGTAGATGGCCTCGCTGGCGCCGTGGGTGACCATCACGCGCTCCGGATCCCCGGTGCCCCAGCGGTCGGCTACGGCGGCGCGCACCTCCGCGCCGCCCAGCGAGGTGCTGTCACGCAGCATGATCGCGTCGAGCTCCCCGGGCTCGATGCCGAGCAGCCTGCGCAGGTCGGCGAGCGAGTAGTCCTCGACCCCGCTACTGCCGATGTCGATCTCGGCCGAGAAGTAGTAGAGCCGCATCCACTCTTCCAGCGCAGCGGACTCGTATCTCATCGGGCGCCTCTCCTCACGACTAGATGAATCGGGCCGTCGCGGTGCCACGCCGTTCGCGTGACTTGCGGAAGTCGGTCGTCACGCTCACCCGCTTGAGCCAGCGGTCCGTGCCGTCGTAGGAGGCGATGAACGGCCGCCTGCCGTGCGCGAGCCGGTGGTTGTTGATGAACAGGACGTCGCCGGGGCGCAGCACGACGTCCTCGGTCCTGCCCTCCAGCAGGCCGCCGACGGCGGCGAGCGCGGCGGCGGCCTCGTCGTCGCCGTCCGGGACCTCCATGAAGTACGGGTCGATGCGCAGGTAGGGGGAGGCCGGGTCACCCCACAGGACCGCCACCCTGTTGTCGTCCCGCTTCATCTCCGCGATCTCCGCGAACTGCTCACGGTAGGCGTCCGACGGCGCGTTGTGCTCGGCGAGATGGGAGTCGTCCGGCCTGATCAGGAAGCGCGGCTGGAACAGCGTGCGCACGTGCGCCGGGTCCAGCAGGCGGACGTCGAGCTCGGCGACGGTGGTGGCCACCCTGCGCGGGTTGCGCAGGCAGCCCAGCAGCAGGAAGTCGGCCCGCCACGGGTGGAAGGCGTCCTCGGTGTGCAGGGTGAGCAGGTCGGTGCTGCCGACGCCGAGCTGCTCGGTCTCGTACCCCTTGATCGGGAAGACGTCGTGGACCAGCCGGCCGTCCTGCTGGGTCTTCCACGCGAACGGCTCGCCCAGCAGGCAGGCGTACAGCAGGAGCAGGATCTCCTCGGCGAGCTCCGGGCCGGGCCGCGGCCGGCCGCGCCAGTGGCGTGGCGTGGGCCCGATCCTGGTCTGGTCGATGGTGTGGCCGCCGACGACGCAGTAGCCGAGGGCGTCGTCGAGCGCGAAACCGCGCAGGAACCTGCGCTGCGCCGCGGGCAGCTCGGCGGCGACGACGGGCAATTCACGGAGCAGTTCCTCGTCCTCCGGGCCGTCGTATCTTTTGGCGAGCCGGAGAGTGAGTTCTTCGATCTCCTGAGCCACATCCGGGGAAACAGCCGACAATCGATCGGTCGCAGACGCCATGCGCTCACCTTGCCCCCGCCGGTGACGACAAGGGAAGTCGTATCACGACGCGGCGGGCGATTATTCTGCGCACCGGTGACGCGGGTCGCACAGTACACGAGGGCAGGCGTTCAACGCGCCGGAGAACGGGCGTCCGGCTCGGTGTTCAACTGCGGTGCGACGGCGGTTGAACACTTTTCCGCAGCGCTATTGCTGGCGTCCGCGACGCCATTCTTGTTTCACTGTCCCGGTGCCGCGTCATGCCGTGGACCCGGACGCGGCGCGCTTCGCGGTGCGTGCCTTTATCGGCGCCCCTGCCACCCCTCCGGGATTCGCTGAATTCTCCCGCGGAAAGGAGAGCCCAGATGTCCGACGCGCCGATGTTCCTGCGGTCGAAGGCCATTGTCGAACCGCTGGTCGACCGTTTTTACGGATGGATGCACACGGTGGCGCCGGTGCAGGCGTCCATGAACCTGGCATTCCTCCAGGTGCCCATGCTGGAGTCGTACCTGCAGTCGCCGCAAGTGCACATCGCGGCGAGCAACAACCCGGAGCTGCGCGGCGGGTTCTTCGTGAACATCGCCGAGGAGCGCAGCGACGAGGTGCGGGACCTGCTCGACTCCATCAAGCGCGACCGCGCCGCCATGATCCGCCTCGCGAACGCGATCGCCGAGGGTCAGGAGCTGCTGCGGGTCAACGCCACCGGCTTCGACCTCACCCCGCTCTACCCCAAGCTCCCGCCGGAGCTCAACGGCCTGGTGGAGCTGGCCTACGACACCGACAACCAGGCCGCCGTGCGCTTCATCGAGCCGCTGGTCTACAAGAGCCCGGCCTACATGGAGTCGCGGCAGTCGGTGCAGCTGTCACTGGAGCCGGGCTACGAGCGGCCCTTCATCCTGAGCACGCCCCGGCTGCCCTCGCCCGACGTGCTGGAGCTGCCGCTGCCGTTCCGCCACGACGGCCTGAAAGAGCTGTTCATGGCCCGCGTACGCCCGACGTCGCTGAACGCGCTGCGCGAGGCGCTGGAGATCGGCGACGACGCCCAGGCCGCGCTGCTGGCCGGCCTGCTCAGCGAGCAGCCCAGCGGCGCGCCCGACCGGCACATCGAGGCCGGCGGCCGGGTCCGCTACTTCGGCCACGCCTGCCTGGTCATGCAGTCGCCGCAGGCGGCGGTGGTGACCGACCCGTTCATCAGCGCGGACAGCACGGCCGGTGACCGCTACACGCTGGACGACCTGCCCGACTTCATCGACCTGGTCCTCATCACCCACGGGCACCAGGACCACATCGTGCTGGAGACGCTGCTGCAACTGCGCGGGCGCATCGGAGCGGTGGTCGCGCCGCGCTCCTCGCGGGGCAACCTCGAGGACCCGTCCATCGCGCTGTACCTGAAGAACCTGGGCTTCCCCGTCGTCGAGGTGGACGACTTCGACGAGGTCGAGATCCCCGGCGGCAAGGTCGTCGCGACACCGTTCCTCGGCGAGCACTGCGACCTGGACATCCGCGGCAAGTCCACCTACTGGGTGGAGATGGCCGGCAAGGCGATGTTCGTCGGCGCCGACTCCTCCGGCATCGACCCGGTGCTCTACCGCTACATCCGCGAGCACCTCGGGCAGGTCGACCTGGCCTTCCTCGGCATGGAGTGCGACGGCGCCTCACTCACCTGGCTCTACCAGGCGCTGCTGACCAAGCCGGTGACCAAGAAGATGAGCGACTCGCGCAAGCTGTCGGGCTCCAACGCCGAGCAGGCCGCCGCCATCATGACGGAGCTGGGCGCCGGCGAGGCCTACGTGTACGCCATGGGCGAGGAGGACTGGCTGGGCCACGTCATGGCGACCACGTACAACGACGACACGTACCAGATCAAGCAGATCAACGAGTTCCTCACGTGGTGCTCCGACCGCGGCATCCACGCCGAGCACCTGTTCCGCCAGCGGGAATGGCGCTGGTAGCCGGTCAGGCCCGGGCTCCGAGCCGCGCCCTCGGCAGGGCGGACCTGCACGCCAGCGTCTCGGACCCGGTGCTGGACACCATGAACTTCCTCAACGAGGTCACCCACCGCTACCCCGAGGCGATCTCGTTCGCCCCGGGACGCCCCTACGACGGGTTCTTCGACACCGAGCAGGTCTTCACCCACCTGCGCCGCTACCTGGAGCACCTCGCCGGCAGCGGGCACACCGACGCCGGGATCCGCGACGCGATCTTCCAGTACGGGCCTGCCGGCGGACGCATCCGCGACCTCGTGGCGGACTCGCTGCTGAAGGACGAGGGCATCGACGTGCCGCCCGAGTCGATCGTGATCACCGTGGGCGCCCAGGAGGCGATGCTGCTGGCCCTGCGCGCCCTCATCACGGGCCCGCAGGACCTGCTGCTGGTGTCCAGCCCCTGCTACGTGGGCATCACCGGCGCCGCCCGCCTGCTCGACGCCGAGGTGGGCGCGGTCGACGAGGAGGAGGACGGCTTCGCGTGCGCCGCGCTCGAAGCCGCGCTGGCCAGGGAGCGGGCCCGTGGCCGACGTCCACGGGCCTTCTACGTGATCCCCGACCACGCGAACCCGTCGGGCACCACGATGTCGCTGGAGCAGCGGCACGCGCTGCTCGACCTCGCGGACAGGGAGGGGTTCCTCGTCCTGGAGGACAGCCCGTACCGGCTGGTCAGCCCCGGCCGGCAGCTGCCCACGCTCAAGGCGCTCGACCGCACCGGCCGCGTCGTCCACCTCGGCTCCTTCTCCAAGACGCTGTTCCCCGGCGCGCGCGTCGGGTTCGTCGTGGCCGACCAGCCCGTCGCGGACGGCCGGGGCGGCGAGGGACTGCTGGCGGACGAGCTCACCAAGATCAAGAGCATGGTGACCGTGAACACCTCGCCGCTCAGCCAGGCGGTGGTGGGCGGCATGCTGCTGGCGGCCGGCGGGCGTACCCGCGAGCTGAACGTCGCCGCCGCCGCGTACTACGAGCAGGCCATGCGCGGCACGCTGCGCGCCCTCGACGGCTGCTTCACCGAGGCGGAACGCGCCGCGCTCGGCGTGCGCTGGAACCGGCCGGGCGGCGGCTTCTTCCTCGCGATGCGGGTGCCGTTCCACGCCGGCAACGCGGCGCTGGCCCGCTCCGCCGAACACTTCGGCGTCATCTGGACGCCGATGTCCTACTTCTACCCGCTGGGCGGCGGCGACCGGGCACTCCGGCTGTCCATCAGCTACCTCAGCGACACCGAGATCACCGAAGGCGTCGCCAGACTGGCGCGCTTCATCAGGGCCGAGGCGAAGGAAGGGAGAGCGGCATGTTGACCGTCGTGCGACGGATCAGAAGCAAGACCCGCATGTGGGGGTGGACCTACCGATGACCATGACGCTGTCCGAGGCCGTCCTCGCCCCGCCGCGAACGTGGCAGGCGGCGGCCCCCGCCAGGATCGCCGGCGTCGGCACCGCGGTGCCCGCGACGTCGTACACGCAGCGGGAACTGCTCGACCTGCTCCACGTCACCTCGCCGAAGGTGCGCTCGCTCTTCCTCAACAGCGCGATCGAGCGCCGCCACCTCGTCCTGCCCCCGGCCGGGACCGACGGCGAGCGGCGGCCCGAGGCGCAGGGCGAGCTGCTCGCCAAGCACAAGCGCAACGCGCTCGACATGGGCGGCAGGGCCGTGCGGGCGTGCCTCGACGACGCGGGCTTCCGGCTGGATGACGTCGCCTACCTGTGCTGCGTCACCACGACCGGCTTTCTGAGCCCCGGGCTGAGCGCGTACCTCATCGACGCGCTGGGCCTCGACCCCTCCTGCGGCCGGGCGGACATCGTCGGCATGGGCTGCAACGCCGGCCTCAACGGGCTCGGCGCGGTCACCTCCTGGGCCGTGGCCCACCCCGGCAAGCTCGCCGTGATGGTGTGCGCCGAGGCCTGTTCGGCGGCGTACGTCATGGACGCGACCATGCGCACCGCCGTGGTCAACAGCCTCTTCGGCGACGGCGCCGCCGCCATAGCGCTCGTCGCCGACCCCCCAGAAGGAGGGCACGAGAACGGGCAGGGAGATGGGGGCGGGCCCGCGGCGGGGCCGCGGGTGCTGTCGACCGCCAGCCTCCTCATCACCGACGCCATCGCCGCGATGCGCTACGACTGGGACGACGACCAGGGCAGGTTCAGCTTCTACATCGACCCCGACGTGCCGTACGTGGTGGGCGCGCACGCCGAGCAGGTCGTCGACCGCCTGCTCACCCCCGCCGGCCTCCGCCGCGAGGACGTCAGCCACTGGCTGGTGCACTCGGGCGGCAAGAAGGTGATCGACGCGGTCCGCGTCAACCTCGGCCTCACCCGCCACGACGTCCGGCACACCCGCTCGGTCCTGCGCGACTACGGCAACCTGTCCAGCGGGTCGTTCCTGTTCTCCTACGAGCGGCTGCTGCGCGAGGGCGTCGTCAGAGCGGGCGACCACGGCGTGATGATGACCATGGGGCCGGGCTCCACCATCGAGACGGCGCTGATCCAATGGTGAGCCCCGGGCCCGCGATGCTGCGGATAGACGGCGCCAGGCCGCTGACGCCCGACGTGGTCGCCGAGGTCAACGCCGCCTGCGACGCGGCCGTGCAGCACGGGAAGCTCGTCGTGCACGTGACCGGCGCCCCCGGCGACGGCTGGCTGAGCGGCGTCACCGTCGCTCTGGTCAGCAAGTGGGAGCGGGCGCTGCGCGCGCTGGAACGCCTGCCCCTGCCCACCCTCGCGATCGCCCGCGGCGACTGCGGCGGCCTCGCCCTCGACGCCTTCCTGGCCGCCGACCACCGCGTCGCGATCGGCAGGCCGCGCCTCGTCCTGCCCGTGAGCGCGGGAGCGACCTGGCCCGGCATGGCGCTCTACCGGCTCGCCCAGCACGGCGGCGGCGCGGCGGCCGTCCGCCGGGCGGCGCTCTTCGGCACCCCGATCGGCCTGGAGGACGCGCTGGCCGCGCACCTCATCGACGCGGTCGCCGCCGACGAGGAGGAGGCGGTGGCCGTGGCGGGCCGGTACGGCGCCGGCATCGCCGGCCCCGAGCTGGCCATCAGACGCCAGCTGCTCTTCGAGGCCCCCACCGTCGGCTTCGAGGAGGCGCTCGGCGTGCACCTGTCGGCCTGCGAGCGAGCCCTGCGGCGCACGGCCGCGGAAGGGAGCACTTCATGACAGCGGCTCTGGAGGAGGACCGCGCCGCCCTGGCACGGGCCGCCGAGCAGGAGGAACGCGTCCTGTCGGGGCTGCCTGAGCCCGCCGACCGCTCGCCCGAGCAGCGCGCCGCCGCGACTGCGGCCATCGACGGCGCCCGCGACGTCCGCTGCGCCTTCCTCGACGCCCACGCCGAGGAGGTCTACGACGAGCTCACCGCCGGCCGTACCCGCCGCCCGCGGCTGCCCGAGCTGGCCGCGGCCGCCGCGGCCGCCTTCCCCGGGCTGGTGCCCGGCCCTGACCGGCTGGCCCGTGAGCAGGCCAGGCAGCAGCAGGACAAAGAAGGCCACGAGATCGACATCGGCATCTTCTTCAACCGGGTGCTGCACGCGCCGCGCGCCGGCGGCCACCTGCTCGGCACGATGCTGCGGCCCACGCCCCGCGCGCTCGGCCTGCTGGCGGAGTTCACCAGGACCGGCACCGCGGACCTCGGCTCCGTACGCATGGAGCGCAGGGACGGCGTGGCCCGGCTCACCATGTGCCGCGACGACTGCCTGAACGCGGAGGACAACCGGCAGGTCGAGGACATGGAGACGGCGGTGGACCTGGCGCTGCTGGACCCCGGCGTCGAGGCCGGCCTGCTGCGCGGCGGCGAGATGACCCACCACCGCTACCGGGGCAGGCGCGTCTTCAGCGCGGGCATCAACCTCAAGGCCCTGCACAACGGCACGATCTCGCTGGTCGACTTCCTGCTGCGGCGCGAGCTCGGCTACATCCACAAGCTGCTGCGCGGGCTGGTCACCGACGAGGGCCCGGCCTGGCGGGCACAGCCGATCCAGAAGCCGTGGGTGGCCGCCGTGGACACCTTCGCCATCGGCGGCGGCACGCAGCTCCTGCTGGTCTTCGACCACGTGGTCGCCGCGTCGGACGCCTACCTCAGCCTGCCCGCCGCCCAGGAGGGCATCATCCCCGGAGCCTCCGCGCTCCGGCTCACCCGGCACACCGGCCCCCGGCCGGCCCGCCAGATCATCCTGGCCGGGCGGCGCATCCCGGCCGACGAGGCGCAGGCCATGGGCCTGATCGACGAGGTGCACGACACAGACGCCCTCGACCTGGCCATCGAGGGCGCGCTCCAGCGGCTGCGCGGCGCCGCCGTGGTCGCCAACCGCAGGATGCTCAACCTCACCGAGGAGCCGCTCGAGGCGTTCCGCCGCTACATGGCCGACTTCGCCCTGCACCAGGCGCTCCGCCTCTACAGCTCCGACGTGATCACCAAGGTCAGCCGTTTCACCACCGCAAGCTCGCCCACCAGTGAGAGGCCCCAGAGATGATCGAACTGACTCCCAAAGAGTCCCTGGCCAAGAACGGCTTCGCGGGTCCCTTCCCCCGCTTCGCCTCGGAAGAGACGATCACGCAGCTGCGGAGCTTCTTCGCCGCCCTGCTCGACGACGCCCCGCAGCACCCGCTCTACGGTCGCTACTCCGTCCGCGACTGGCACCTCGTGGACGAGACCGTACGCTCCGTCATGAGCGCCCCCGAGCTGGTGCAGACCGTGCAGGAGGTCACCGGCGCCGACTCGCTCATCCTGTGGCGCTCCAAGCTCTTCGAGAAGTTCCCCGGCGACGGCCCCATCGACTGGCACCAGGAGTACGGCTACTTCGACGGCGAGGAGATCGGCGGCCACCGCCCCGCGCTGTTCCCGATGAACCCGGCCGGCGAATGGGACTGGACGGTCTGGATGGCCCTGACCGACGTCTCCGAGGACGACGGCGTCATGGAGTTCGTCAAGGGCTCGCAGCGCAGCTCGTACCCGAAGCGGATGGTCAAGCTGGTCGAGTCCGGCGCGTACGTGAACCCGCGCAACCGCATCAGCACCAAGGAGGAGCTGCTGACCCGCGCGGCCAACAACAGCGTGCTGCTCGACATCGACACCCGCAACGTCTTCAGGGACGTCGACCCCGACAAGTACACCCTCGACGAGCTGTTCGACCGGCTCGACGCCTTCTGCGACGACCTGCTCGCGGTCGTCACCGAGCCGTTCGAGGTGAAGCCGGGCGACACCCAGACGATGCCGATGAAGGCCGGCGAGTACGTCATCTTCAGCGAGCGCTGCATGCACCGCTCGCGCGGCTCCCTGCCTGACGCCACGACCAGGCTCGCGCTCAACGCCCGCTACACGCTGGGCGACACCTGGGTATACCCGCAGCGCGTGACCGGCGACACCTACGACGGGTCGAACCTCGACATCAGCGGCCACCGCTGCGTGCCCGTGGCCGGGACCAGGTTCAACCCGAACAACGTCTACCTCGGATGATCCACCCCCGAAGCGGACGGGACGGTCATGAGCGCCGCAGAGGATGACCGTCCCCGCGTCCGCTACGAGAAGAAGGACCACGTCGCCTACGTCACGCTCGACCGGCCCCACGTGCTCAACGCGATGGACCTGCGCATGCACGAGGAGCTGGCGGCGATCTGGGACGACGTCGAGGCGGATCCGTCCGTCCGCGTGGCGGTGCTCACGGGAGCGGGCGAGCGCGCCTTCTCCGTCGGGCAGGACCTGAAGGAACGGGCCAGGCTGAACGCGGGGGGAGCGCCGCCCACCACCTTCGGCAGCCGCGACCAGCCCGGCTGGCCCCGGCTCACCGAGCGCTTCGCCTTCGCCAAGCCGGTGCTCGCGCGCGTCGACGGGTACGCGCTCGGCGGCGGCTTCGAGCTGGCGCTCGCCTGCGACGTCATCGTCGCATCGGAGCGGGCGGAGTTCGGCCTGCCCGAGGCCAGGCTCGGGCTCGTGCCCGGCGCGGGCGGGGCGTTCCGCCTGGCCAGGCAGCTGCCGCTGAAGCAGGCCATGGGACACCTGCTGACCGGCCGCCGCATGAGCGCGGCCACGGCCGAGCGGTTCGGGCTGGTCAACGAGGTCGTCGCGAGCGAGCGGCTGGACGAGTGCGTCGCCGGGTGGACGCGCGACCTGGCGCGCAGCGCCCCGCTGTCGGTCAGGGCGATCAAGGAGGCGGTGCTCGCCTCGCTCGACATGCCGCTGGAGCGGGCGTTCGCGACGCGCTACGTCTGGGAGGAACGACGGTTGCGCGGCAGGGACCTCGTCGAGGGCCCCAAGGCGTTCGCCGAGAAGCGGGAGCCCGTCTGGAGCGATGACTGACTGATCAACGCCACGCCGGCGCCACGCTCGCGCCACGGCCGTGTATGACCATGAGGACTGACCAGCAGAGGGGCCTCCAGAACCGGCGGGAAGGCGAGGTCAGGCCACATGGCCGGCCGAGCCGTCCGTCATCGCGGGTGTGGACGGGGTGGGGGCGTCCCGATGCCATGCTGCAAACCGGGAGGCATGGGTGGTTCGTGTGAACGCCGCATCGCAAGCGCGGCGGAGGATCAGATCGATCGATGTGCAGACGGAACGACCACGGGTCGTCTCCGTGCCCATCCTGACGTTGCAGCTGGGAGAGTCACCACGCCTGAAAGGCGAGGACAAGGCGCACATCATGCGCCTGGCGGAGACCGAGCAGCCGCTGCCGCCCATCATCGTGGACCGGCACACCATGCGGGTGATCGACGGGGTCCACCGCCTCATGGCCGCCTCCCTGCGCGGCCAGGAGACCATCGACGTCGAGTTCTTCGACGGCAGCCCGGAGGACGCGTTCCTCCTCGCCGTCCAGTCGAACGTGAAGCACGGGCTGCCGCTGTCGCAGGCCGACCGGCGGGCCGCCGCGCTGCGCATCCTCATGACGCATCCGCGCATGTCCGACCGGGCGATCGCGGAGTCGACGGGACTGGGCACCAAGGCGGTGGCGGAGCTGCGGCGCTCGAACGACGCCGTGCCGCAGCTGAACGCCAGGATCGGTAAGGACGGCAAGGTCCGGCCCCTCAGCAGCAGGGAGGGGCGGCTGCGGGTGGCGGCGTTGCTGGCCGAGCATCCCGAGGCGTCCTTACGCCACATCGCCAGAGTGGCCGGTGTGTCCGCCGCGACCGCGATGGACGTCCGCAAGCGGCTGGAGCGCGGTGAGGAGCCCGTCCCGCCCCAGCAGGCCGCCGGCGGTGGCGGGCGCTGGCCCAAGCAGGCCGCGCAGGAGACCGTATGGCCGGGGCCGCCGCCGGGCCTCGCGTTGCAGAAGCTGCTGCGTGACCCCTCGCTGCGGCACAACGAGAAGGGCCGTCAGCTGCTGCGCCTGCTGCAGGAGAACGTCAGCGGCGCGAGCCACATGCACGATGTGGTGGCCGCGGTGCCGTCGCATTGCCTGTCGCTCATCATGCAGGTCGCCTGGCAGAACTCGGAGATGTGGCGGGAGGTGGCCTTGGAGCTGGAGAAACGGTCGAAGGTGACCGACCCGTTCACCAAGCAGAAGGCCGGCGACGCGCCCGAGCGGCGGCTGGCGCAGTAGTCTGGCCAGGCCCGATAACCGGCTCGCAGCGCGGGTGGAGGGGCCCGTGTTTCCGCGAGTCAGGGCCGTGCGGGTCCTCGCCCATATGCGGCCCACATTTTCGCCACACTTTCCGCGTACCCTTTGATTCAATTCTCTACTTCTTTCCCGGGCGGCTCCTGATCGGCGGTGTCCGCTCTCATCCTGGGCTCTTGACACCGCTTCGGCGCTTCTTGCGCAGTTCGCTGTTGCACTCGCCCGCTTCATGGAGTAAGGCCAGAAAACGTCAGAGTGACGATCGGTGGAGTTTCCCTACGGCGCTTTCCGATACGTGAAGAAAACTTGTAGTATCTGCACTTGCAGAACAGCTGACATGTCTTTGCAGCCGCTGTCGTGCGTCCACGGCGACGGTGCGCACGGCGATATCCTCACGGGAGAGCGTCACTGGAGGTCTGCATGCGGTTCGGGGTGCTCGGTCACTTGGAAGTGTCTGTGGACCACGAAGTGATCAAGATACCCTCGGCGCGTCAGCGCATCACCCTGGCCGCGTTGCTGACCAGGCCGAATCAGGTCATCTCCGCCGACGAGCTGGCCGAGATCGTCTGGGACGGCACCCCCTCGGCAGGAGCGCGCACCACCCTGCGCTCCTACGTCATGCGCCTGCGGCGCTCCATCGGGCCCGTCGCGGGCACCCGCATCGGCACCAGAGAGCCCGGCTACTACATCGAGCTCACCGACCACGAGCTCGACCTGCGCCTGTTCGACCAGCACTTCCAGCACGGCCGCCAGGCCGAGCGCATGGGCAGATGGCAGGAGTGCGTCCAGGAGATGTCGGCCGCGCTCGAGCTGTGGCGCGGCGACCCGCTCAGCGACATCCCCGCCCAATCGCTGCTGCGGGCCGAGGTGCCCCGCCTGATGGAGATCCGGCTCCAGGCCCTCGAGTCCCGCATCGACGCGCTGCTCCACCTGGGCCGCCACGACGACGTGATCCACGAGCTGGTCGAGCTGGTCATGGCCAACCCGCTGCGCGAGCACTTCTGCGCCCAGCTCATGCTGGCGCTCTACCGCGCCGGCCGCCAGGCCGAGGCGCTCGACACCTACGGTGCCGCCCGCCAGCGGCTGGTCGCCGAGCTCGGCATCGAACCGTCGGGCGAGGTCCAGGCCCTGCACCAGCGCATCCTCGCCAGCGACCCGCTGCTGATGCCCCCGCCGCAGCCTCTGCGGCTCGACGAAGCAGGGCCCGCGCCGGCCGCCGAGCCGGCCCCCGCGCCTCCGGCCGGCCCCGCGAGCGTGCCCGTCCCGCGCCAGCTCCCGCCCACCATGAGGGACTTCACCGGCCGCGGAAAAGAGCTCGACGAGATCGCCGGCATCCTCAAGTGCGCCGACCGCGCCGCCGTGCCCATCGTGCACGTGCACGGCCCGCCCGGCGTCGGCAAGACCTCGCTCGCCGTGCTGGCCGCGCACCGGGTGGCCGACGCCTTCCCCGACGGGCAGCTCTTCATCCCGGGCACCCGCGAGGACGGCACCGCCCGCGAGCCGGAGGAGACGGTGCACGAGCTGCTGCGGACCCTCGGCGTGGCGCAGGAGGCCATCCCCCACACGCTCAGCGACGGCGCCGCCCTGTTCCGCTCGATCCTGGCGGGCAAGCGCATGCTCGTCCTCATCGACGACGCGCAGGACAGCGAGCAGATCCTGCCCCTGTTACCCGGCGCCTCCGGATGCGTGGCCGTCGTGACGAGCCGCAGGCAGAACATCCACCTGCCCGGCGCCCACCTGTTCGAGCTGCAGCCGTTCGACATGGACGAGTCCCTGCACCTGCTCCGCAAGATCATCGGCGGCGCGCGGGTCGGCGCGGAGCAGCGCGCCGCAGAACGCATCGCCCACGCGTGCGAGGGCATCCCGCTCACCCTGCGGATCATCGGCGACCGCCTCGCGACCCGGGTGACGTGGTCACTGTCCTACGCGGCCGACATGCTGACGCCAAGCTCCACTCTCGTCACCCACGTCGGCCGCGACCCGCACCTGCGCGCCACCGTCGCCGGCAGCTACGCCACGCTCGACCCCGAGCTGCAGCGCGCCTTCCGCTACCTGGCCCTGGCCGGTCCGCACGACTTCTCCGAGTGGACGGCCTGCGTCCTGCTCCGCAGGGTCGGCACCGAGCACCTGGTCGAGGCGCTGCGGGACCGCTCGCTGCTCCAGGACGCGGGCTCGTCGCCGCAGGGCCGGCCCCGCTACCGGATGCTCAACCTGTTCCGCCACTATGCCCTCGACCTGCTGGCCGAGGACCCGGAATACCCCGCCGCGCTGCGGCACGTGCTCACGTTATGGGCCGAACTCGCCGAGCTGGCCCGCTCCCGCCTGCCCGCCGGCACGTACGGCGCCGACGACCGCCCGCCCGCGCCGCCGTCACCGAGCGGCGACCCGGTCGTCCGCGCGATCGCGACGCTGGTGCGCCGCGATCCCGGCGGCTGGCTCGACCGCGAGTGGCCGCTGCTGATGGAGGCCGTCGACCTCGGCATCGGCGGCGGCCTGCCCGACCACGCCGTGCGGCTCGCCGCCCGGCTGCACCCGCACCTGGCGCGGCACCACCCGCAGCAGGCGCGCGAGCTGTGGCGGCGCTTCACCTCCGTGCCCGAACAGCTGATCAGGCAGGAGGCGCTCTTCCACAGCGCCCGCCTGTGGACGTCCCGCGACGCCGACGCGGTCCGGCCGTCGGCGTAGCCCGCCCCGGTCGCCGGCGTACGGACGATCACCTGGCCGCCGGTGCGGGAGATCACCACTCGGCGAACGAGCCGTCGGGGTGGCGCCACAGCGGGCTGCGCCAGCGGTGGCCCTGCAGCGCCGCGCGCTCCACCGCGGCCTCGTCGATCTCGATGCCGAGCCCGGGCCGTTCCGTGCGGGTCGCGTAGCCGCCGGGGAAGGTCAGCGGGGCCGGGTCGACGAGGTAGTCCAGCACGTCGTTGCCCTGGTTGTAGTGGATGCCGACGCTCTGCTCCTGGATGAGGAAGTTGGGCACGGCGAAGGCCAGCTGCAGGCTGGAGGCCAGCGAGATCGGGCCCAGCGGGCAGTGCGGGGCCATGCTGACGTCGTACGTCTCCGCCATCGCGGCGATCCGGCGGACCTCCGAGATCCCGCCGGCGTGGCTCACGTCCGGCTGCGCGACCGCGATGCCGTGCCCGATGACGTCGCGGAAGTCCCACCGGGAGAACAGCCGCTCGCCGGTGGCGAGCGGGATCGACGTGCCGGCGGCCAGCGCGGCGAGGTTGCGCGAATGCTCGGGCAGCACCGCCTCCTCCACGAACAGCGGCAGGTACGGCTCGAGCAGCGGCAGCAGCCGCCTGGCCATCGCCGTGCTGGCCCGGCCGTGCAGGTCCACCACCAGGTCGTGATCGTCGCCGATGGCCTCGCGCACGGCGGCGACCCGCTGCACGACCTCCATCGTGCGGGCCGGGGTGTCGATGGCGGTCAGCTCGCCCGAGCCGTTCATCTTCACGGCGGTGAATCCGGCCTCGATCTGCGCCTTGGCCTGCTCGGCGACCTCGGCGGGCCGGTCGCCGCCGATCCAGGCGTACATGCGGGCCTTCTCGCGCACAGGACCGCCCAGCAGCCGGTGCACGGGCAGCCCGGCGGACTTGCCGGCGATGTCCCACAACGCCTGGTCGATCCCGGCGACCGCGCTGGACAGCACGGGACCGCCCCGGTAGAAGCCGCCCTTGGTGAGGACCTGCCAGTGGTCCTCGATGCGCAGCGGGTCCTGGCCGATCAGGTGGTCGGCCAGCTCGGCGACGGCGGCGCGGACGGTCTCCGCCCGGCCCTCGACGATCGGCTCGCCCCAGCCGGTGATGCCCTCGTCGGTGCGGATCCGCAGGAACAGCCAGCGTGGCGTGACGAGGAAGGTGTCCAGAGAGACGATCTTCATGCAGGTTTCCCGTCCTAGGAGGAAGTGGTGGAGACGCTCCAGCCGCCGTCGACGTTGAGGCAGGCTCCGGTGATGAACGAGGCGTCGGGCGAGGCGAGGAAGGCGACGGCCGCGGCCACCTCGTCCGGCGTGCCGAACCGGCCCGCCGGGGTCTCGGCGATGGTCGCGTCGCGGCCCGCCTGGTCGATGTCGTCCCAGGCGGGGCTCATGATCGGGCCGGGCACGACGGCGTTGACGCGGACGCGGGGCGCGTACTCGACGGCGAGCTGCCTGGTCAGCGACTGCAGCCCGCCCTTGGCGGCGGCGTACGGCGCGCAGCCCGGGATGCCGGTCCGGGCGTGCACCGACGAGGTGATCACCAGCGCGCCCGCGCTCTCCGCCAGCAGCGGGCAGAACGTGCGCGCCGCCAGGTAGGCCGCCTTGAGCGAGACGTCGATCTGCAGGTCCCAGTCCGCCTCGGGCATCTCGTGGGCCGGCCGGGCCGGCACGACCCGGCCCGGCCCGTTGGCGTGCAGCACGTCCAGGCGGCCGAACCGCTCGCGCACCTCCTCAAGGGCGTTCGCCCAGCCGGCGGCGGAGGCCACGTCCAGGTGCAGGAAGGCGGCGCGCTCGCCGATCGACGCGGCCACCTCGCGGCCCCGCTCGTCGGCGACGTCCGCCACCAGCACCCGCGCGCCCTCGGCGGCCAGGCGGCGGGCGGTGGCCGCGCCGATGCCCGACGCGGCGCCGGTGACCAGGGCGGTCCTGCTCATCGTCCCTCCGTGAAGAACCGGTTGGCGGTGACCTGCAGCTCCACGTCGTCCCACATCGGGTGCTGCGGGGCCGCGTTGGAGCAGACCACCGTGCCCCACGCGCCGAGCCGGCGGGCGTGGCGGACCGCCTCCAGGCAGATCTCCGAGCCCACCGGGCCCTCCTCGAACGTGCCGCGCAGCGGGGTGTAGCCGACCCAGCCCTCGCCGAAGACCAGCGGCAGCTCGCGGGCGGCGGCCCAGTCGGCGGCCACCTCCATCCACAGGCGCAGCTTCTCGGCCATGCCGTGACGGTAGGTGGCGTACCGGTCGTACAGCCAGCGGTCGAACAGGGCCGGGTCGCACCAGTCGTGCAGGTACACCTCACGCGGCGGCACCACCGTGGCCGCGCCGCGCCACTCCTCCTCCGGATGCCAGTCCGCGAGGTCGGGCGCGCCGGGGCGGAGCAGCTCGCGGCGGGCGCGCTCCTGCGGGAACGGCACGCTCGGGTCGCGCAGCGCGAACGCCTCGATCAGCTCGTCCAGCACGCCGTAGACGTAGGGGTGGAAGACGGCGACGTCCACGTTGGCGGGGATGCCGCGCATCTCGCCGTGCGGCACGCCCGCGTAGTTCACGGTCGCCGGCACGTCGGGGTGCCGGGACCTGAACACCTCAAGAGCCTTCTCCAGGTACGGCCGCAGCCCGAGCACCGGGGACTCGCCCGGCGCGAGCACCTCGGTGAGCCAGGTGGCCTGGATCTCGTTGTGCAGTTCGACGAACGCGATCTGCTCGGCCAGCCCGTGCCCGGCCACGAAGTCCACCAGGCCGGCGAGCGCCTCGGCCAGCGCGGTCGCCCGCCGCTCGGCCGGCACCGCGCGCAGCGCCTCGTACCAGGCGGGGTCGGCCAGGAAACCGGAGCTCTGCTGGTATTCCCAGGAGGAGACGATCACCCGGCAGCCGTGCCGCCTGGCAGCCTCGAACAACCTCAGCAGGTGGGCGCGGCCGTCCAGGGTGGACGGCTCGCGCACGTCGTACCAGCGGGTGCCGAGGCCGTAGCCGCGGCCGAACGGGGCGAACGTCAGCGCCGAGGTGTCCAGCCCCGACCCGAACAGCAGGTACGGCATCGCGCAGATCCGCACGGTGTCGTACCCGCGCGCCACCGCCTCGTCGAAGGCGCGGTCGAGGTCCTCGAACGGCTCGCCTGGGCCGGTCCTGGCATACCAGGAGAAGTCCCAGAGCGTGATGGTCAAAGTGGACAACTCGCTCATCGTCGACTCCTTCGTGGGGGGTGTGAGGCGCCCGCATGCGGAACTTCGTCTCGCAGGATGCACTCAGACTTCCCTGAAGTCAATAAAAAGTACGATTATTTTTTACACTAGTATGCTTAGAGGCGATATCGGTGATCTTGGGGGCGGTGGCCTGGAGTGCGGGCGTGGCATGATTCCGCCATGACGGAGATCGGGAGGTCCGGCGCCCACGACCGGGTGGTCAGCAGTCTCGGCACGGCCATCGTCAACGGCGAGCTCGTCCCCGACGACGACCTCGACGTGGTGGCGCTGCAGGAGCGGTTCTCGGTGAGCAGGACGGCGGTGCGCGAGGCGCTGCGCGTCCTGGCCGCCAAGGGCCTGGTGGGGGCCAGGCCGCGGCGCGGCACCTTCGTCGCGCCCCGCGAGCAGTGGGCGCTGCTCGACGCCGACGTGCTGCGCTGGCGCTTCGCCGACCGCGTGGACGAGACGTTCCTCGACGAGCTGGGCGAGGTGCGGCTGACCGTCGAGCCCGCCGTGGCCCGCATGGCGGCGCTGCGCCGCACCGACCGCGACCTCGCCGACCTGGAGGACGCGCTGGCGGCCATGCGAGCGGCGGCGGGGCGGCCGGCCGTCGATCACGTCGAGGCCGACCTGGCCTTCCACCACGCCCTCCTGCGGGCCGCGCACAACGAGCTGATGGCCCAGATGGCCACCGCCATCGAGGCGGGCCTGCGGCTGCGCGACCAGTTCGTGCACGCCACGCTCACCAGCGAGTCCGCCGACAAGCACGCCGAGGTCCTGCTCGCCGTACGCAGGCAGCGCGCCAAGGCGGCCGAGACCGCGATGCGCGCCCTCATCGAACGCTCGATCGCCGACGTCGACCTCGCCAAGAAGGTCCACGGTTCAAGGTGACCGGCTCAGCCGTCCGCGCCGCCGCGGGCGATCACGTCGATCAGGCGCTTCGCGCGCGACGCCAGGGCCTCCATGTCGCCGTCGGCGCAGGCGTCGCCGAGCAGCGGGGAGCCCATGCCGACGGCTCGGGCGCCGGCCCGCAGGTAGGCGGGGACGTCGTCGATGCCGATGCCGCCCGTGGGCACCAGGGGGATGTGCGGGAGCGGGGCGCGGACGTCCTTGATGTAGGCGGGGCCGCCCGCCGCGCCCGCCGGGAAGACCTTGACCAGGGCGGCGCCCTGTGACCACGCCTGGACGATCTCCGTCGGCGTGAACGCCCCCGGCAGGACCGGCACGCCGAGCCGCCGTCCTTCGGCGATCACCTCGGGGAGCACGGCGGGCGTGATGAGGTAGCCGGCGCCCGCGTCCACGGCACGGCGCGCCGAGTCCGCGTCGAGGACGGTGCCGGCCCCGACCGCCACCCCCGGCAGCCCGGCCGCCCGCCGGATCGCCGCCTCCGCGCCGGGCGTCGGCATGGTGACCTCCATCGCCCGCACCCCGGCGCCGGCCAGCGTCTCCAGCGCGGCGTCGAGGTGGCGCGCCTCGGCGGCCCTGATGATGGCGATGACGGGCAGCGTGGCCAGCGCATCGTCCAGCTTTGTCATGATTCCTCCTGGGTGAGCACCGTACGAGGCACGGGGACGAGGGTGACCGAGCGCAGTTCCAGCACGGAGCCGCCCGGATACGCGGCAGGCCGCACCTGCGGCGAGACGAACACGGGGGCGTCCGCGCGCAGCGGCAGCAGCCGTACCTCGATGCCGTGCTCGAGCACCTCCTCGCGGAAGCGGCGCAGCCCGATCTCCCACGCGGGTCCGTACCAGAACCGGTCGGCCACCAAACGGCCGCCGACGTAGGCGCGGCCCACGTCGCCGGTCCAGTCGAGCCGCAGCAGCACCTCGTCCTCGCCTGCGAACGCCTCGGCCGGGACGGTGACACGATAGACGGCGGCCTGCTCGAAGTCGGCGTCGGCAGGCGCGGAGGCCCGCCCCGACGCGGGGTCGATCACCGGCTCCCTGGCCGGACCGGCCTGCCGAACCTCCTCCACCTTCACCTCGGGCACCTCGACGGCGGCCACAGCGGGCAGCAGCCCGAACACGCCGTCGGTCCGGGGAGCGCCGTCCGGCGCGGGAAAGACCCGCACGTCCGAGGAGCCCGCGCCGTACACCACCAGCCGGTCGTCCTCGATCACCACCGGCCGCTCGCTCAGCACCAGCCGCCGCGCACCCCAGAGCCGGCCCGCCGCCGCGTCCAGCGCGGTGGCGGCGTCCAGCACCAGGACGGCCGCGCGGTCACCGGAGACGTCCCGGATCCGCAGCAGGCAGCCGGTGCCCGGCGTGAGATCGGTGATAACGAGCCGGTCGCCGTCGCGCGACACCGTCGCGGGCCCCTCGACCTCGGTGACGGTGGCGGCGTCGAAGACCAGCTCCACCGGGATGCCGGCGGTCTGGAAGAACACGTGGACGCCCGCGTCCACCACGCCCATGGGCTGCGCGGTGGCCGTGAGCAGCGTGGCGCCGCCGACCGGCCGGGCGAGCGGCCACACGAAGTGGGCGCCGGACGGCACCGTCACCGGCACACGCGGGACGACGAGCTCACGACCGTCCAGCTCGACCGCGAACTGCACGTCCTCATGGGCGGGCAGCGTCTCGACGGGCTGGTGATCGTTGACGAACAGGAAGCCGGAGCGGCCGTCGGAGCGTACGCACCAGCGCAGGGTGTCCCGGTCTGCCGGGTCATCGGGCGCGTCCTGCGGCATGACCAGCGTCATGGTGGCGAGGCCGGGCCCGTCACTCGCCAGCCACAGGTGCTGCCGCCGCAGGTGCCGGAACGACTCGCGGAACTGGCCGTACTCGCCGAGCGGCGCCTGGAAGTCGTAGCTGACGACCGGGCAGTCGTTCGGGTAGCCGGTGGCGTGCGACTCCTGCAGCGTGGACAGCGCGCCGATCTTCTGGGACGCCCCGTGGTACATGTAGTACCCCTGCCACACCGAGCCGCTGCCCAGCTTGACCAGGCCGAGCGCGGCGATGTCGGCCGCCTCGACGATCGGCCTGCGGTGGTAGGAGGTGTACATGCCGCCGCCCAGCTCGCAGGTGGCGAACGGGTAGCGCGCCAGGTGGCTCTCGTCGGAGCAGGTCACCTCGGTCGTCCGCAGGTCGGCGCCGATGGAGTCGTCGTCGCGGCCCGGCCCGAAGAAGTAGTGGGCCCTGCTCTGCCGCGGCCAGCCGTCGTGCGCGGTGTCCCACGCGGCCTCGGAGTACCCGCCGAACAGCGGGATCAGCTCGTCCGCCGGAAGCTGCGCGTGCCCCCACCCGGTGGCGGTCCACAGCGGCGCGTCGATGCCCGCCTCCCGCGCCATGCGCTTGAGCGTGACGAGATGGCCGGGCTGGTCGTACAGCTCGTTCTCCACCTGCACCGCCACCACCGGCCCGCCGTGCTCGCGGGTCAGCCCGGACAACTGAGCGCCGATCTGCCGGAACAGCGGCCGCACGAGGCCGAGGTAGCGGGGATCATCGGTACGCGGCACGCAGTCGGCCTCCAGCACCCAGTCGGGGAACCCGCCGTTGCGCGACTCGCCGTGCCCCCAGGGCCCGATCCGCACCACCACGTCCAGCTTCAGGCCGGCGCACGTGCGCACGAACCGCCGCAGATCCCGGTCGCCGCTCCAGTCGAAGACGCCGCGCCGCTCCTCGTGCAGGTTCCAGAAGACGTACGTGGAGACCACCGTCACCCCGCCCGCCCGCACCTTCAGCAGCTCCTCCCGCCACTCGGCCGCCGGGTAGCGCCCGTAGTGGAACTCGCCCATAATCGGGAACCACGGCACGCCGCCCCTGCTCAGGTGGCGGGAGTTCACGGTGATCGCGCCGGGCGCACCGGGCGGATCACCCAGCCGCAGATGGCCTTCGAGCGGCGGGGGAGTCTCGCCCGGGACACCGATTCGTCGCACAGCCGCACCTTTCCTCAGGGTCGTACAACCGCCGTACGGTCCCACGACTGAGCGAAAAAAATACTACTAGTCGGGGCGGGCAGGCACGACGCCGGTGCGCGCGACCTCGCCCAGCCAGGCCGGCGACGGCTTCGGCCGGCGGGCGAACGTCTCCCGATCCCACGCCACCAGCCCGAACGTCGGCTCGTAGCTGCCCCGCTCGTAGGTGTCCAGCAGCGACCAGTACAGGCAGCCGCGCACGTCCCTGCACGACATCAAGATCTTCGACAACGACGTGCACGACGTGGCGGGCGACAAGGCGAGGAGACCTACTCCGGCAGCGCCGGCACACCCTGTTCCAGGAGAACGAGGCCGCCGACGGATGGGACGCCGCCAGTAGGCGACGGGTTTGTACGACAGGACGAGCTGGTCGTACGCGCTCAGTCCACCGGCCCGCGCGGCGGCCGGCCCGGAGACGGCCAGGGCTGTCGACATCGCCTTGAGGGCGGCCCAGAGGCCGGAACTCATTCGTCTCATGCGCCCGCACCCTAGGGACCGCCGGTATGGGGTGGTATGCCGTACCGCTCAGGTGGGCAGGTTCTTCGCGTAGATCCAGTCCAGGCCGTCCTCGCCGGGGACGTCGAGGTGTCCGGCGCGGGCCAGGCCGGCGCGCGTCGCCACCCGCTGGGAGGCCGTGTTCGCCGGGCGGACGCGGGCGATGACGGGGAGGTCGGGTACGCGTTCCGTCACCCACTCCACCACCGCTGTCACGGCCTCGCTCGCCACTCCGTGGCCCCACGACGCGGCCTCGAAGCGGTAGAAGAGGTTGAGCACGGCCATGCCGCCGAGCTCCATGAGCTTGGTGCCGCAGAAGCCCAGCGGGTGGTCCGCGTCGCGGCGGCGCACCACCCAGTAGCCGTAGCCGTACCGATGCCAGTGGGCGTCCCAGCGCTTGAAGAGCTCCACCGCCTCAGCGCGCCCGGACAGGGCGTCGGACGGGTTGTGCAGGCAGGTGGCCGGGTCGCTGTGGACGGCGAAGATCGCATCGACGTCGTCCGGCACCGGGGGTCGCAGCGACAGGCGGGCGGTCAGCAATTCCTCGCGCATATGGTGATCGTAGGGGCAGGCTTTGGGGTCCTATGGGGCGGGGGCGTCGTCGCCGAAGACGGCCGCGAGCGCCCTGCCGATAAGGCCGGGCAGGTCGGCACGCCCGTCCTCCTCGGCCCAGCGCACCAGCGCCGTGTGCAGGGCGGCCAGGCAGGCGCCGGCCGCCGCCTGGGCCTGGAACGCCTGGTCGGGGTCGGCGGCCTCGTCGCCCAGGGCGTCGATGATGGCCCGCTGGAGCGCGTACTGGTTGTCCAGGTGCCTGGCCCGCAGCGCGGGCCAACCCCGCGCAGACGTCCTTCGCCATGACCAAGGGCGCGATCGAGACGATGAGCCTGACCCTGGCCAACGAGCTCGGCGCCAGGGGCATCACGGTGAACGCGGTCGCCCCCGGCGCCACCAGAACGCCCGCCAACGGCGCCGTCTTCGAGGCGCCCGGCCTGGCCGACGTCATCGCGGGATCGACGGCGCTCGGCCGTCTCGGCGACGCCGGCGACGTGGCGGACGTGGTCGCGTTCCTCGCCTCCGACGCCGCCCGCTGGATCACCGGCCAGGTCATCGACGCCAGCGGCGGCCTGTTCCTGGGCCCGCGCACCTGACGCGGGCCCGCTCAGCCGCCGCCCTCCCGTTCGCGGCGGCTGGACCCGCGTCACCCGGCCGTGTGGGTGAGGATGGCGGCGGCCAGTTCCTCGTGCATATCGGGCGGCAGGGTGTGGCCCATGCCGGGCACGATCATCAGGCGTGCGCCGGGGATCTGGTCGGCGATGATCGCGCTGTGACCGGGCTTGGCGGGTTCGTGGCTGCCTTCGACGACCAGGGTGCGGGCCTTGATCTGGTGGAGCACGCCCACCGGCTCGAAGTCGGGTTTTGCGGCGGCGGCCAGCCGGTGGTTGACCACGGCGGACAGGTCGCGGGCCCGGTCGTAGATGCGTTCTTGGAGGCGGCGTGCGGCGTCCTCGTCGAAGGGCAGGGCCGTGCCGTGCAGGACGCGCTGTTCGGCGATCATGAGGTCGATCCGCGCGCGCCGGTCGGTGGGCGGTGGGGTGGTGATCAGGGTGCGGAAGAACGCCACGAACTCGGGCGTGGGCTCTGGCAGGCCGCCCTCGGGCTGGGGCTCGCCCATGAGCGCCCGCATGATCACCGTACCTTCGCCGCCGCCGAGCGGGGAGGAGCCGATGACGGTCAGCGAACGCACCCGCTCGGGCGCTTCGACGGCGATGTACTGGCCGAGCAGGCCGCCTGCGGAGTGGCAGACCAGGTGGGCGCTGTCGAGGCCGTGGGCGTCCATCACGCGGTAGACGTCGTCCTTGATGTCGTCCCAGGTGTAGGGCGTCTTCTCGAAGTCGACGGTGTCGGACATGCCGGTGTCGCGGTGGTCGTAGCGGATGACCCGGCGGCCTCCGGCGGTCAGCAGGCCGACGAACTCGTCGGGCCACAGCACGCCCTGCGACATCGAGCCCATGATCAGCAAAATCGGCTCGTCGGTGGCGGCGCCGAACTCTTCACTCCAGATGTTCACGTTCTGCATGACTCACAGCCTGCCGTCGCCGGTGACGGGTGCCTTCCGTAGGACTACTAGCCGCGCGAGGTCAGTACGCGAGCTGATGCCCAGCTTCGGATACATCTTGTACAGGTGGTACTCGACCGTACGCGGGCTCAGGAAGAGCCGGGCGGCGATCTCCTTGCTGGACAACCCTTCGGCGACCAGGCCCGCGATGCGCAGCTCCTGCGGCGTCAGCACGTCGAGCACGTCGGCGGGCGGGGCCTGCCCGCTCTCGCCGGCCGCCCGCAGCTCCTCCTGCGCCCGCCGCGCCCACGGCCGCGCGCCCGCCTGCTCGAAGGTCTCCCACGCCGCCCGCAGATGAGCCCGCGCCTCGCCGGGCCGCTGCGACCTGCGCAGCCGCTCGCCCAGCAGCAGCGCCGTCCTGGCCGACTCGAACGGGTTGGTGTGCAGCCGCAGCGCCTCGGCGAAGGCGTCGGACGACCCCTCGACCAGGCCGCGGCAGCGGGCCAGCAGGGCGTGCGACTCGGGCGTGGCGGCGTTCGCCGACCACCGCTCGTACGCGGCCAGCGTCGCCCGCGCGCCCTCCTCGTCACCCGCGCCCACGGCGGCCTCGATCCGGTCAGGGGTGGACCGCGACACCACGGTGGGATGCCCGGCCCCCGGCCCCGCCGCGACGACGGCCAGGAAGCGGTCGTGCGCCGCCGCGTACCGGCCGAGGCACAGGTCGAGCAGCGCCAGCGCGTACGACGCCACCCCTGCGCGCATCCCCACCCGGTGCGGGATCGCGATGGCCAGCGCCGCGCGGGCCTGCCGCTCGCAGTCCTCCTCCTCGCCGCGCAGCGCCGCCACCGCCGCCAGGTTGGCGAGGTGGGCGGCGACCGTGTTCGTGTACCCGGCCTCGCGCGCCAGCTCAAGGCCCTCCTCGGAGAGCGCCTGGCTGCGCGCCAGCCGGCCGGCGATCCGCTCCGCCGTCGCGACGAACTCCAGCACGACCGGCAGCTGCCCGCTCATCCCCGACACCCTGGCCACCCGCCCGGCCCGCTCGGCCATCTCGGCGGCCAGGTCGTTCTCGCCCAGGTAGCTGGCCGCGGCCGCGGCCCACAGGTGCTCGGCCGCGTCCTCCAGCTCGCCGGCGTGGGACAGCGCCCGCCGCAGCAGGCCAGGGCCCTCGGCGTCGCCGTCCAGCGTGAGGCCGACCCCGGCCACCGTGTCGCGCAGGAACCCCTCGGGGTGCGCCGCCGCCCGCCGGCCCAGCGCGATGATGGCCGCCGTGTCGCCGACGTACGAGGCCGCCTCGGCGGCGTCGGCCAGCATGTCCAGGGTGTCGCCCGCCGCCAGGATGCGTACGGCCTCGGCGGCGTCGCCCGAGTTCAGCTCGAACCGGCCGCGCAGCCGGGCGACCTCCATCGCCAGGCCCACGTCCTCGCCGGCGCGTTCGCGCGCCTCGGCGAGCAGCGACTGCGCCTGGCCAGGGCGTCCGCCGAGCCAGGCGGCGACGGCGGCGTCCTTCAGCCGTACGGCACGGGTCCTGGGCTCGGGGGTCAGCTCGGCGGCCCTGGCCAGGGCCATGGCGGCGGCGCCGTACCCGCCGCGCTCGCGTGCCCGGTCGGCGGCGGCCACCAGCGCGGCGGCGACCTGCTCGTCCTGGCCCAGCGCGGCGCCCGCGAGGTGCCAGGCGCGGCGGTCGTCGGAGGCCAGCTCCGCCAGCACGGCGTGCACCCGGCGGACGTCGGCGGGAGAGGCCGCCTCGTGGATCGCGGAGCGGACGAGCGGATGGCGGAACCGCACGGTCGCGCCCGCCACCTCCGCCAGCCCGGACTCCTCCAGCTCGGCCAGCGCCCGTCCGCCCGCCAGCCGCTCGGCGGCGCTCAGCACCAGGGGAAGATCGGCCTCCACGGCGGCGACCAGGCCGATCAGCCTGGCGGCAGGCGACAGGGACGCGACCTGGTCGCCGAAGAGGCGGGCGCCGCCGGGCAGCGGGTCGGGCAGCGGCTCGTCCCCGGCGCGCTGCGCGGGCGTCAGCCGGGCGACGATCTCGTGCAGGGCGAGCGGGTTCGCGCCGGTCAGCGTCACGAGCTCGCGCCGCACGCGGGCGGACAGCTCAGAGTGGCGGTCCCGCAGCAGCTCGTCCGCGGCGGGCTCGGGCAGCCCCCGTACGTCCAGCGTCCGCGGCACCCCCTTCACCGGCGCGTCGCCGCGTACGGCGAGCAGCATCGCGACGCGTTCCGTCGCCAGCCGCCTGGCGGCGAACAGCAGCGCGTCGGCCGAGGCCCGGTCGATCCACTGGAAGTCGTCGATCACGCAGATCAGCCCGTCGGGCGCGGCCGCCTCCGCCAGCAGCGACAGCACCCCGGCGCCCACCAGGAAGCGGTCGCCGCCGCCCGGCTCAAGCCCCAGGGCCGCGCCGACGGCGAGCCGCTGCGGCTCGGGCAGCGCGCCGAGCGACCCGATCACCGGCCACAGCACCTGGTGCAGCGCCGCGAACGCGAGGTCGGACTCCGACTCGACGCCCGTGGTGCGCAGCACCCGCATCGCGCCGCCGCGCGCGGCCGTCGCGTCGAGCAGGGCGGTCTTGCCCGTCCCCGCCGCGCCCCGGACGACCACCGCGCCGCCTGAGCCGTCGCGCGCCCGCGCGATCACCTCGTCGAGCGCGCTGACCTCCGCCGTTCTTCCGTAGAGCACGGAAGGACACTGTAGAGGCGTCCGTCACGCGGGGGAGAACGCGGCCCACTCGACGATGGCGAAGCCGTCACCGTCCTTGCGCGCCTCGGCGGCGCCGTGCCCCGGCCAGTGCGCGGGGAAGACCAGCTCGTGCCGGTCGGCGGCGCGCTCGAGGTAGGCGCGGCGGGTCTTGGCGGCGAGCGGCGGGTCGTCGCAGAAGCAGCTGTTCCACTGGGGGTTGAGCACCTGGACGGGACTGTGCAGCAGGTCGCCCACGAAGACGGCGCGGTCGCCGCCCGAGCGCAGGGTGAGGACGGACGAGCCGGGGGTGTGCCCCGTCGCGGGCTCCAGCAGCAGGTTGCCGTCGATGCGGTGGCCGCCCTCCCAGAGCACCGCCTGTCCTCCATGCTGATCGCGTCATAGCCGAGCTCCTCAAGCCGCCGCGCCATCGAGACATCGGGCACGCCGGTCGGCGTCATGGGCAAGCCGGTGCTGATCCGCATCATGATCCTCCTGTGCGTCGTCGCGGACCACGCTAGAAGCTCAACGGAGCTTGAGGTCAACCGCCGAGCGGCGCCGATACGTCCCCACCAGCACGGCCAGCAGGGCCAGGCCCGTCGCCATGGCGGTGACGTGCTCGATCAGCGCCACCCCGAGGTGCTCCACCGGCTGGTAGAGGCCGGGCACCAGCAGCCACGCCAGCTTCCACGCCGCCCATGAGAACAGCGACCCCGACGTGATGAAGCCCAGCGTCATGGGCGGCCAGAGCCGGCTGCTCCGGCGGCGCAGCGCCCACAGGCTCCAGCCGGCGCACGCCGCGCCGAGTGCGCTGTTGGCGAGGAGGAGCCGCGCGTTGAGGTCCGGCGTCTGGGCGAGGCCGGCGGTTCCGCCCGCGGCCCAGTAGGCCCACAGCGCCGCGAGCGCCGCCACCGGCGGCAAGATCCACCAGGTACGGCGCTCCGCCGCGTCGCGGCCCACCCGGCCCGTGAACGCCCGGTGCCAGCGTTCGCGCACGTAGAGCGGCAGGCCCACGACCAGGGCCACCGCCATCCCGGTGAACGCCACACCGATGAGCGCCGTCTCGGCCGACGGCTCGTCCGCCGGTTCCGGCGCGCTCGGCACCAGCAGGGCGGCGGCGGCCACGTACGGGAGCATGGACACGAGCAGGCCACCGGCGACCCACACGACCGGCAGCACCAGCCGGCCGGGCAGCCGCATGCCCCAGGGCTGCGCCACCGCCAGCCCCAGCCCGACGCCGGCCAGAGCCATCACCACCGTGACCGCGTTGAGCAGCACCCACTCGGCCGTGCCCCGCACCAGCTCCTGCACGATCCAGCTCACCTTGACCAGCAGGTACGGGCACATCGCCGCCGCGGCGGCGAACCCGGCGGCCCGGCGCACCGTGATTTGTCCACGCATGACCGCGATGCTCCCGGCCCGGTCCCTGCCGATCATCCCCCGGGCGAGCCGGGCGGCTCCCCTCCAAGGGGGAGGCTCACCGAGGTCCTTCGACGAACGGGGCCAGCAGGGCGGGCACGGCGGCGTCCGCCAGCTTCAGGCCCTGGTCGACGGAGACGTCCCTGACCTTGTAGACGCCGTCGCCCGCCGCGGTGGTCGCGCCCAGGGTGAGCAGGCCGTTGCGGCGCTGGAACGGCGAGCGGGTGATCGTCCAGCCGATGATCCCGTCCTGCCGGAGCACGACGGTGCGCCGGGCGAACGTCCCGTACGCCATGACCAGGTGGCGGCCGCGCATCCCGTGGCCGAGCGTGCGGTAGGCGTCCCAGGCGAAGGCCGTCAGCACCGCCGCCAGCGCCAGGCCGGTGATCCAGCCGGCGGTGACGAACGCCTGGCCCAGCCACAGCCCGAGCCCGGCGAGCACCCCGGCCACGAGGGCCGCCGCGATCAGCGCCCGGTTGACCCGCCTGCGCAGCGCCGCACGAGGATGCGACGCCAGCCCCACCCGGCCGAGCAGCCCTTCACCCGCGATCGGCGTCAGCCCTTCGGCCGCGATCGGCCCGGACCGCCCCCCATCCGCGATCGGCGTCAGCCCTTCGGCCGCCAGCACCTGGCCGGCGACCCTGAGGGCCGCCGCGCGGGGGAGTGGTGGGGTCAGGAGGCGGCGCCGGCGGTTCTCGTCCCTGTCGCCCAGGCCGCTGGTGACGGCGTCCAGCTTCGCGCCGCCGGCCCAGCGCAGCGGGATCGGCTCCACCAGCTCCACCCCGCGCAGCCGGCTCTCCTCCATGCTCACCGACCGGGTCGCCAGCAGCCCGCGGCGCACCCGCAGGACGCCGCCCTCCGCGCGCCGCAGCTCGTACCCGCTCCAGTTCTCGATGAAGGTGAGCGTCGAGCAGGCCGCGCCGAGGGCGATGAGGGCGAGCGCGGCCAGCAGGAGGCCATACCAGGGCGGGACGGAGCCGAAGCGGCGCACGAGGTCCTGCACGACGCCCAGCGAGAGCGGGTCGATCTTCATCTGGTGCAGGGTGCGGTAGACGCCGCCCGCCGCGGCGAGGACGGCGCCGACGCCCCAGACGGTGAGCGGCGCGTACCGCAGCCAGGAGCGGTCCAGCTCGCAGAGCAGCCCGTCGTCCGCCGTGACAGGACCCGTCGCGCGCCACCCCAGGATCAGGCGGCGCAGGTCGGCGGCGTCCGCCGCGGTCAGGCCGTCGAGCCGGAGCCCGCGGCCCTGGTCGCCGGTGTCGATCCTGAGCGTGGCCAGGCCGAGCAGGCGCTGCAGGGGGCTCGCGGTCACGTCGACGCTGCGCACCCGGTGCGGCGGTACCGAGTGGCGGCTGCGGAAGAGCAGGCCGGAGCTGAGCTCGAGCCGTTCCGCGGTGAGGTGGTAGCGGGTGGTCAGCAGCCGCGACAGCGCGAACCCGCCGACGACCAGGCAGGTCAGGAACACCGAGCCGAGGGTGATGAGCACCTGGAGGTTCGGCTCACGCACGAGCAGCAACAGGGCGAGCGGCGCGGCCGGCGCGCCCAGGCTGACGACGATCAGCCGGCCGCTCAGCCGCCCGCGCCGGAGCGTGGTGGCGGTCATGCGGCGTCCCCGGGAACGGCGTGGGTGCGGCTCGTCAGATACGCCACCAGTTCGTCGCCCACCTCGCGGTCGAGCCCCTTGATCCGCACGGCCGACGACGAGGCGGTGGTCACGCTCACCCCCGACAGCCCGAACAGCTGTTGCAACGGCCCGCGCAGCGTGTCCACGGTCTGCACCCGTGACAGGGGCACGACCCGCCACTGCTGCCAGAGCCACCCGGAAGCAGAGTAGACGGCCTCACCGGTGACCTCCCACCGGTGCACCCGGTAGCGCCAGTACGGCATCACGGCCACGTACAGCAGGCCAGGCACGAGGGAGACGAGCGTGAACCACAGGAACAGCTCGCGGGTCGGCGGGATGCTCGCCCACAGGATCCCGAACGTGAGCGGCAGCGGAAGGGCGAACACCGCGGCCTGCGCGCTCCACCAGCCGATCGACCGGCGGGCGACGCGGTTGCGCGGCGGCCGGAGCCTGAGGTCGTTCATGACTCTCCTTCAGCGGACGGCGGTCATCGGGGCCGCGTTGAGCCTGCGCGTCTTGGCCAGCAGGACGCCGGTGCGCGCCAGCACCATGGCCAGCGACATGAACACGAACGTGTTGGCGTAGGTGTCGGGCCCGCTGATCCGGTAGTCGATGGAGAAGCGGACGAGCTCCTCGGCGAACCAGTGCTCGGCCCCGTACGCGAACACCACCCGCCCGGCCGACAGCACGATCCACACCAGCGCGTACCCGAGGCCGCCGACGGTGTAGAGCTCGCCGGACCCGCTCCGGTGCGCGGGCAGCAGCGCGGCGGCGGCCAGGCCGCAGATCAGCCCCGTGCCGATCCCCACGAGTTGCAGCGACAGGTCGTTCCCCTGCGTCGGAAAGGAATGGACGAAGATGCCGATGACGACGGCCACGGCGATCACCGAGCGCGCCATCCGCATGACGGTGACGCGGCGTCGGCCCAGGTCGGTGGCCAGAATGATGATCAGGATGGTTCCGCTCGCGATGAGGGCGGCGAGAAACTGACTCATGGGGGTGGATTCTCCGAATCACTGGATTTCTGCGTTTTTCGCGTTTTCAACGCTAGAAATCCGGCGCCGGCGCCGAGACGACCGAACGGCTGGTCCGGATGTCAACCGATCGATGGACACGGACCTGACCCGTGGTACGACTGGTGTGATGCGCGCACAAACCGAGACGAACGAACAGCAGAGCGTGCAGACCGAGCCAAAGGTCGGCTGGTTCGGTCTGTGGGACGCCTTCTTCGCCGTCTCCTACCTGGTCACGTCCATGCTGCTGGTCATCTCGGGCGACGCGGGCCCCGACCAGGCGCTCGCGATCGGCGCGCTGACGCTCATGGTCCCCTGGTACGCCTGGCTCGGCCGCCGCCCGATGATCGACAAGACGTACGGGCCGCGGAACCTGGTGTTCGCGGCCGGGCTGGTGCTGCTGTTCTGCCTCACCACGGCGTTCGGCCTCATCGGCGCGTTCGCGCTGTTCGCCGTGGCGCCGATGCTGATCATGAGCCTGCCGATGGCGTGGGCCGTCGGCCTGCTCGTGGTCGTCAACCTCGTCCCGCTGGTGATCGTCTGGTCCGGCGGCGGCGACGTCTGGGGCGTGGCGGCGTTCCCGCCGCTGAGCTTCGCCCTGTCGGTCCTGCTCGGGGTGTGGATCAAGCGGGTCACCCAGCAGAGCAAGGAACGCGCCCGGCTCATCGAGGAGCTGCGGCGCAGCAGGGAACGCGTGGCCAGGCTGTCGCACGAGGCCGGCATCGCGGCCGAGCGCGAACGCCTGGCCAGGGAGATCCACGACACCCTGGCCCAGGGCCTGACCAGCATCATCAGCCTGATCCAGGCCGCCGAGACCAAGCTGCACGACGAGCCGGGCCAGGCGGCCGGCCACCTGTCGAGGGCCGGGCAGGTGGCCAAGGACTCGCTCGCCGAGGCACGCGACTTCGTCGCCGCCCGCACGCCGCCCACGCTGCGCGGCGGGTCGCTGGTGCAGGCCGTCCGCCGCCACGCCGACGGCCTGGCCACCGAGACCGGCCTCGGCGTGCGCACCTCCGTGCACGGCGAGGAGAGGCCGCTGCCGATGCCGGTCAACGTCGTCCTGCTGCGGGCGGCGCAGGAGGCCATCGCGAACGTCCGCAAGCACGCCGGGCAGGCCCGCTGCGTGGACGTGGCGGTCACGTTCGAGCCGGACGCCGTACGCCTGCTCGTCCGCGACGACGGCGCCGGCTTCGACCCGGGCGGCACCGGCGGCGGCTACGGACTGGACGGCATGCGCGCCCGCGTGGCGGAGATCGGCGGAACGGTGACGATCGGCAGCGGCCCGGGCGCGGGCACCACGGTCGAGGTCACCATCCCCCTGGAGGCGGCGCGTGCCTGACGAACAGCCGATCAAGGTCCTGCTGGCCGACGACCATCCGGTGGTCCGCGAGGGTCTCATGGCGATGCTGGAGTCCGCGGGCGGCATCACCGTCGTCGGCGAGGCCGGGTCGGGGGAGGAGGCGGTCGTCCAGGCGGGCGTGCTGCGTCCCGACGTCATCCTGCTCGACCTGCGCATGGGCGGCATGGACGGCGTGGACGCCACCCGCGAGATCCTGCGCAGGCTGCCGGGCAGCAAGGTCGTCATCGTCACCACGTACGAGGACGACACCGACATCCTCCGCGCGGTGGAGGCGGGCGCGGCCGGCTACCTGCTGAAGGGCAGCTCGCGGCAGGAGCTGATCGGCGCGGTCCAGGGCGCGGCCCGGGGCGAGACCGTGCTCACGCCGTCGCTCGCGGGCAAGCTCTTCCGCGCGCGGACACCCGTGCAGCCGGTGCTGTCGGAGCGCGAGTGCGCGGTGCTGCGGCTGGTCGGGCAGGGGCTGACCAACGCCGAGATCGGCGGGGAGCTGTTCATCAGCGAGGCGACGGTGAAGACGTACCTGCTGCGGTGCTTCAAGAAGCTCGGCGTCTCCGACCGTACGGCGGCGGTCATGACCGCGATGGAACGCGGCCTGCTCTAGGGTGATCATGGTGATGGAATCCCGCCTGGCCCGCCACCGAGACGTCTCGGCCGCCCTGGCCCGTTACGACGACCGGCGGCTCGCCGCGTTACTGGAGCGCGAGGCCGTGCCGCTCGGCACCGGCATCGGCGGGGTGTCCGCACGGCTGGAGGCCGGCGGCACCTCCGTCTTCGTCAAACGCGTCCCCCTCACCGAGCTGGACCTGCGCCATCCGCACTCCACGGCCAACCTGTCCGGGCTGCCGCCCTTCTGCCAGTACGGCATCGGCGGGCCCGGCTTCGGCGCCTGGCGCGAGCTGGCCGCCCACACGATGACCACCGAATGGGTGCTGACCGGCCGCTTCCCCGGCTTCCCGCTGCTGCACCACTGGCGGGTGCTGCCCGACCCCGAGCCGCTCCCGCTGTACGAGGAGCTGGCCGACATCGAGCGCGTCGTCACGTTCTGGGAAGGCGCGCCGGGCGTGCGCCGCCGCCTGGAGGCGCTGGCGGAGGCGCCGGCGCGGCTGACGCTCTTCATGGAGTACTTCCCCTCGAACCTGGACCGCTGGATGGCGGAGCGGGTACGCGCCGGCGACGCCGACCGCGCCGCCGCCGTCGCGGACCGGAGGCTGCGCGAGACCGTGTCGTTCATGAACGCGGCCGGCCTCCTCCACTTCGACGCCCACTTCGAGAACGTCCTCACCGACGGGCACGACTTCTACCTGAGCGACTTCGGGCTGGCCGTGTCGTCCGCGTTCGACCTGTCGGCCGAGGAGCGGGCCTTCTACGAGCGGCACCGCACCTACGACCGCACCTACACGCTGGCGTACCTGGTGAACTGGCTGACCCGCACCATCCACGGCGGCGGCTGGGCGGAAGGGCGCGCGCGGATACGGCGATGGGCGTCGGGGGAGCCGGTGACCGGCGTGCCCGGCGGCGTCGAGGAACTGGTGACACGGGACAGCCCGCTGGTCACCGTCCTCAACGACTTCTACTACGAACTGCAGACCGAGCGCAGGACGACGCCGTACCCGCTGGAGCAGATCCGCCAGGTCGCCGACCGGCTCGCCCTGCCCATCGACTGACGTCAGCCCGTGGGATAGTCCTCCAGCTCGGCGTCGATCGCGTCCCAGGCGGCGCTGAGCTGCGCGAGGAGGTCATGCTCGTGGGCGGCGCGGTTGGCCCGTTCGCGGGGGTCGGCGGTCACGTCGTACAGCAGGTGCCGGGTCTGCTGGTCCTGGACGCGCAGGTACTTCCACTTCCCCCGGCGCAGCGCGCCCGCGCGTCGCATGCGCCAGAACAGGTCACGCTCCGGGGGCTGCGCGCCGTCCAGGAGGTAGGGGATGAGGCTGTGGCCGTCGAGGGGGTAGCGCGCGTCCGGCTCGACGCCGGCGGCCTCCAGGAGCGTCGCCGTCCAGTCCTGCGTGACGACCGGGACGTCGCTCACCTGGCCGCCGCCGATGGCGGCGGGCCAGCGGACGATGGTCGGCACGCGGATGCCGCCCTCGTTGAGCTGCCCCTTCGAGCCGGTCAGCGGCCACAGGTAGGACCAGCGCTCGCCGCCGTTGTCGCTGGAGAAGACGACCAGGGTGTCGTCCTGCCTGCCGCTGTCGGCCAGCGCCCGCAGCACCTGGCCGATGCCGGCGTCCATCGCCTCGACCATCGTCCGGTACGTCCCCAGCGAGCCGCCGTCGTTGTGCGCCAGGATCTGCCCCTGCTCCTGGCCCTCGGTGATGCGGCGGGTGAGGTCGTCGCTGACGGCCCGGTCGTCGGGGCCCTCCCACGGCCAGTGCGGGGCGGTGTAGTTGAGGTTGAGCAGCCACGGGCCTTCGCTGTGGTCCCTGATGAAGGCCGCCGCCCGGTCCGACACCGTCCGCGTGTAGTACTCCAGCGACTCCGCCGGCACCTCGCCTTCGTACAGGTCCGTCTCGCCGTTCCCGCTGATCTTGGAGAAGTAGTCGATGGCGCCGCCCATGTTGCCGAAGAACGTGTCCCAGCCCGACTTGACCGGGCCGTAGTCCGGCAGGAAGCCGCAGTGCCACTTGCCGAACATGGCGGTGGCGTACCCGGCCTGCTTGAGCAGCGAGGCCAGCGTCGGATGATCGACCGGCAGGCCGACGCCCGCGCCGGGGCCGGGAATCGGCTCCAGCAGGCCCGCCTCCAGACGGCCCGGGTAGCGGCCGGTGTAGAGCGCGAGCCGGGTCGGCGAGCAGACCGCCGAGGCGGCGTACCCGTGGGTGAAGCGCACGCCCTGGCCCGCCAGCGCGTCCAGGTGCGGCGTGCGGATCTCCGGCGCGCCGTAACAGCCGAGATCCGCCCAGCCCAGGTCGTCGGCGAAGATGAACAGAATGTTGGGGCGCGAGGGGCGTTCGGGAAGCCGGGCGGCACGGAACGGCCGCTCCCGCACCGCCGCGGGCGCCGCGAACGCCGCCGCCCCCGCCGCCAGAACCCCTCTCCTGCTGAGGCCACGCATGGAACCGTCCTTTCTCCGGGTAACGGTCCCGACTCTGACCCCGACGCTGTTTCCTCGCCGTTACCGCCCCTCCGCCGCGCTGTCCGCCGCGCTGTCCGCCGCGCTGTCCGCCGCGCTGTCCGCCGCGCTGTCCGCCGCGCGGGCGAGCAGGGCGCGGCGTTCCGCGTCGGTGTGGGCGACGGCGGCGGCCTGGCAGCCACCGGTGCACGGCGCTGACCAGCGCCTCCTGCGCGCAGTCCTCGGCCAGCGTCCAGTCGCCGGTGACCCGGATGAGCGTGGCGACGATGCGCGGGTACGCCTCGGCCGCCACGCTCTCCAGGGTCGTCACAGGCCGGGCCGTCACAGGTCCATGAACGGGCGCAGCTCCAGCCGGCCCTCCCTGGCCATCGGATGCGCACGGGCGACCTCGATCGCCTCGTCCAGATCGGCGCATTCGAGCAGGTCGAAGCCCACGATCATCTCCTTGGTCTCGGTGAAGGGCCCGTCGGTGAGAATCAGCTCACCGTCGCGCACCCGGACGGTGGTCGCCGCCGAGTCCGGCGCCAGCGCCGACCCCTGCAGCCGCCGCCCGCGCGCGTCGTTCTCGGCCACCCATGCCTCGATGTCCGGCAGGTTCTCCCTGTCGGTGTCGGGCTGGGGTCGTCGCAGACGAACATCATGTACTTCATCACATGCTCCTCGGATCGTGGTTCACCCTAGTGACGAACGGGATCCGCCTTTCCGGACCACGTCGGAACCATGTCGGCCGGGCGAACATCTAACACGCCGTGGAAACACTCAGCTCCGGGGATCCGCAGCGCATCGGGGACTACTGGATCGCCGGACGGCTCGGCTCGGGGGGCCAGGGCGTCGTCTACGACGCCTACGACGGCGACGGGCGGCGGGTCGCGCTCAAGGTCCTGCACGCCGTCGACAGCCAGGCGAGCCGCGACAGGTTCGCCAAGGAGGCGACGGCGGCGCGGCGGGTGGCGTCGTTCTGCACGGCGCGGGTGCTGGCCTCGGACATGTCGGGCGCGCGGCCGTACATCGTCAGCGAGTACGTCCCCGGCCCGAGCCTGCGCCAGGTGGTCGAGCGGGGCCGCAGGTTCACCGGCGACGACCTGCACAGGCTCGCCACCGCCGTCGCCACCGCGCTCACCGCCGTGCACGAGGCCGGGGTGATCCACCGCGACCTGAAGCCGGACAACGTGCTGATCAGCGCCGACGGCCCGCGCGTGATCGACTTCGGCATCGCGCGTACCCAGGACATGTCGCTCACCAAGACCGGCGAGGTGGCGGGCACGCCCACGTACATGGCGCCCGAGATCTTCACCGGGCAGCGCGCGGGCGCGGCGGCCGACGTGTTCGCGTGGGGCGCGATCATGGTGTTCGCCGCGACGGGCGAGGACCCGTTCAGGGCCGACAACCTCGGCGGCGTCATGCACCGCGTGCTGTCGCACCACCCCGACCTGCGCGCGCTGCCGCCCCGGCTGGCCTCGCTGGTCTCCGCCGCGCTCGACAAGGACCCGGCGGCCCGCCCCGCCGCGCGCGACCTGCTGCTCGCCCTGGTCAGCGGCGGGGCCACGGGCATCGAGGGGCTGCTGAAGGCGGGCAGCAGCGCGGCCAGAGGCGTGCACGTACCCGAGCAGGCCGATCCGGCGCTCGGCACGATCGCCGAGGACGCCTTCGGCGCGCTCACCCCCGACGAGCGGGAGCTGGCCGCCGGGATCTTCCTCCGCCTGGTGACGGTGACCGACGACGGCCACGAGACCGTACGCCAGGCGCTGAAGCAGGACCTGCTCGCCGGCCGCTCGGAACGCGAGGTCAGGGCCATCGAGCACATCCTGCACGCCTTCTCCTACCTGGTGACGCAGCAGGACGACGCCGTACGCCTGTCGCGCCCCGCGCTGCTGCGCGCCTGGCCGCGCCTGCGCCTGTGGGTGGACGGCGACCGCGACGGTCTCGCCGTGCTGGCCCGCATCAGCGACGCCGCCCGCCATTGGGACGACAACGGCCGCAAGGACGGCGACCTGCTCCAGGGCACCCGCCTGGACCAGGCGCTGACCTGGGCCGCCACCGGACGCCGGCACATCACCCTCACCCCGCGCGAACGCGACTTCCTGGCCGCCGGCACCGGCCTGGCCAGGCGGCGGGTGCGCCGCAGGCGGCTGACCACGGCGGCGCTGGCCGGGCTGCTGGTGGTGGCGCTCGCGGCGGGCGGCCTCGCCGTGCTGCAGGGCAGGCTGGTGGCCGAGCAGAGCCGCGTGGTGGCCACGCAGCGCGACCAGGCCGTCGGACGGCAGGTCGCGGCGGAGGCCGACCGGCTGCGCACGACCGACCCTGCCACGGCGATGCTGCTCAGCGTGGCCGGCTGGCGGCTCGCCCCCGGCGCCGGCACGCGGCGCAGCCTGACGTCCTCGCTGACCATGCCGGAGAGCGCCGTCTTCCGCGACCCAGGCGCGAAGGGCGTCTCGGCCACGGCGTCGTCGGCGAGCGGCCGGGTCCGGGCCATCGCGGGTGAGGACGGCGTACGCGTCTATGACGTCCCCACCGAGCGGCAGTCCGCGTTCTGGCGCTGGCCCGGCGGCATGAACGCGCTGCCCACGGCGGCGGCGCTCAGCCCGAGCGGGCGGACGCTGGTCGTCGTCAGCCGGCAGACCGCCTCCGCCTGGGACACCGCGACGGGCAGGAAGCTGCGCGAGCACCGCGTCGGCGAGGGCAGCCCCGGCGTGCACGTCGTCTTCGGCGGGCACGAGAGCCTGGCCGCGATCATGCGCGAGAACACCCTGGAGCTCCTGTGGGACACCAGGACCGGCGCGTCCTCCACGCCGCGGCTGCAGGCCGACCACGCGCCGGCGATCGCGCCGTCCGGCGCCTACATCGCCGGGGTGGAGACGAACCAGGGCGGGCTGAAGGTGATCCGCCTGCCCGGCCTCACCGTGGACACCCGCCTGCCGAAGAGGTGCGGGTCGGTGGTGACGTTCACGCCCGACAGCAGGCGGCTGCTCTGCGCGAACGGCGACGTCGAGGCGTGGGACCTCGCGTCCGGGACCAAGGTGCCGGACGCGGACCGGCCGTTCTGGCAGGCGTCGGCCGCCAAGGACCTGCCGGGAGCCCGCCTGCGCCTCAGCGCCGACGGCCGCCGCCTGCTCGGCGTCGAGGGACGGACCCTGCACCTCTGGGACGCCGCCACCGGCGACGAGCTGGCCGTCTACCACGCCGAGGGCGAGCCCGAGGACGCCTGGCCGGAACGCGACGGCCGCACCGTCCGCTACCTGCTCGACAGCTCGACCATCACCGCCGACCTCGGCTCCCGGCTCTCCTCCGTCCGGCTCCCCGGCGGCCACCAGGTCACCGCCTTCGCCCAGGACGGCCGCCTGGCCGCCACGGCCAGGGACGGGGGAGCGCTCCGCGTCTGGGACACCCGCCGCCTCGGCCCGCCGCTGTCCGGCAGCGAGGGCGCGTCGGGTGCGTTGTTCGACCCGGTGGGAAGAAGGCTGGCCGCCGAAGGCACGGACTCCTCGGCCGCCCTCTGGGACGTCACCACCGGCCGCCGCCTCTGGCGCCACGTGCTGCCCGGCTCGCAGGGCGTCCTGTCCAAGACCTTCACCCCCGACGGCACCCGGCTGGTGCTGTCGCTCACGGAGCAGAGCCAGCGCGACGCCCGCAACGAGCTGGTCGTCCTCGCCGCCGACACCGGCCGCCCGCTGGCCCGCCACCGCCTCGCCACCGCCACGGGCACGATCGTCCCCACCCCGGACGGCACGGCGGTGGTGACGGCCGCGGGCACGGTCTACGACCTCGCCACCGGCAAGCCGGCCGGCCCCGGCTTCAACCGCTCGGGCCAGGTCGTCGCGGTCAGCCCCGCCGCGCCGCTGCTCGCCCTCGGCGCACGGACGGTCGAGCTCTGGGACCTCACCAAGGGCTCAGAGCTGACCCCCGCACTCCGCGTGGCCAGCGACGCCCAGGTGGAGGCGATGCGCTTCAGCCACGACGGCTCCCTGCTGGCCCTGATCGGGAGATCCATCGGCGAGACCTTCAACGACGTCTACACCGTCCAGCTCTGGGACGTCGCCACCCGCGAACGCCTCGCCTCCTTCCCGATCGACATCCTCGACCGGCTCGCCTTCACCAAGGACGACCAGACCCTGTACGTCTCGGGCAACCACTCGGCCACGATCACCCGCATCCCGATCGGACCGGAGGGCGTCGCCCGGGAGGTGTGCGACCGCGCGGGCCGCACGCTGAACCCTCAGGAATGGCAGCGCTACCTGAAGGACGTGCCGTACCGGGACGTCTGCCGCGCCATCTAGGGGCGGTCGTGCCAGGCCTCGGCGAGGATGCGGGTGACGGCGGTGCTCAGGACGCGGACGCCGCGCGTCGAGCCGGGCTCGATGCCGACCAGCTCGCGCACCCGCCGCAGCCGGTAGTCCAGGGTGCGGGGGTGGACGCGGAGGGCCACGGCGGTGCGCATGCGGTTCATGTCGTTGCGGTAGTAGCAGTCGAGCGTGGTCACCAGGTCGGGGCCGCTCGCCAGCCGCCAGGTCAGCTCGCGCAGCCACTGGTCGACCTGCGGCAGCTGGGCCGCCCCCAGCTCCACGAACACGTCGGCCACCCCGTACACCTGGGACGGGATCCGTTCCACCGGCGCCGCCTGGCAGACGCGGCGGGCCAGCGCGACCGGGTCGGCCAGGGCGCGCACCCGGCCCGGGGCCGCCCCGACCGAGCAGGGGCCGCACAGCTCGGCGACGACGCGTGCCACCGACAGCGCCCGTGACCGCGCGGGCGCCTGCCCGTCGATCGGGTCGGCGCCGTCGCACGGCACCAGCGCCACGAACTCGTCCGGCTCGTGCCAGGTCAGCGGCAGGAAGTGGTCGGTCAGCAGGGTCTTGACGACCTCGTCGCGGCACCGCTCTTCTGGCGGGCCCGCGGCGACGCGGGCGACCGTCACCAGGTAGTGGTCGGGTAGCGGCAGGTCGAGCTCGCCGGCCAGCTGCGCGGCGGCGGGCTCACCGGTGACGAGCAGGCCGGCGAGCATCTGGATCCTGGCCGCGACCGGCAGGAAGCGCTCCTGGCCCTTGAGGAAACCGTAGGTGTAGGCGTCCTGCGCGGTGAGGCCGTGGCAGGCGACCCAGCCGAGCATGCACATCACGTCGGAGAGGTCGTTGGGGCCTGCCGCCTCGTGGATCTCGCGCAGCGTCAGGTTGGCGTGCAGGAGCAGGACCTGCCGCTGGGACGCCAGCGAGACGCCCACCTCGCCGCGCGTCGCCCCGACCGAGGACATGTACGCGTGATCCTGCTCGGTGAACGGCTGCTCGTCGGCGGCCAGCTCGATGGTGCGGCGGCGGAGGTTGACCGCGAAGTCGAGCATCGCGGCCGAGCCCCGCGCCTCGGCGGCCACGCTCCGATAGTCGGCGAGCTCGTTCGTGTACAACTCGACCGCCCGTCGCGCGTTGGCGTCCAGACGGCGGCGTAAAGCGTGGAAC
Source organism: Nonomuraea sp. NPDC004580 (assembly GCF_040609855.1). NCBI lineage: Bacteria > Bacillati > Actinomycetota > Actinomycetes > Streptosporangiales > Streptosporangiaceae > Nonomuraea > Nonomuraea sp. NPDC004580. Next base: position 20,779 of record NZ_JBEXLH010000044.1, on the reverse strand, counting down.
AGGCTGCCCATTTCTCGCCTTCCTCGACGGCCGACTCAATGGGTTTACTTGACCGGCGGTAATCGCGCAAGATGACAAAGCCCGGAATGGCGTCACGCCGCGTATTTCTGAAGAGACAACAAGTGAATGGCCTTGTCACTTGTGACAAGCCGCTGGGCGGCGGCCAGGCGAGGATCATCACAGCTCACGATGACAGGCGGGCGCCCTGCTGAGAGCCTGTCCGCAGGCGGGCCGCCCGTCCTGACCGCGGTCGGGACGCGTTGTTTGTTACGTCCATTTCACCGCTTTAAGGGCGGTCGTTCGTTGGAGGATGACCGTGGCGCATTCGCCGCAGAAACCGCCGCCGGCATTCACGCTCGGCGGGCGAACAATTACGGGGAGAAAGTGTTAGGCCACGGCGGCGGGCCGCCCTGTTCGGCGCCTCCGGTCACCGTGGACCTGCGAGCGCCGTCGCCCGCCGCCGTCCGGTGGCTGCCGGAGGAGGAGTGCGCGTCGCGGGTCGTGCTCGCCGACCGCGCGGCCAGAGGCGAGTTCGCCGCGCTGCAGGCCGTGCTGCACCGGCTCGGCGTGCCCACCGTACGCTTCGACGCCGCCCAGGCGGACGGCGGGAGGGACCCGCTGACGATCTCCCTCGACGACGGGCTCGTCACCCTCGAAGGGCGCTCCTTCCGTCCGACCGTCGTGTGGGCGCGCGGCCCGATGCCCAGAGCGATCCCGGACGGGTACGCGGGTTCGCTGATCGGCGCCGACTCCTGGTCAGCGCTGGTCGGCCAGCTCGCCGCGCTCGCCCCCGCCGGTCTCCCTGGCGGCGACCGCGCGGGCCGCCTGGCGCAGCTGGCCGGGGCGGCGGCGGCCGGCGTGCGCACGCCGCGCACGATCGTCACCACCGACCCCCGCACCGCCGAGGCGTTGAAAGGGGACAGGCTGGTGGTGAAGGTGCTGGACGAGCACTTCGTCGAGGCCGTGCCCGGCCGCCTGGTGGGCCTGCTCGCCGAGGTCGTCGGCCGCGAGACCCTCATGCGCCGCCGACCGCCCGGTTTCCCGGTGATCGTGCAGGAGTACGTCGAGCACGACCTCGAACTGCGCGTCTACTACCTGGACGGCGACCTCCACGCCTTCGCCGTCACCAAGCCGTCGCCCGACGCGCCCTGGCGGAACCCGGCCGCCGTGTCGGTCCGGGGCATGCCGGTCCCGCCGCGCGCCGCCGAGGTGGTGGAGCGGCTCGCGCGGGGCTGGGGGCTCACGTACGGCGCCTTCGACCTGCTGCTCACCCCGGAGGACGTCGTCTTCCTGGAGGTCAACGCGGACGGCGACTGGCGCTGGTTCGAGACCAAGGCCGGCACCCGCGCGCTCACGAACGCCGCCGCCGCGATGGTCATGACCCTGCACGCGAACGTGCAGCGCGCGGCCGCCCCGCCGCCGATCGGCGACGTGCTCGACTTCCTCGTGCTGGGCAGCGAGACATGGTGACGTCGGGGGAGGCGCATGAGCCTGTACTGCTCGATCCTCGGCCCGCTCCAGGTCCTGGTGGACGGGCACGACGCCGTCATCGGCGCGCGCAAGCAGCGGCTGCTGCTCGCGCTGCTGCTGTGCCGGGCGAACGCGGTCGTCCCGGCCGCCGAACTGATCGACGCGCTGTGGGGAGAGACGCCGCCGCGTACGGCCAGGAAGAACCTGCAGGTCTACGTCTCCGCGTTACGCAAGCTCACCGGTGACCGGATCGGCTTCCACGGCTGGGGGTACCGCTTCAGCGCCACCCCCGGTGAGCTCGACCTGCTGCGCTTCAAGGAGCTGGCCAGAGCGGGACGCGGCGCCATCCACGGCGGGAAGCCGGCGACGGCCGCCGAGCTGCTCGGTGAGGCGGTCGGCCTGTGGCGGGAGCAGCCGCTGACCGAGTTCGCGCACGTGCCCCGGGTGGCGCGGGAGGTGGCCGGGTTCACCGACCTGTTCCTGTCGGTCCACGAGGACTGGGCCGAGCTGGAGATCGAGCTCGGCCACCACGTCGAGGCCCTGGCCGGCCTGGACGTCCTGGCCGCGCGCTTCCCCGCCCGCGAGCGGATCGCCGCGGCGCGGATGACGGCGCTGGCCCGCTGCGGGCGGGCGTCCGAGGCCCTGGCGCACTTCGAGGAGCTGCGCAGGCGCCTCGCGAGCGAGCTGGGCATCGACCCGAGCCCGGTGCTCAAGCGCCTCTACCAGGACATCCTCACCGGTACGGTCGCCCGCCCCGCGCCCGCCGTACGCACGACCGACCAGCTCCCACGGGACATCGGCGACTTCGTCGGCAGGAAACCGGAGATCCACCGCATCCTGCACGAACCCGCCGCCGTCACCCTGATCACCGGCGAACCCGGCATCGGCAAGACCGCGCTCGCCGTCCACGTCGCGCACGCCCTGGCCCCCGGCTACCCCGACGGCGCCCTGATGGTCCCGCTCGGGGGAGGGGGAGCGCACGACGTCCAGCACGAGATCCTCGAGTCCGTGGGGGTGAGCACCGCCGGGGTGCACGACGCGGACGTGCTGGCCTCGGTGTGGCGGTCCTGGCTGGCCGGGCGCCGCGTGCTGCTCGTCCTCGACGACGCCCCCGACGAGCCGAGCGTGCGCAGGCTGCTGCCCGGCTCCGGCGACAGCCGGGTGCTGGTCACCAGCAGGAGCCGGCTGAGCGGGCTGGAGTCGGTGGCGCGCGTCGGGCTGGGCGAGCTCTCGGACGCCGAGGGCCTCGCGTTCCTGGCCGCGCAGCTCGGCCGCGAGCGTACGCTCGCCGGCCGGGCCGCGCTCACCGCCCTCTTCGACAGGTACGGGCGCTCCCCGCTGACGCTGCGCCTGCTCGGGGGCCGGTTCGCGCGGCTGCCGCACGTACCGCTGCGGGTGCTCGCCGAGCGGCTGACGCGGGCCGGGAACGTGCTGGACGAGTTCACCGCCGGTGACGTGTCGCTGCGGGCGCGGTTCGAGGAGTGCTACCGGGGTGCGGCGTTCGCCGCGCTGGGGGCGCTGCACGGGCCGCCGTTCAGCCATGAGGAGCTGGTGGCGGCGCTGGGCGAGCGGGTCATCGAGGCGCTGCTGGAGGCGAACGTGCTGCGGATGCCCGAGATCGACCAGGCGGCGGAGGTCGCCGCGCACGCGCTGACGTACACGATGTCCCCTCTTGCTCATCTTTACGCCGCCGAACTCAGTAGGGTGGCGTCGCATGACCGACGCTGAGATCGAGATCACCGCCGAGCTGGTCCGCGACCTGCTGCGCGACCAGCACCCGGATCTCGCCGGGCTGCCCGTCCGCGAGGTGACGGGCGGGTGGGGCAACCAGATGTGGCGGCTCGGGGACGACCTGGCCGTACGCGTGCAGCGCATGGACACCACCCCGGAGCCCCAGCTCAAGGAACGGCGGTGGCTGCCCGAGCTGGCCCCGGCCCTGCCGCTCCCCATCCCGGTCCCGGTGCGGGCGGGCGAGCCGTCCGAGCGCTTCCCCAAGCACTGGACCGTGATGACGTGGGTGCACGGCGAGCCCCTCGACCTCGGCACGATCACCCGCGGCACCGACGCGGCCGACACGCTGGCCCGCTTCCTCCGTGCCCTGCACGTCCAGGCCCCCGCGGACGCGCCGACCTCGACCGACCGCGGCGCCCACCCCAGAGACTGCACGGGCGGCTTCGAGAGCTGGCTCAAGGAGGCCGACGCGCTCGACGACATCGCCGCCGACGTCCGCGCCGTCTGGGACGACGCCGTCACCGCCGGTGAGTGGACGGGCCCGCCGATGTGGGTGCACGGCGACCTCCACCCGGCGAACGTCGTCGTCGCGGACGGCACGCTCGCCGGCATCGTCGACTTCGGCGACGTGTTCGCCGGTGACCCGGCCTGGGACCTCATCGCCGCCTGGCTGCTGCTCCCCGCCGGCACCGCCGACCGCTTCTTCGACACCTACGCCCGAGCCGACGAGGCGACGATCCGCCGCGCGAGGGGCCTGGCCGCCCTGAAGTCCCTCTTCCTCATCCTCATGGGCCAGAACGGCGACCGCGGCCTCCCCGGCGGCAAACCCCACTGGGGCCCGCTGGGCCACGCGGCACTGGAACGGGTCCTCAAGGGCGTCTGAGCCAGAGCGCGGCGGTCTCGGCCACGCTGACGGTCAAGGCCGACGCCCGGGTCTCAAGGCCGACGCCCGGGTCGCCGGGCCGCGGCGTACGACCGTGGCCCGGCACCGCCTGTCACGCCGACGATCGTGTGAAACGCCCACATTCGTGGGGTTTCTCGCCCGTGCGTAGCGCGCCGATACTCGACACGACAACGCGACCCCAACCAACGAGAGGTGGCGGGTATGGCCGTGTCGGGCGACGTGGTGACGGCCGAGGCGCTGACCAAACGGTATCGGCGCATGGAGACGCCGGCCGTGGACGACGTGTCGTTCGAGATCGCGCGGGGCGAGACGATCGGGCTGCTCGGCCCGAACGGCGCAGGGAAGACGACGCTGATCAAGATGATCTGCGGGGTCACCACGCCCACCTCAGGACGGGTCCAGGTGTTCGACGCCGACCCCGTGCGCCAGCCGGTGGCCGCCAAGAGCGGCATCGGAGCCATGCACCAGACCGCCCCGTTCGACGAGATGCTGCCCGCACTGGACAACCTGCGCATCTCAGCCCGGTTCCGTGGCGTCCGGTGGCGCGACGTACGGCCGTGGGCGCTGGAGCTGGCCGAGTTCCTCGGCGTGGCCAAGGCGCTGCCGCAGCTGTGCTTCCAGCTGTCCGGCGGGCAGCGGCAGCGGCTGCAGCTCGTCCGCGCCCTCATCACGCTGCCCAAGCTGCTCATCCTGGACGAGCCGTCGGCCGGCCTCGACGTGGCGGGCCGCCACCAGATCGAGCGGTTCGTGACCTGGCTGCGCGAGGAGCACGGCGTGACCGTGCTGTGGACCAGCCACCACATCGACGAGCTGGAACGCAACAGCCAGCGGGTGATGGTCATCGACCGGGGGCGGGTGCTGCGCTTCGCCAAGCCGCGCGAGCTGGTGGAGGAGTTCGGCTCGGTGCACCTGCGGGTGACCCTGGCCGACGCCGCGGCGGGCGGCGCCCTGGTGGCGTGGGCGGGCAACGCCGGGCTGACCGCCACGGCCGAGGACACCGAGGTGCGCATCGAGGGCCCGCGCGCCAAGGAGATGCTGCCCGAGCTGACCCGGCACTGCCAGGACCACGACATCGCGATCAGCGGCGTCTCGACCGCGCTGGACTCGCTGGAGACGGTCTTCCTCCGCATGACCGAGAACGAGGGCTGACCATGGCCGCCGACCTCACCTTCACCACCGCGCCGCCCACCGTGGCCCCGAGGGCCGCCGACCTGTTCGCGGTGATCTACCGCGAGTACGCGCTGCTGGCCCGCAACCGCATCAACCTCATCCTCAGCCTGGCGCCGATGCTGGTGTACCTGCTGCTGGTGAACACCTCGCTGAGCAACCTGGTCGGCAGCATCTCCTACCGGGGCGAACAGCTGCCGTTCGCGGTCTTCCTGCTGCCGATGGTGCTGGCGATGTCGATCGTCAGCGCGTCAGGCACCTCGGGGGTGGCGCTGTTCCAGGAGGAGCTGAGCGGGGTGGCGACCCAGCTGTGGTCGTACCCGATGCGCCGTTCCCGGTTCCTGCTCGGCAAGCTGCTGGCCGGGGTGTCGCTGGTGCTGGGCCAGAGCCTGCTGGCGCTGGGCGTCGCGGTCGTCATCTTCGACCTGCCCTTCGGGGCGGAGGGCTGGGCCGGGCTGCTGGTGGCGCTGACGCTGGCCGCGATCGCGTTCAACGGGCTCTACCTGGCCGCGGCCATCACGATCACCGACTTCCAGACGTTCATGGTGGGGTCGAACGTGTCGATCCTGGTGCTGGTGTTCAGCGCGCCGTCGATGTACACGGTCGACCAGATGCCCGTGGTGCTGCAGTGGATCGCGATGGTCAACCCGCTGACGTACGCGATCAACGGGATGCGGGACGCGGCGCTGTTCGGGTTCGCGGACGCGTGGGTGAACCTGCTGGTGCTGGCGGTGATCGCGGTGGTCACGTACGCGGTGGCCGGCCGGGCGCTGCTCAACCGGGCACGGAATCTCTGACATGCTGATATCTGACGCCAAAGTACGGCTCCCCGGCACCGACCGGGCCCGCGACCCGGCGGCCACGCTGGCGATGGCGCGGCGGGCGGCCCGCGCGGTCGGGGTCACCCGGGTCGCCGACATCACCAGGCTCGACACCGTGGGCATCCCGACGTTCCAGGCGATCCGCCCCGCGTCCCGCACGCTCGCCGTCTCCCAGGGCAAGGGGGTCACCCCCGACCTGGCCAGGCTGTCGGCGATCATGGAGTCCATCGAGCTGTGGCACGTCGAACAACCCCTGCCGCCGGACGTCACCGCGCCCCCGCGTGACTGCCGGCTCGGCTACGACGTCCACGCCCTCGTCCCCGCCACGCCGAGCCTGCTGCACGACGGCCTGCCGCTGGACTGGCTGGCGGGCACCTCGCTGGAGGACGGCTCGCCCACGCTGGTGCCGCGCGACGCCGTGGCGCTGACGCTGGAACGCGGCACCGGCTGGAGCCCGCCGCTGTTCCTCGCCTCCAGCAACGGCCTGGCCGGCGGGAACACGCGGACGGAAGCGATTCTGCACGCCCTGTACGAGGTGATCGAGCGGGACGCGGTCACCGCCGCGGGCCCGACCGGCGGGGTCCGCGTCGATCCTGGCACGTCGGGGTCGCCGATCGTGGACGAGCTGTGCGCCACGCTGGCGCGGGCCCGCGTACGGCTGGAGGTCAGGCACCTGCCGTCGCCGACCGGGCTGCCGTGCTTCCTGGCCAGGGTCAGCTGCGACGACTACCCACCGGCGTTCTTCGGGTTCGGCTGCCACCTCAGCTCGGAGATCGCGCTCACCCGGGCGATCACCGAGGCGGCGCAGGCGCGGCTGGCGTACGTGTCAGGCGCCCGTGACGACCTGCGCGCCGACTTCCACGACGGCGTCGCCCGGCGGGAGAGCTCCGAGCCGTCGCACGACGTCCCCCTCATGCGCGCGCACGACACCCTGGCCGAGGACCTGGAGGACGCGGTCAAGCGGGCCGCCGCGGCGTTCGGCCACCCGCCCCTCGTCGTCGACCTGACCCGCGAGGAGATCGGCGTCCCCGTCGTCAAGGTGGTGGCGCCGGGCGCCCGCGTCTCCCCGGAGGTGCTGTGATGAGCCACGTCGTCTACGCGGGCCCGACCATCTCCGCCGGCGAGATCCGCACCGCACTTCCCGGCGCGCGGGTCAGGCCGCCCGTCGCCCGCAACGACCTGTTCGCCGAGACCTGGACGCCGGGGGACACCGCGGTCATCATCGACGGCTACTATCGCGAACGCCTCTCCGTGGGACACAAGGAGATCCTCTGGCTGCTCGGGCAGGGCGTCCGCGTCATCGGCGCGGCCAGCATGGGCGCGCTGCGCGCGGCCGAGCTGAGCCCGTACGGCATGCGCGGCGTCGGCACGGTCTTCCACCTGTACGCGGGCGGCGAGATCGACGGCGACGACGAGGTGGCGGTGCTGCACGGCCCCGCCGAGGCGGGCTACCCGGCGGGCACGGTCGCGATGGTCAACCTGCGGCACGGCTGCCACGAGGGGGCCCGGACCGGCCTGGTCCCCCAGGAGGCGGCCGAGCGGATCCTGGCGGCGGCCAAGGCCCGCCCGTTCACCCATCGGACCTGGCACGAGCTGGCCGAGGACGTACCGGACGATCAGGACGCCCTCCACACGCTCAGAAGCAAGATCGCGGCCGGCGACTGGGACCTCAAGCATCTGGACGCTGTGGAGGCCCTGAACAGAGCCCGCGACGAGGACCCGGCACCCACCCGCCCCGACGACACGGCGCTGACCGGAATCACCCACAACGAGGCGCTGAAGTGGGGATCGCGGCGCGAGTACGCACCAGGACGCTGGATGTCCGACCTCGACGTGCTGACGGCGGCGCGCCTCTTCGACGACGGCTACCCCGCCCTGCACGAGCAGGCACTGACGACCCTGCTGGCCGGCTTCGCCGCCGCGCGCGGCCTGAGCCTGGAGCACCACGCCCGCACCACGCTCGGCGTGGCGGAGGGGCTGCCCGAGGAACTGGCGGCCTGGCTCACCGAGGAGGAACGCGCGGCGCTGCCGTCGAAGGAGCAGCTCAAGCTGGTCATGGTACGGGTCTGGCCGCTCTGGAAATCGGCGGACTGGCGCCCGGCCGTCATGGCGCGGCTCCGCGACACCGGCCGCTGGGACCGATGGACCGACGTGGTCGCACGCGCCGACGAGGTCGCCGAGCAGCACAGGGGACGGCTCGTCGTCCCGCCGCCCGAGCTGTGCGGCCGGCTGTTCCTGCGCCACTGGCCCGGCACTCCGCCCCGGGTCGCGATGGCCCGCCGCGGCTTCCTCGGCGTCGAGGACCTCGGGCACGCGGCCGCCCGCTTCTTCGCCCTGGACGTGAAGACCCCCGGCGGAGCACGGTGACGACCGCGCCGCCGCGGCGACTCGACCCGGCAGCGCACGCCGCGGACCCGCACCCGGCGCTGCACGCGATGCGGGCGCAGGAACCGGTGTACCGGCACGTCGAGCCCGCGACCGGCCGCGTGTTCTGGTACCTGACCAGGTACGACGACGTACGCCGCGCCCTCGCGGACCCGCTGCTGGGCCGCCAGATCGACCGGCTGCCCCCTGAGCCGGCCGCACGGCACCGCGCCTGGGACCGCGACCCGCTGCCGATGGTCCGCAGGAGCGTGGTCAACCTGGACCCGCCCGACCACACCCGGCTGCGCCGCCTGCTGGCGCCCGCGTTCACCGCACGGGCGGTGGCCGCACTCGAACCACGCATCGAACGCCACGTCGCCGACCTGGTCGAGCGCATGAACGGCCACGAGGAGACCGACCTGATCCAGGCGCTGGCCCTGCCCCTGCCCACCCTGATCATGGCCGAGCTGCTCGCCATCCCACGTCGGGACCTCCCCTTGCTGCGCCGCTGGAGCGACGGCATCCTGCGCGGCAGGGATCGGCGGCACGGCATGGAGTACATCGCGTACCTGCAACGGACGCTCACCGAGCGGCGCGCCCACCCCGGCGACGACCTCATCTCGCAGCTCATCGAGGGTGACCTCAGCCGGGCCGAGCTGCTGTCCAGCGTGTTCCAGCTCCTGCTGGCCGGCGACGAGACCACCGCCAACGCGATCGGCAACGGCCTGCTCGCCCTGCTGCGCCACCCCGGCCAGGCGGCGCGGCTGCGTGCCGGCCCGGAGCTGATCGACGCGGCCGTGGAGGAGATGCTGCGCTTCGACGGCCCCGTGGGGCACGCCAGGCCGCTGTACGCGCTGGCCGACGTGGACATCGGCGGCACCACGATCCCGCTCGGCGACACCGTGCTGCCGATGCTCGTGGCGGCGAACCGCGACCCGGAGGTGTTCGAGCGGCCGGACGCGTTCGACGTGGCCCGCGCCCCGAACCGGCACCTGGGTTTCGGCCACGGCATCCATTTCTGTCCCGGCGCCGCGCTGGCCCGCGTGCAATTGCGCGCCGTCGTGTGCGCGTTGTTCCGTCGCCATCCCGGCATCACCTTGTCCGCCACCGATCTGGAATGGACGCCCGACCTTTTCGTCCGCGGCGTCCGCCGGCTGCCCGTACGGCTGTGAACCCACATTCATGGGGTTGCCCGCCCGACATATGACCGGGCGATACTCGACGTGAAAGGCAGTTCTCCCGAAAAGAGAGGTGGAAAGGCATGACCTTCGACGCGAAGGAAGCGTTGCGTACGGCCGGAATTCTGACCGGTTCCGAGGCGCCGGAATTGACGCAGGCATTCAGCGTCCTGTCCCGCGAGGAAGTGGACATGCTGGTGTCGCTCAAGAGTAAGATTCCCGCCGCGCTGCCGGAGGTGCTGGCGCACTCCATCGGCGGCTGGACCACCCCCGAGGCGACGCAGCAGAACTTCGAGCCGGGCATGCTCTGCGCGTGCGGCCTCTGGTCCGGGTCGGGAAAGTCCCACTAGCCGGCCGGCGAGCTCGCAGGCGCGGGCCACCCACATTCATGGGGTTGCCCGCCCGACATATGACCGGGCGATACTCGACGTGAAAGGCAGTTCCCCCGAAAAGAGAGGTGGAAAGGCATGACCTTCGACGCGAAGGAAGCGTTGCGTACGGCCGGAATTCTGACCGGTTCCGAGGCGCCGGAATTGACGCAGGCATTCAGCGTCCTGTCCCGCGAGGAAGTGGACATGCTGGTGTCGCTCAAGGGCAGGGTTCCCGCCGCGCTGCCGGAGGTGCTGGCGCACTCCATCGGCGGCTGGACCACCCCCGAGGCGACGCAGCAGAACTTCGAGCCGGGCATGCTCTGCGCGTGCGGCCTCTGGTCCGGGTCGGGACAGAACGCCCAGTAGCCGGCCGACGAGCTCGCAGGTGCGGGCGGCCGCACCTGCGAGCCGACGCGACACAAGGAGTGGACATGCCCGGGAAGCTGACAGCGAACCGTGCCCTGTTCGAGGTGCCGGACGGGCTGACGTATTTCGCACGCGCCGGAGAATATCTGGTGGTCAATCCACACGCCGGTGGCCGATGCGTGCTCGACGAGCGGGAATTCGGCGTTCTACAGGCCCTGGCCAGAACCGGCGAAGCGCTCGAAACCACCAGGGAGACCGAGCGCACGCTCGCCAAACTGATTCTGAGCTGGGTCGTCTATTACAACGGCAACCATCCGAAGATCAAGCTGACCGAACCCGCGTTGCAGACGGTCTATTACGCCATCACCGACGGCTGCAACCTGCGCTGCCCCTATTGCTACGCCTCTTCGGAGAAATGCCTGCCGGGCGAGCTCGACACCGCCGAATCCCTCGACCTGGTCTCGCGCATCGCCGACGTCGGCACCGGGCTCCTGGTGTTCACCGGCGGCGAGCCGATGCTGCGCAAGGACCTGTTCCAGATCGTGGAGCACGCCAACGACCGTGGCCTGAGGTGCAACATCATCACCAACGCCACGATGATCAGGACGCCGGCGCAGGCCGCCAGGTTCGCCGAGCTGTTCGGCAACGTCACGGTCAGCATGGACGGCGGCACCGCCGAGACCCACGACCGCACCAGGGGCGCGGGAGCGTTCGACAAGACGTACCGGGCACTGAAGCTGCTCAACGACGCCGGCGTGGCGCCGAGCATCAACCACATCGTCACCTCGGAGAACGTGCACCACCTGGAGGACTTCGCGACCTTCATGGAAGGGCTCCAGGTCAACTCGATCCGGCTGATGTACCACAACAACCTGGGCCGCGGCATCACCGACGAGTACGACTTCGGCTGGGCCGACCACCTGCGCATCCAGCAGCTCGTGTGGACCGTGCCGGTCGCGGGGAAACTGCGCCCGCTCGGCCCCAAGCCCATCTCGCCCTGCTCGATCAAGGGCAACTGCGGCATGGGCGGCAGCGAGATCTACATCAACTCCCTGGGCGACGTGTACCCGTGCAAGCTGGTCACCGGCCGCGAGCACTTCGCCGGCAACGTCAGGCGGCAGTCGCTGGAGGACATCTTCGCCACGCCCGTGCTGCGCGGCATGCGGACGAGCACCGTCTTCGGCGGCGAGTACCACGCCGACTGCGAGCGCTGCTACATCAAGGCCACCTGCGGCGGCGGCTGCCGCGCCGCGCACATGGCCGAGTCGGGTGACGCCCGCAGGAACAGCCGCCACCTGTGCCGCATCCTGCGGCACGGCGTCGTCACCCAGATGTGGCAGGAGGCCGGCGTCGACCCCCGCGAGATCGCCGCGCACGACACCGAGATGACCACGCCGCGCCTGGTCGCCACCGGCGAGGTGCACGCGGTGTACGAGGACTGGAAGACGTTCGTCCCCGTCTCGCTGCCCAAGCCCGAGCCGCCCGCGCGGGCCCGGGTCGGCGAGCTGCTCCCGATAACCCCCGTCCGATGACAAGACAGCAGGAGGTGGCGCGTGTCGCTCCGCATCAGTGACGCCGTGGTGTGGCAGGAGACGGGCGAGGGCATCTCGCTCTACCACACCGAGACAGGGGACTTCCGCACCCTGAACGAGACGGGCTCCAAGATCTGGCTCGCCGTCGCGGGCGGCGGCGAGGCCCAGCCGGTCGCCTCGGCCCTGTCCCGCGAGTTCGCCGGCACCGACCCGGCCCTGATCAAGCGCATCGTGGCGGACGTGCACGCCTTCATCGGCACGATGATGGACCAGGGCCTGTTCGAGGAGAGCCCGGCGTGACCCGCGCGGTGGTCCTCGGCGGCGGCTTCGCGGGCGTGCTGGCCGCCGCGGTGCTGGCCCGGCACGCGGACGACGTGCTGCTCGTCGAGGGCGACCGCTACCCGTCAGTCCCGCTGTCCCGGCGCGGGCTGCCGCAGGCGCACCACAGCCACGTGCTGGTCACCGGCGGCGCGCGGGCGCTGGAGGAACTGCTGCCCGGCACGCTCAAGGCCCTGTACGCCCGGGGCGCGCACCGCCGTGACCTGACCGGCGACGCGCTGATCCTCAGCGCCGACGGCTGGTTCGCCCGGCACGACACCGGCGCGTACCTGATCTCGTGCACCCGCGCCCTGCTGGACCACGTCGTACGCCGCCGGGCCCTGCGCGGAATCACCGTGTGGCCGGACACCGTCGCGCTGGGCCTGACCGGCGACGCCGGCCGCGTCACCGGCGTGACCGTCGGCCGCGCGGGCGGCCCGCCGCAGACCGTGGAGGCCGATCTCGTCGTGGACGCGACGGGCCGCCGCTCGAAGGCCCCGAGCTGGCTGGCCGGGCTCGGGGCGCCGCGGATCGAGGAGACGGTGATCGCCTCGGAGCTGGCGTACGCGACCCGCCTCTACCGGGCGCCCGCCGGGCGCGCCGCCGCCACACCGGCGATCATGATCCACCCGCACCCGGACGGCCCCGCGCGGGGGGCCACGCTGTTCCCCATCGAGGACGGCCGCTGGGTCGTCACCCTGACCGGCGACCCGCCCATGAAGGAGCCCGGTTTCACCGCGTTCGCCCGCAACCTGCGCAGCCCGCTCGTCGGGGAGCTGATGGCCGCGGCCACGCCGCTCGGCCGCATCCGCCCGTACCGCGACACCGCCGACAGGCGGCGCTTCTTCGAACGCGCGCCCCTGCCGGAAGGGGTGCTCGCGATCGGCGACGCGGTCGTCGCGGTCAACCCGGTCCACTCCCACGGCATGTCGATCGCCGCGCTCACCGCGCTCCGCCTGGACCGCGAGCTGGCCGGGCACGGCGGCGTCAAACCCTGCCGCACCCCCGAGCTCCAGGCCGCCGTGGCCGAGGTGGCGGACCCGTCGTGGCGGATGGCCGTCGGCCAGGGCGGCGCCCCGCGGCACACCCTGCTGAGCCGGGCCGCGCTGACCAGCCACCAGCTCGCGACCCGGATCTTCCGCGCCCAGACCCTGATCGCCGAGCAGGAGAGCACGCCATGACCCGCCTGATCCCGCGCAGCCTGCTGTTCGGCAACCCCGCCTACCTGGCCCCCGCGCTGTCACCGGACGGCACCAGGCTGCGCTTCCTCGCCCCCGACGACGGCGTGCTCAACGTCTGGGCAGGCCCGGCCGATGCCCCGGACCAGGCCAGGCCCGTCACCAAGGACCGCGGGCGGGGCATCAGGTCGGCCGGGTTCTGCCACGACGACCGCACGCTCTACTACCTGCAGGACCGGGACGGCGACGAGAGCTGGCGGCTCTACCTCGTCGATCTCGACACCGGCGCCGAGCGCTGCGTCACCCCGTTCGAGGGCGTGCAGGCCCGCGTGCTCGCGCACAACGGCTCACGACCCGGCACGATGCTGATCGGCCTGAACAAGGACCGGCCCGAGCTGCACGACGTCTACCGCCTCGACCTGGCGACCGGCGACCTCATCAAGATCGCCGACAATCCCGGGTACCTGAGCTGGGAGATCGACCCCGGCCTGCGCATCCGCGGCGGAACCACCATGAACCAGGACGGCACCCTCACCATCCACCTGACCAGGCCAGGGGTGAACGAGCCCACGCCGTGGCTGGAGGTGCCGCGCGAGGACGCCGTGGGCACCCGCGTCGCCGGCTACTCCCGCGACGGCGAGACCGTCCACCTGCTCTCGTCCATCGGCGCGAACGCCACCCGCCTGTACGCCGTGGACGCCGCCACCGGCCGGCGCACCCTCCTCGCCGCCGACCCCGTCCACGACGCCAAGGCCCTGGAGGTGGACCCGATCCACCGCCGCCCGCAGGCCGTGGTGTTCGGCCGCGACCGCGACGAGCGCCTGTTCCTCGACGACGGCTACGCGCGGGCCGTCACCCGGTTGAGCGAGCGGCTCGCGGAGCTGGGCGTGCACGGCGAGCTCGACATCGACCGCTCCGAGCGCGGCGACCGCACATGGGTCGTGACCGTGGTCGCCTGCGACGCGCCGGTCCGCTACTACGTCTACGACCGGCACGAGGACCGCCTGCGCTTCCTCTTCTCCCACCAGCCCGAGCTGGAGCGCCACCGGCTCGCCGAGATGGAGCCGTTCGTGTTCGACGCCCGCGACGGCGTCGAGGTGCACGGCTACGTGACCTGGCCGCCCGGCGCCGAACGCCGCGCCCTGCCGGCCGTGGTGAACGTGCACGGCGGCCCCTGGTGGCGTAACTCCTGGTGCTTCGACGAGGAGGCCCAGCTGCTCGCCAACCGCGGCTACGCCTGCATCCAGGTGAACTTCCGCGGCTCCGTGGGCTACGGCAAACACTTCCACAACCTGGGCGCCAAGCAGTGGGGCGCGGCGATGCAGACGGACCTGCTGGACGCGGTCTCGTACCTCGCCGCCCGTGGCGCCGTGGACCCGGCCAGGGTCGCGATCATGGGTTGCTCGTACGGCGGATACGCGGCCCTGGCCGGCGCGGCCTTCACTCCCGGCGCGTACGCCTGCGCCATCGACCTGTGCGGCCCGTCCAACCTCATCACCCTCCTGGAGGGCGGCGCCGCCTACCGGCGCACCGTGGACACCTTCATGCACGCCCACGTGGGCGACCCCGCGACCGAGCGCGACCTGCTGTGGGAGCGCTCGCCGCTGTCCAGGGCCGCCGACATCACGATCCCGCTGCTGATCGTGCAGGGCGCGAACGACGTACGGGTGCCCCGCCAGGAGGCCGAGCAGATCGTCGCGGCGCTGCGCGCGAGCGGCGTGCCGCACGAGTACCTGCTGTTCGAGAACGAGGGCCACGGGCTGCTCAGGCCGGAGAACAGGGAGACGTACTACGCCGCCGTCGAACGCTTCCTCGCCGAGCACCTGGCATAGAACCGGTTACGAGCACGCCGGCGGCCAGACGCCGACGTGCAGCAGCTCGTGGGCGTAGCAGTACGCCACCAGCTGGCTGCGGTTGCTGCACGCGAAGCGGTCGAGCAGCTTGCCGATCCGCTCGGCCACGGTGTACCTGCTCAGGCGCATCTCCCGCGCGATCCGCGTCGTCGTGTACCCGGTGGCGAGCATGACGATCAGCTGCCGGTCACGATCATTGATCAGGTCATCGGAAACAAGGGCCATGGAAGTCTCCGGACGGCTCGCATCGACCGCGGGCGCCCCGGACGAGAGCGCCTCCGACCTCGAACGCTAGGAGAGCCCGGTTGCGTACCGGTATGGCCCGGCCATGGCTTCGGTTAGCCGGAACGGCCGCCATGGCGCGGGTATGCCGCCGCCATACCGGCGCGAAACCGGCCGGACATAGCGTGCAGATCAGTGCCCACCTGCCCGGGAGGTTGACCGATGGACAGCGAGAAGCCTTTCGACGCGCTGGCCACGCTGCGTGCCGCAGGACACCCCGTCGACCTGCTGAACGAGCGGCAGCGGCAGGTGTTCGCCGAGCTGGGCAGGCCCGAGGTCGAGCTGCTCAACTCGATCAAGACCCGGCTGGACGCGGCGGCCGGCGAGGTCGAGGGCCAGGACCTCAAGCTCGTATGAGCACGAGGGCCGCCCGCCCCGCCCGCCGGCGCGTGGTCGTCGTGTTCGTCGACCTGGTCGGCTCGACCGAGCTCGCCGAGCGGCTCGACCCCGAGCTGCTGCGCAGCGTACTCGACCGCTACCACCGCGCCTGCACCGCGGGCATCGCCGAGCACGGCGGCGTGGTCGAGAAGTACATCGGCGACGCCATCATGGCCGTGTTCGGGGTCCCGGCCAGCAGAGAGGACGACGCGCTGCGTGCCGTACGCGCCGCGCACGCCGCACTCGGCCGGGTCCGCCGGCTCAGCGACGACCTCGCGCCCACCCACGGCATCCGGCTGGAGGTGCACTGCGGAATCGCGGCGGGGGAGGCGATGGTGATCGACCTGCCCGGCGCCGACCTGCGCGTCACCGGCGACACCGTCAACACCGCCGCCCGGCTGCAGTCGGCGGCCGGCGCCGGCGACATCCTCATGGGGGACGAGGTGGCCCGCATGGTCCGCGCGTACGCCCAGGTGGAGCCGGTACCGCCGCTGCGGCTCAAGGGCAAGCGCGCTCCCGTGCGGGCCTGGCGGCTGCTCTCGCTGGGCGCGCCGGGCGCCGCCCGCGCGGACGACCAGGCGCCGCTGATCGGCCGCGAGGAGGAGGCGCGGCAGCTCAGGCAGGCGTACGGGCGGGCCGCCCGCGACCGCCGGTGCTGCGTGGTCACGCTGCTCGGGCTGCCCGGCATCGGCAAGTCCCGGCTGGTGCGCGACTTCACCGGAGGGCTGCCCGCGCAGACGCCGGTGCTCGTGGGGCGGTGCCCGTCGTACGGGGCCGGCATCACCTACCGGCCCATCGCGGAGATGCTCGAAGCGCTCAACGGCGACTGGCCGCTCGTCGCGCCCGAGCTGGAGCCGGCGAGCGTACGGGCCCTGCACGGCCTCGCCGCCACCGACGGCACCTCGGGGGTGGAGGAGATCGCGCGGGCCGTACGCGGCCTGTTCGAGGCCCTGGCCCGGCGCCGGCCCCTGGTGGTGATCTGGGAGGACCTGCACTGGGCCGAACCCACCCTGCTCGACCTCATCGAGCAACTGGCGGCCCGGCTGATCGACGTGCCCGTGCTGCTCGTCTGCGTGGCCCGGCCCGAACTGCTCGACCTGCGGCCCACCTGGGGCGGCGGGATGGCGTGCGCGTACGCGCTGGAACTCGGCCCCCTCGACCCCGGCGAGATGCGCGCGCTGGTCGCCTGCCTCGCACCGCCTTCTGGTGAGGTGGTCGCCCACGGTGCCGACCCCCTGCTCGACCGGGTGGCGGAGGGCGCCGACGGCAACCCGCTCTTCGCCGAGCTGATGCTGGAGACGCTGGCCGAGGAGGGCGCCGACGCGC
Organism: Nonomuraea sp. NPDC004580; assembly: GCF_040609855.1. Taxonomy (NCBI): domain Bacteria; kingdom Bacillati; phylum Actinomycetota; class Actinomycetes; order Streptosporangiales; family Streptosporangiaceae; genus Nonomuraea; species Nonomuraea sp. NPDC004580. The sequence continues at coordinate 3,540 of NZ_JBEXLH010000044.1, read as the reverse complement.
CGCTGCCGCCCACCGTCCAGGCGCTCATCGCGGCCCGCCTCGACCGGCTGGGGGACGGGGAGCGCGACGTGCTCGAACGCGCCGCGACCATCGGCCAGGTCTTCACCCGCGACCGCCTCACGGTGTTGCTCCCCGGCTCCTTCGACGCGGACGAGGCGTTGTGGAGCCTGGTGCGACAGCGGATGATCCGCCGCGCGGAGCTGCCCGGCTCCTACCAGTTCACCCAAACTCTGGCCAGGGAAACTGTGTACGCGATGACCCGCAAGGAGCTGAGAGCCACCTGGCACCTCACCCTCGCCGACCACCTGACACCTCATTGCCCGGAGAACCCCTCGCCCGCCTCCGTGCAGGACCGCTCGCCTGCCTCCCTGGAGGACCGGGAGCCGCGCCATCCACCGGCCGGCTCCTTCGACGAGCCGGCGCAAGGGGACCTCGCGCACCACCTGGAGACGGCGTGCCTGCTCAAGCGCGAGGTCCAGCCGGACGACCCGCTGCTGCCCGCGCTCACCGTACGGGCCGCCCGCGCGCTCATCGGGGCGGGCACCCACGCCGCCCACCGCAAGGACCTGCCCGCCGCGCTCGCCCTGCTGGAGCGCGGACGCGAGCTGCTGCCGCCGGGCGACCCCGAGCACCGGCGGCTCGCCGTACGGATCTGCGACGCCGCCCTGGCACGCGGCGACGGCGAGCGGGCGTTCGCGGCGGTCGAAGCCGCCGAGTGGATGCTGCCCGGCGACCGGCGTACCGGCCTGACCTGCGCGATCCAGCGCGAGGCGCTGAGCCTGCGCTTCGGCCTCGCCCACCCCGCGCTGGACCCGCTGCGCGACCTGCTCACCGCCGAGCCGGACGACGACCTGAGCTGGTGCCGCTTCCACGAGCTGGAAGCGCTCACCCACCTGGGGGAGGGCCGCTTCGGCGCCGCGGAGGCGGCCCTGCGCGCGGGCCTGGACCGGGCCCGCTCCCTCGGCGACCGCTACGAGGAGAACCGGCTGCTCAGCGGGGTCTGCGAGCTGGCCCAATGGTCGCCCACCCCGATCCCGGAGGGCCTGGCCCTGTGCACCGAGCTCTCCGCCAGGTTCGCGGACGACCGAGCCCTGCTCGTCCCAGTACTGATCACCCAGGCGCGGTTGCTGGCCCTCGCAGGGCGGATAGGTGCGGCCCGCACCGTCCTCGCCACCGCGACCCGCCACGCCACCGACCTCCACCTCGACCTCGCCGCCACGGCGGTCACCCAGGTGAGCGGCCTGGTGGAATCCCTCGACGCCCACCCCCGCGCCGCCGCCAGCCGCTTCCGCCAGGCCGCCACCGCCCTCCGCACCGCCGGCCACCCAGGCCCCGCCGCCACCCTGGACATCTACGCGGCACGCGAGCTGATACGCCAGGGCCGGCACAGCGAGGCCACGCAGACCCTGGAACGGGTGGCGGCCGCGGGTGCGCGTGATGGCCCACCGGCCGCCGGTGTGCGGTTGCAGGCGCGGGGCCAGTTGATGTCGCTGGCATTGCGCGCCCGCCTGGCCTCGCTCGAAGGCGACCACGACCGCGCCGTCACGCTGGCCGCCCAGGCGGCGGAACGTCTCGACCACACCGACGACCCGTGCCTGCGCGGCGACGTACTGGCCGAACTCGCCGACGCCTACCGCACGGCGAACCACCCGACCGAGGCGGATGCGGCCACCGACCGAGCCCGGCGCGCCTACGCGGCCAAAGGCGCCGCCTGGCCGAGGAACCGCGGCACCGGACGCGGAGAGGCGGCCCGATGAGCACGACCGCAACCGGCACGACGCCCCCGCCGCCGTGGCGCAGAGCCCGCCCCACCTCCTTCCCCGGCATGCCCGCCTGGGGCCAGGCCACCTCCCGGCTGGGCGTGGAGGCGTTCGAGGTGAGCCGCCAAGGGGAGATCGACCGCGAGTGGGCCTGGGGCGGCTCGGACGGTTCCGGCGTCCGGGTCTGCGTGATCGACACAGGAGTGGACGGCACCCACCCCCTGGTGGGCGACCTGGCCCGATCCCTGGTGGTCGTCCAGGGCGCGGCCCGTACGGACGAGGTGAGCGCCGACACGGCGATGACCGCGGCCACCGCGCACACCACCGCGCACACCACCGCGCACACCACCATCGGCACCGGACCACCGCGAGCAGAGGAGGCCGCCGTCATCGACTGCGAGCCGACCGACCCGGCAGGTCACGGGACGGCCTGTGCGGGCATCATCCGTTCGATCGCACCCGCGGCCGAGCTCACCTCGGTCAGGGTGCTGACCGACGGCCGGTCGGGCAGCGGGGCGGCGCTGCTGGCGGGCCTGGGCTGGGCGGTGGACGAGGGCTTCGACGTGATCAACCTGAGCCTGTCCACCACCCGCAAGGAGTTCCAGGGCCCGCTGCAGGAGCTGGCCGACCGCGCGTACTTCCGCCGCACCATGCTGGTGGCCGCCGCGCACAACATGCCGGTGGTCAGCTACCCGTGGACGTTCTCCTCCGTCATCTCGGTGGCCAGCCACGACGAGAACGACCCCCTGACGTACTACTACAACCCGGCACCGCCGGCCGAGTTCCACGCCCGTGGGGTGCGGGTCCCGGTCGCCTGGCCGCGCGGCAGGCGCATCCGCAGCACGGGCAACAGCTTCGCCGCCCCCCACATCACCGGCATCTGCGCCCTCATCCTGAGCAAACACCCCTGGCTGACACCGTTCCAGCTCAAGTCGGTGCTCTTCCTGGCCGCGAACAACGTCACAGAAGACCCTGGAGGCATCAATGGCCGTACGTGACCCGCTGCCACCCGGCGACGTCGAGCTCACCGAGCGCCGGCTGCTGATGTCCGTGGTCGAGGTGGCCAGGCACGTCTTCGACTCCGCCGCCGCCTCGATCTTCCTCATCGACGGCGACACCGGCGAGCTGATCTTCACCGCCGTCTCGGGCAAGGGCGAGGGACACCTGCTGGGCACGCGCTTCCCGCAGGGGACGGGGATCGCGGGCTGGGTGGCGGCGAGCGGCCAGCCGATGATCGCCGACGACGTTGAGGAGGTCGCGTACTTCGCCCGCTACGCCGCCGAGGCCACCGGCTACGTCCCGAGCAGCATCATGGCGGCCCCGCTGATCCGGTACGAGGAGTGCATCGGCGTCCTGGAGGTGCTGGACCGCTCGGACGCCCTGCGCGGCGAACTCGCCGACGTGGACCTGCTGTCCCTGCTCGCCACCCAGGCCGCCTGCGGCCTGGAGCTGCTGCTGCGCTGGCGCCACACGCACGCCGCCGCGGCCGCCTCGCGCGGCGACGACCTCCCTACGATGCTGGAACGCATCGCCTCCCGCATCCTGTCGGGCGGCGGCACACCCAACCCCACCGCGCTCAACCTGCTCGTCGCCGCCGACGAACTCCTCGCCTGAAGCGCTGTCGGACCGGTTGCCCGACCCGCCGGCCGATCAGGCGCCACCGGCGGCTACCTGTGGTGAGCGGGCCCGTGGTAGTGCGGCAGGTCGAGCGGCGGCACAGGGAAGCCACCGGCCGTCGGCTCCTCGGACAGTTCCTCGAACTCGGCCTCCACCTGCGCCT
>NZ_JBEXLH010000043.1:0-77502 GCF_040609855.1 Nonomuraea sp. NPDC004580 | reverse complement strand
ACATCCCCGAGCCGGGCATTCCTGAGTCGTTCAAGGTGCTCATCAAGGAGATGCAGTCGCTGTGCCTCAACGTCGAGGTGCTCTCCAGCGACGGCATGTCCATCGAGATGCGCGACACCGACGAGGACGTCTTCCGCGCAGCGGAGGAGCTCGGTATCGATCTGTCCCGGCGTGAGCCGAGCAGCGTGGAAGAAGTCTGAGGGGGAGATCGCACAAATGCTGGACGTCAACTTCTTCGACGAGCTTCGGATCGGGCTGGCGACGGCCGACGACATCCGTCAGTGGTCGCACGGCGAGGTCAAGAAGCCGGAGACGATCAACTACCGCACCCTCAAGCCGGAGAAGGACGGGCTCTTCTGCGAGAAGATCTTCGGTCCGACCCGCGACTGGGAGTGCTACTGCGGTAAGTACAAGCGAGTCCGGTTCAAGGGCATCATCTGTGAGCGCTGTGGCGTCGAGGTGACTCGCGCCAAGGTGCGTCGTGAGCGGATGGGCCACATCGAGCTGGCCGCGCCGGTCACGCACATCTGGTACTTCAAGGGCGTCCCGTCGCGCCTCGGCTACCTGCTCGACCTCGCCCCGAAGGACCTGGAGAAGGTCATCTACTTCGCGGCGTACATGATCACGCATGTCGACACCGAGCTGCGTGAGCGTGACCTGCCCTCGCTGGAGGCGAAGATCTCCGTCGAGCGGCAGCACATCGAGCAGCGCCGTGACGCCGACATCGAGGCCAGGCAGAAGAAGCTCGAGTCCGACCTGGCCGAGCTTGAGGCCGCCGGCGCCAAGGGCGACCAGCGCCGCAAGGTGCGTGAGGGCGCCGAGCGCGAGATGCGTCAGCTGCGCGACCGCGCGCAGCGCGAGCTCGACCGCCTCGACGAGGTCTGGAGCCGCTTCAAGAACCTCAAGGTCCAGGACCTCGAGGGTGACGAGCTGCTCTACCGCGAGATGCGTGACCGCTTCGGCCGCTACTTCAAGGGCGGCATGGGCGCGCAGGCGATCCAGGACCGCCTGATCAGCTTCGACCTCGACGCCGAGGCCGAGAACCTGCGTGAGACCATCCGCAGCGGCAAGGGCCAGAAGAAGGCCCGCGCGCTCAAGCGGCTCAAGGTCGTGTCGGCGTTCCTCAACACGACCAACTCGCCGCGCGGCATGGTGCTCGACTGCATCCCGGTCATCCCGCCGGACCTGCGCCCGATGGTGCAGCTCGACGGTGGCCGGTTCGCGACCTCCGACCTCAACGACCTCTACCGCCGGGTCATCAACCGGAACAACCGCCTCAAGCGTCTGCTCGACCTCGGTGCGCCCGAGATCATCGTGAACAACGAGAAGCGGATGCTGCAGGAGGCCGTCGACGCGCTGTTCGACAACGGCCGTCGCGGTCGCCCGGTCACCGGTCCCGGCAACAGGCCGCTGAAGTCCCTCAGCGACATGCTGAAGGGTAAGCAGGGTCGCTTCCGCCAGAACCTTCTGGGCAAGCGCGTCGACTACTCCGGCCGTTCGGTCATCGTCGTCGGCCCGCAGCTCAAGCTGCACCAGTGCGGTCTGCCCAAGCAGATGGCGCTGGAGCTGTTCAAGCCGTTCGTGATGAAGAGGCTGGTCGATCTCAACCACGCCCAGAACATCAAGTCGGCCAAGCGGATGGTCGAGCGTGCCCGCCCCGTGGTGTGGGACGTGCTCGAAGAGGTCATCACCGAGCACCCGGTCCTGCTCAACCGCGCGCCGACGCTCCACCGCCTGGGCATCCAGGCGTTCGAGCCGCAGCTCGTGGAGGGCAAGGCCATCCAGATCCACCCGCTCGTCTGCACCGCGTTCAACGCGGACTTCGACGGCGACCAGATGGCGGTGCACCTGCCGCTGTCGGCTGAGGCCCAGGCCGAGGCGCGCATCCTGATGCTCTCGACCAACAACATCCTCAAGCCGGCCGACGGCAAGCCCGTCACCATGCCGACCCAGGACATGGTGATCGGCCTCTACTGGCTGACCACCATGAAGGAGGGCGCCAAGGGTGAGGGCCGCGTGTTCGGCTCGATCGCCGAGGCGCAGATGGCCTTCGACCGCCGCGAGCTGGAGATCCAGGCGAAGATCCAGATCCGGCTCAAGGACGTCCTGCCGCCGCGTGACTGGGTGGCTCCGGAGGGCTGGGAGCAGGGTGACCCGATCCGGCTCGAGACCACGTTCGGGCGGTGCCTGTTCAACCAGACGCTGCCGGACAGCTACCCCTTCGTCGACTTCCAGGTCGGCAAGAAGCAGCTGTCGACGATCGTGAACGAGCTGGCGGAGACCTACCCGAAGATCGAGGTCGCCAACTCGCTCGACGCGCTCAAGGACGCCGGCTTCCGCTGGGCGACCCGCTCCGGTGTCACGATCTCGATCGAGGACGTCGTCGCGCCCCCGAACAAGACCGACATCATGGAGAACTACGAGCGCCGGGCCGACAAGGTCCAGCGCGAGTACGAGCGTGGTCTGATCACCGACGAGGAGCGCCGTCAGGAGCTCATCGAGATCTGGACCCACGCCACGGCCGACGTCGAGACCGACATGGTCAACGCCTTCCCGGCGACCAACCCGGTCTGGATGATGGTCAACTCCGGCGCCCGTGGTAACAAGATGCAGGTCCGGCAGATCGCCGGCATCCGCGGTCTGGTGTCCAACACCAAGGGTGAGACGATCCCGCGGCCGATCAAGGCCTCGTTCCGCGAGGGCCTGTCGGTGCTGGAGTACTTCATCTCCACCCACGGTCAGCGGAAGGGTCTGGCCGACACCGCCCTGCGGACCGCCGACTCGGGTTACCTGACCCGTCGTCTGGTCGACGTCGCCCAGGACGTCATCGTGCGCGAGATCGACTGCGGCACCGACCGCGCGGTCCCGCTCCACGTGGCCGACCGCGACGCCTCGGGCAACCTGGTCAAGGCGGAGAACGCCGAGTCCAACGTGCACGGCCGCATCCTGGCCGAGGACGTCGAGGTCGACGGCAAGGTCATCGTCCCGGCGGGCGTCGACATCAACGACATCCACGTGACGAAGCTGGTGGAGGCGGGCGTCGAGACCGTCCGCACCCGCAGCGCGCTCGTCTGCGAGGCCAAGATCGGTGTCTGCGCGACCTGCTACGGCCGCTCGCTGGCCACCGGCAAGCTCGTGGACGTCGGCGAGGCCGTCGGCATCATCGCCGCCCAGTCGATCGGTGAGCCCGGCACGCAGCTGACGATGCGGACCTTCCACACCGGTGGTGTGGCGGGCGCCGACATCACCCACGGCCTGCCGCGTGTCACGGAGCTGTTCGAGGCGCGCATCCCCAAGGGTGTCGCCCCGATCTCCGAGGCCGAGGGCCGGGTCAGGATCGACGAGACCGACAAGACCAGGAAGATCGTGATCACCCCCGACGACGGGTCGGAGGAGATCGCCTACCCGGTCTCGATGCGTTCGCGCCTGCTCGTGCAGGAGGGCCAGCGCGTCACGGTCGGCCAGCAGCTGGTGGCCGGTGCGGTCAACCCCAACGAGGTGCTGCGCATCCTCGGCCCGCGGGCCGTGCAGCTGCACCTGGTGGCGGAGGTCCAGCAGGTCTACCGCTCGCAGGGTGTGTCGATCCACGACAAGCACATCGAGATCATCGTGCGGCAGATGCTCAAGCGCGTGAACGTGCTGGAGTCCGGTGACACCGACCTGCTGCCCGGCGAGCTCGTGGAGCGTCCGCGCTTCGAGCAGATGAACCGCGAGACGGTGGCGGAGGGCGGCTCGCCGGCCGCCGGCCGTCCGGTCCTCATGGGCATCACGAAGGCGTCGCTGGCCACCGAGTCGTGGCTGTCGGCGGCCTCCTTCCAGGAGACGACCAGGGTGCTGACGGACGCGGCGATCCACGCCAAGTCCGACTCGCTGCTGGGCCTGAAGGAGAACGTCATCATCGGTAAGCTCATCCCGGCCGGTACGGGCATGCCCCAATACCGCAACATCCGGGTCGAGCCGACCGAGGAGGCCAAGGCGGCGATGTACACCGTCGGTGGCTACGACGGCTCCGCGGCCGACTACACCTTCGGCACCGGCAGCGGCGAGGCCGTGCCGCTGGAGGAGTACGACTTCGGCCAGTACAACCGGTAAGACGGCTCAGGGCGGCGCGCCCGGGTCCCTCGGCGAGGGGCCCGGGCGCGTCCCTTTTCCGGCACGCGCCCAGGCGCGTACGTAGTCATCCGGCGTGGAGTGGGACAAAACACGGTTACGGTCAGGTGGCGGTTCGCTGACTTGGGGACGGGACACCCCGGGGGCCTATATCATGGGTCCGGAGCTGTGGATGGGCTGGATGAAATAGGCCCAGGCGACCCGGAGTGGCAAGGCTTGCCCGCATTGCCGCGCCGTTTTGACGTGTCGCCAGGGCCTGGGTAGTCTTGAGCATCGTGCCCGTCTTCTAACGGGCTCTCGACCGTGCGCTCAATTGCGGGCGCGGGACGGCTTCCTGGCTCGTAATCCTCGCGGACGTGTCTGTGCGAAGAGCGCGACACGCCCGAGCGCGGGGGCACCGAGACAAGAAAAACCAGCAGGTCATGACACCGGCAGTACCTGCGACGCAAGACCCATGACGTAACACCGGCCAAGGCACGAAACGGAGTGGCAGTGCCCACTATTCAGCAGTTGGTCCGCAAGGGCCGGCAGGACAAGGTCTCCAAGACCAAGACTCCTGCCCTCAAGGGGAGTCCGCAGCGGCGCGGCGTGTGCCAGCGCGTTTACACCACCACCCCGAAGAAGCCCAACTCGGCACTGCGCAAGGTGGCCCGCGTTCGGCTCACGAACGGCATCGAGGTCACGGCTTACATCCCCGGTGTGGGCCACAACCTGCAGGAGCACTCCATCGTGCTCGTGCGTGGCGGTCGTGTGAAGGACCTGCCTGGTGTTCGCTACAAGATCATCCGCGGTTCGCTCGACACCCAGGGTGTCCGCAACCGCAAGCAGGCCCGTAGCCGCTACGGCGCGAAGAAGGAGAAGAGCTAACAATGCCGCGTAAGGGTTCTCCTGGCCGTCGTCAGCTGATGGCTGACCCGGTTTACAGCTCGCCGCTGGTGACCGCCCTGATCAACAAGGTGCTTCTGGACGGCAAGCGCTCCATCGCGCAGTCGATCGTCTACGGCGCCCTTGAGGGCTGCAGGGAGAAGACGGGCAACGACCCGGTCGTCACCCTGAAGCGCGCGCTTGACAACGTCAAGCCGACCCTCGAGGTCCGCAGCCGTCGCGTCGGTGGCGCGACCTACCAGGTGCCGGTCGAGGTGCGCGCCGCGCGCAGCACCACCCTGGCCCTGCGCTGGCTGGTGCAGTACTCCCGCGCCCGCCGCGAGAAGACCATGACCGAGCGCCTCATGAACGAGCTCCTCGACGCCAGCAACGGCCTCGGGGCGAGCGTGAAGAAGCGCGAGGACACCCACAAGATGGCCGAGTCCAACAAGGCCTTCGCCCACTACCGCTGGTAGTGGATCCGACGAGACGACGAGGACGCGAGAGAAGTGGCCACCACGACCGCTCTTGACCTGGCCAAGGTCCGCAACATCGGGATCATGGCCCATATCGACGCGGGCAAGACCACCACGACCGAGCGCATCCTGTTCTACACCGGTATCAACTACAAGATCGGTGAGGTCCACGAGGGCGCTGCCACGATGGACTGGATGGAGCAGGAGCAGGAGCGCGGCATCACCATCACGTCTGCCGCGACGACGTGCGAGTGGCTCGGTCACACCATCAACATCATCGACACTCCCGGCCACGTCGACTTCACCATCGAGGTGGAGCGTTCGCTCCGCGTCCTCGACGGGGCCGTCGCCGTCTTCGACGGTGTCGCGGGTGTCGAGCCCCAGTCGGAGACGGTGTGGCGGCAGGCTGACCGCTACAACGTCCCGCGCATCTGCTTCGTGAACAAGATGGACCGGGTCGGCGCGGAGTTCCACCGCTGCGTCGACATGATGATCAGCCGTCTCGGCGCCACGCCGGCCGTCATCCAGCTTCCGCTGGGTGTCGAGGCCGACTTCAAGGGCGTCATCGACCTGATCAAGATGAAGGGTCTCGTCTGGAGCGCCGAGGCGGCCAAGGGCGAGATGTACGACACCGTCGACATCCCGGCCGACCACGCCGACGCCGCTCGCGAGTGGCGTGACCGGCTCATCGAGACCGTCGCCGAGAACGACGACGAGCTGATGGAGCTCTACCTCGAGGGCACCGAGCCCACCGAGGAGCAGCTGGTCGCGGCCATCCGCCGGGCGACCCTGTCCAGCGCCATCAACCCGGTCCTGTGCGGCACCGCGTTCAAGAACAAGGGCGTGCAGCCCCTGCTCGACGCGATCGTCGCCTACCTCCCCGCCCCGACCGACATCCCGTCCTTCAAGGGTCACGCGGTCGGCAACGAGGAGAAGGTCATCGAGCGGCACGCCGACCCGACCGAGCCTTTCTCGGCGCTGGCGTTCAAGATCGCGAGTGACCCGCACCTGGGCAAGATCACCTACATCCGCATCTACTCGGGCACGCTCGAGGCCGGTTCACAGGTCGTCAACTCTGTGAAGGGCAAGAAGGAGCGGATCGGCAAGATCTACCAGATGCACGCGAACAAGCGTGAGGAGCGCCCGTCGGCGATCGCCGGCCAGATCGTCGCGGTCATGGGTCTCAAGGACACCACGACCGGCGACACCCTGTCCGACCCGTCGAACCAGGTCGTGCTCGAGTCGATGACGTTCCCGGCTCCGGTCATCAACGTCGCCATCGAGCCCAAGACCAAGGGCGACCAGGAGAAGCTGTCCACCGCCATCCAGCGGCTGGCCGAGGAGGACCCGTCCTTCCAGGTCCGCCGTGACGAGGAGACCGGTCAGACGGTCATCTGGGGCATGGGCGAGCTTCACCTGGAGATCCTCGTCGACCGGATGCGTCGCGAGTTCAAGGTCGAGGCCAACGTGGGCCGCCCGCAGGTGGCCTACCGCGAGACCATCCGCCGCAAGGTGGAGAAGATCGACTACACCCACAAGAAGCAGACCGGTGGTTCCGGTCAGTTCGCGCGGGTGATCATCGACCTCGAGCCGCTGGGCGAAGGCAACGACGGCTACGAGTTCGAGAACAAGGTCACCGGTGGCCGCGTCCCGAGGGAGTACATCCCGTCGGTCGACGCCGGCGCCCAGGAGGCCGCCGAGTTCGGCGTGCTGGCCGGTTACCCGATGGTCGGCGTGAAGGTGACGCTGACCGACGGTGCGGCCCACGACGTCGACTCCTCGGAAATGGCGTTCAAGATCGCCGGCTCGATGGCCTTCAAGGAGGCCGCGCGCAAGGCGGACGCCGTGCTCCTCGAGCCGATGATGGCCGTCGAGGTGACCACGCCCGAGGACTACATGGGTGATGTCATCGGTGACCTCAACGGTCGCCGCGGGCAGATCCAGTCGATGGACGAGCGGGCCGGCGCCCGTGTCGTCCAGGCGCTCGTGCCGCTGTCTGAGATGTTCGGCTACGTGGGTGACCTGCGTAGCAAGACGCAGGGGCGCGCGAGCTACAGCATGCTGTTCGACTCCTACGCGGAGGTGCCTCCGGGCATCGCCAAGGAGATCGTCGCGAAGGCCCGGGGCGAGTAGTCTCCGGTCCGGCCGCGCGAGCGGACGGACCGGGCTCACGTCCTGGTCCCTGGTGCGGTGGCCACAGCGGCCGCCGCACCGCCAAGGGGTTCGGAATCTCCCGGGCCCGAGTGTGTAGACGAAAGTCAGTCAGATTCTCTAAGGAGAGAACCAGTGGGCAAGGCCAAGTTCGAGCGGAACAAGCCGCACATGAACATCGGCACCATTGGGCACATCGACCACGGCAAGACCACGCTGACCGCGGCGATCACCAAGGTGCTCCACGACCGTTACCCTGACCTCAACGCCGCCACGCCGTTCGACAAGATCGACAAGGCGCCGGAGGAGAAGGCTCGCGGCATCACGATCTCCATCGCGCACGTCGAGTACCAGACCGAGAAGCGCCACTACGCGCACGTCGACTGCCCTGGTCACGCCGACTACGTGAAGAACATGATCACCGGTGCCGCGCAGATGGACGGCGCCATCCTCGTGGTCGCCGCCACCGACGGCCCGATGCCGCAGACGAAGGAGCACGTCCTCCTGGCCCGCCAGGTCGGCGTCCCCTACATCGTCGTGGCCCTCAACAAGGCCGACATGGTCGACGACGAGGAGATCCTGGAGCTCGTCGAGCTCGAGGTCCGTGAGCTCCTCTCCGCTCAGGAGTTCCCCGGCGACGACCTGCCCGTCGTCCGCGTCTCCGCCCTCAAGGCTCTCGAGGGTGACGAGAAGTGGGCCGACAGCATCATCGAGCTCATGAACGCCGTGGACGAGAACGTCCCCGAGCCGCCGCGTGAGACGGACAAGCCGTTCCTCATGCCGGTCGAGGACGTCTTCTCGATCACCGGTCGCGGTACGGTCGTCACCGGCCGTATCGAGCGCGGTGTCGTCAAGGTCAACGAGCAGGTCGACATCATCGGCATCAAGCCGGAGAAGACCACGACCACCGTCACCAGCATCGAGATGTTCAACAAGATGCTCGACGAGGGTCACGCGGGTGACAACGCCGCTCTGCTGCTCCGCGGCATCAAGCGCGACGAGGTCGAGCGCGGCCAGTGCATCATCAAGCCGGGCACGACCACCCCGCACACCGAGTTCACCGGCCAGGTCTACATCCTGTCCAAGGACGAGGGCGGCCGCCACACGCCGTTCTTCAACAACTACCGCCCGCAGTTCTACTTCCGTACGACGGACGTGACCGGTGTGGTGAACCTCCCCGAGGGCACCGAGATGGTCATGCCGGGCGACAACACCGAGATGCGCGTTGAGCTGATCCAGCCCATCGCCATGGAGGAAGGCCTCAAGTTCGCGATCCGTGAGGGTGGCCGCACCGTCGGCGCCGGTCGGGTCACGAAGATCATCAAGTAGCCAGACCGTCGGGGCGGCGGTCGGCCCCGGGCTCCGGGACCGGCCGCCGTACCACGTCACAGCCGGAATCCGCCCGCGAGAGCGGGCGGGGTCCGGCGGCGAAAGGCCCCATGCAAGGCGCCGTGATCCAGCAGTGGCTTCGGCCGGCAAGCATCACGTGACCGAAGTCACTGCCGGATCACGGAAGAAAAGGCAGATCGACTACGTCTGCCTCGTGGGGTTACGCAGGCTTCGACCTGCACGAACAGCGGCAACAGGCCGCACGATACTTTTTCAGACGACAGCGAAGGACACCGAGGCCACTATGGCGGGACAGAAGATCCGCATCCGGCTTAAGGCCTATGACCACGAGGTCATCGACAGCTCGGCCAAGAAGATCGTCGAGACGGTGACGCGGACTGGCGCGAAGGTCGCGGGCCCGGTGCCGCTGCCGACCGAGAAGAACGTGTACTGCGTCATCCGCTCGCCGCACAAGTACAAGGACAGCCGCGAGCACTTCGAGATGCGCACGCACAAGCGGCTGATTGACATCATCGACCCGACCCCCAAGACGGTCGACTCGCTCATGCGGCTCGACCTCCCCGCGGGTGTCGACATTTCGATCAAGCTCTGAGGGAACGCACTGACATGGCTAAGACGATCAAGGGCGTCCTGGGCAAGAAGCTCGGCATGACCCAGGTCTTCGACGCGGACAACCGGATGGTGCCGGTGACCGTGGTCGAGGCCGGTCCGTGCGTGGTGACCCGCGTCCGCACTCCTGAGAAGGACGGCTACTCCGCCGTACAGCTCGGCTTCGGGCAGGTCGACCCCCGGAAGGTCAACAAGCCGCTCGGCGACTACCTGCGTAAGCACGACATCACCCCGCGCCGTTACTTCGCGGAGATCCGCACCGACGACGCGAGCGACTACACCCTGGGCCAGGAGCTGCTGGCCGACACCTTCGAGGCCGGCCAGTTCGTCGACGTGACGGGCAAGAGCAAGGGCAAGGGCTTCGCCGGTGTCATGAAGCGGCACGGCTTCGGTGGTCTGGGCGCGTCGCACGGTACGCAGCGCAAGCACCGCTCGCCGGGTTCCATCGGTGGCTGCGCCACCCCGGGCCGCGTTTTCAAGGGTCTGCGCATGGCCGGTCGGATGGGTAACGTCCGCACCACCGTGCAGAGCCTGAAGGTTCACTCCGTCGACGCCGAGAAGGGTCTCATCCTGATCAAGGGTGCGATCCCCGGCGCCAACGGCAGCCTGGTCCTCGTCCGCACCGCTGCCAAGAAGGGGGCATCCAAGTGAGCACCACTATCGACGTCCTCGACGCCAGCGGCGCGAAGACCGGCACCGTCGACCTGCCCGAAGACGTCTTCGGTGCGAAGGTCAACGTACCTCTGATCCACCAGGTGGTCGTGGCCCAGCTCGCCGCTCGCCGGCAGGGCACCCACAAGGCCAAGACCCGTGGTGAGGTCTCCGGCGGCGGCAAGAAGCCGTACCGCCAGAAGGGCACCGGCCGCGCCCGTCAGGGCTCGACCCGCGCGCCGCAGTTCGCCGGCGGTGGCACCGTCCACGGCCCCGTGCCGCGCGACTACTCGCAGCGCACGCCCAAGAAGATGAAGGCCGCCGCCCTGCGCGGCGCCCTGTCCGACCGGGCCGGCGGCGGTCGCGTCCACGTGGTGAGCTCGCTGGTCTCGGGTGAGACGCCCAAGACCAAGGCCGCCCTGGAGGCTCTGCGCAAGATCACCCAGGCTCCGCGCGTCCTCGTCGTGGTCGACGCGGACGACGAGCTGACCTGGCTGAGCCTGCGCAACGCTCCGGAGGTCCACCTGCTGGACGCCGGGCAGCTCAACACCTACGACGTGCTCGTGGCCGACGACGTGGTCTTCACCCAGGAGGCGTACGACCAGGTCGTGGCGCGGCTGAGTGGCGGGAAGGAAGACGCCTGATGGAGAAGATCGCCGACCCGCGCGACATCATCATCAAGCCGATCGTCTCTGAGAAGAGCTACGGCCTGATCGATGAGAACAACAAGTACACGTTCCTGGTGAAGAAGACCGCGAACAAGACCCAGGTCAAGATCGCCGTTGAGCAGATCTTCGGGGTCAAGGTCACCAGCGTGAACACCATCAACCGGCAGGGCAAGCGCAAGCGGACCCGCACCGGCTACGGCAAGCGTCCCGACACCAAGCGCGCGATCGTGAGCCTGGTAGAGGGCGATCGGATCGACATCTTCGGTCAGATCGGCTAGCAGCCATAGGAATGAGCGCGGGCCGCAGGGTCACGCGCGGGGTGAGACCGTCGCACTCCGGTGCGGCGGGCTCACCCATGTAACCGACGAAGGATGAACGAAAAAGATGGGCATCCGTAAGTACAAGCCGACGACCCCAGGTCGCCGCGGGTCGAGTGTCTCGGACTTCTCCGAGATCACCCGCAGCACGCCTGAGAAGTCGCTGCTTGCGCCCCTTCACAGCAAGGGCGGCCGCAACGTACACGGCCGAGTCACCGCTCGCCACCAGGGCGGCGGTCACAAGCGCGCCTACCGGATCATCGACTTCCGTAGGCATGACAAGGACGGCATCCCGGCCAAGGTCGCTCACATCGAGTACGACCCCAACCGCACCGCCAATATCGCTCTGCTGCACTACGCCGACGGCGAGAAGCGCTACATCATCGCGCCGACCGGCCTGAAGCAGGGCGACCGAATCGAGAACGGCCCCGCTGCCGACATCAAGCCGGGCAACTGCCTGCCGCTGCGCAACATCCCGACGGGTACCTTCATCCACGCGGTGGAGCTCCGTCCGGGCGGCGGCGCCAAGCTCGGCCGCTCCGCGGGCGCTCAGATCCAGCTGCTCGCCAAGGAAGGCCAGTACGCCACCCTGCGTATGCCGTCCGGTGAAATGCGCATGGTCGACGTGCGCTGCCGGGCGACCGTCGGCCAGGTCGGCAACGCCGAGCAGGCCAACATCAACTGGGGCAAGGCCGGCCGTATGCGGTGGAAGGGCAAGCGCCCGACCGTTCGCGGTGTCGCGATGAACCCCGTCGACCACCCGCACGGTGGTGGTGAGGGCAAGACCTCCGGTGGTCGCCACCCGGTGAACCCGAAGGGCAAGCCCGAGGGCCGCACCCGCCAGGCCAACAAGGCCAGCGACCGGCTGATCATCCGTCGTCGGAGCAAGAGGAAGAAGCGGTAGGAGCAGCCGAGATGCCACGTAGCCTTAAGAAGGGTCCCTTCGTGGACGAACACCTTCAGAAGAAGGTGGACGCCCAGAACGAGAAGGGCACCAAGAACGTCATCAAGACGTGGTCGCGGCGCTCCATGATCGTTCCCGACATGCTCGGGCACACGATCGCCGTGCACGACGGCCGCAAGCACGTCCCGGTGTTCGTCACCGAGTCCATGATCGGCCACAAGCTCGGAGAGTTCGCCCCCACGCGGACGTTCCGCAGCCACGTCAAGGAAGACCGCCGCAGCCGGCGGTAAGCGTCCCGGAAGTAGGAGAAAGCGATGGAAGCCAGGGCTCAGGCGCGGTTCGTCCGTGTCACGCCCCTCAAGGCCCGCCGCGTGGTGGACCTTATTCGCGGGCTGCCCGCTTCGGAGGCGCAGGCCGTGCTGCAGTTCGCTCCCCAGTCGGCGAGCGAGCCGATCTACAAGGTGCTCAGCTCCGCCATGGCGAACGCCGAGCACAACTTCGATCTCGACCCCAGCACGCTCGTCGTGAGCCGCGCGTGGGTCGACGAGGGCCCGACGCTGAAGCGGTTCCGCCCGCGTGCCCAGGGTCGTGCCTATCGGATCAACAAGCGGACGAGCCACATCACTGTGATCGTGGAGTCCCGCGAGCCGAAGGGAAGGACCCGATAGTGGGCCAGAAGGTTAACCCGCACGGGTTCCGCCTCGGCATCACGACCGACTTCAAGAGCCGGTGGTACGCCGACAAGCTGTACAAGTCGTACGTCGCTGAGGACGTCGCGATCCGCCGCATGCTCCAGAAGGGCATGGAGCGGGCCGGCATCTCCAAGGTCGAGATCGAGCGCACCACGGACCGCGTGCAGGTGGACATCCACACCGCGCGTCCCGGCATCGTGATCGGCCGCCGTGGCGCCGAGGCCGACCGCATCCGCGGCGACCTGGAGAAGCTGACCAAGAAGCAGGTCCAGCTCAACATCCTCGAGGTCAAGAACCCGGAGATCGACGCGCAGCTCGTCGCGCAGGGCGTGGCCGAGCAGCTGTCCAGCCGTGTCTCGTTCCGCCGCGCCATGCGCAAGGCGATGCAGTCGGCCATGAAGTCCGGCGCCAAGGGCATCCGTGTCCAGTGCTCCGGTCGTCTGGGCGGCGCCGAGATGTCGAGGTCGGAGTTCTACCGCGAGGGCCGCGTGCCGCTGCACACGCTCCGCGCGGACATCGACTACGGCTTCTACGAGGCCCGTACGACCTTCGGCCGCATCGGCGTGAAGGTCTGGATCTACAAGGGCGAGGCTCCGACCAGCCGCGCCGAGCGCGAGGCGGCCGCCGCCGGCGCTCGTGCCGGCCAGCGTCGTGACCGCGACGACCGTCGTGGTGGCGGCGACCGTCCGCGTCGTGGTGGCGGTGACCGCCCCCGTCGTGGTGGTGGCCGCGGCGACCGCGCCCCCCGTAACGAGGCGGCCGCGCAGGCCGCCCCTGAGACCGGCCCGGCTGCTCAGCCGGGTGCTGAAGGGAGCTGACCATGCTGATCCCGCGCAGGGTCAAGCACCGCAAGCAGCACCGGCCTGACCGCAGCGGAGCCGCCAAGGGCGGCACCAGGGTCGTGTTCGGCGAGTTCGGCATCCAGGCGATTGAGCACTCCTACGTGACCAACCGCCAGATCGAGTCCGCTCGTATCGCCATGACCCGTCACATCCGCCGTGGCGGCAAGGTGTGGATCAACATCTACCCCGACCGTCCCCTGACGAAGAAGCCGGCCGAGACCCGCATGGGTTCCGGTAAGGGTTCTCCGGAGTGGTGGATCGCCAACGTCAAGCCCGGACGCGTGATGTTCGAGCTGTCCGGCGTGGCGGAGCCGGTCGCGCGCGAGGCGCTTCAGCGTGCGATCCACAAGCTGCCTATGAAGTGCAAGATCGTTAAGCGTGAAGTGGGTGAGGCGTGATGGCTAAGGGCCTGACCGCCGGCGAGCTGCGGCTCGAGGACGAGGAGACCCTCGTCCAGAAGCTGAAGGAGGCGAAGGAGGAGCTGTTCAACCTCCGCTTCCAGGCGGCGACCGGTCAGTTGGAGAGCCACGGGCGGCTGCGGGCCGTCCGCCGCGAGATCGCCCGTATCTACACCGTGATGCGCGAGCGTGAGCTCGGCATCGTCACGGTCGAGAAGGAGTCGAGCGATGGCTGAGACCGAGACCACTGAGACCACCGAGAGCGCGGAGAGGGACCAGCGGAACTTCCGCAAGGTCCGCGAGGGCCTCGTCGTCAGCGACAAGATGGACAAGACCGTCGTCGTCGCCGTCGAGGACCGCGTCAAGCACCGCCTCTACGGCAAGGTCATCCGCAGGACGACCAAGTACAAGGCGCACGACGAGTCCAACGCCTGCGGCGTCGGCGACCGCGTGCTGCTGATGGAGACCCGCCCCCTCTCCGCCACCAAGCGGTGGAGGGTCGTGGAGATCCTCGAGAAGGCCAAGTAAGGCTCTCTCCGCTTTACCGCGCCTCGTGGGGGCTCTCGGAGCCCCCATGACGGCGTCCAAGGACGCGAGGCCCGCGGGGCCTCGCGTCGCCTGCGGTGCGGCGCCCCAGGGGCGCTGTGGCCGTGGGAACAAGACAATGACAGGTTCCGCCAGGCTCAGCGATGAGAACCGGCGCGACTAACAGGAGTAGACGTGATCCAGCAGGAGTCGCGGCTCAAGGTCGCCGACAACACGGGTGCCAAGGAGATTCTCTGCATCCGCGTTCTCGGCGGCTCGGGCCGACGCTACGCCGGTATCGGCGACGTCATCGTCGCCACAGTCAAGGACGCGCTGCCCGGCAGCACGGGCGTCAAGAAGGGCGATGTGGTCAAGGCCGTCATCGTCCGCACGGTCAAGGAGCGCCGCCGGCCCGACGGCTCCTACATCCGCTTCGACGAGAACGCCGCCGTCATCATCAAGGACAGCGGTGACCCTCGCGGCACTCGTATCTTCGGCCCGGTCGGCCGCGAGCTGCGCGACAAGAAGTTCATGCGCATCATCTCGCTCGCTCCGGAGGTGCTGTAATGCCGAAGCTGACGGTGAAGAAGGGTGACCTGGTCCAGGTCATCGCGGGCAAGGACAAGGGTGCCAAGGGTCGCGTGATCGCCGCTCTTCCGCGCGAGGACCGCGTGGTGGTCGAGGGCGTCAACCTGATCAAGAAGCACACCAAGGAGACCCACCAGGGCCCGCGCGGCGCCAAGCAGGGCGGCGTGCAGACCATGGAGGCTCCGATCCACGTGTCGAACGTGAAGAAGCTGAAGGACGAGAAGCCCGCCGACAAGAAGGCCGACGAGAAGAAGGCCGACGAGACGGGTGAGGACAGCTGATGACTGCCACGACCACCGAGACCGAGCGCCCCACGCCGCGACTCAAGACGAAGTACCGCGAGGAGATCGCGAACCAGCTTCGTGAGCAGTTCGGCATCCAGAACGTCATGGAGATCCCGGCGCTCACCAAGATCAAGGTCAACATGGGTGTCGGCGAGGCCGCTCGCGACTCCAAGCTGATCGAAGGCGCCGTCCGCGACCTCACCGCGATCACCGGCCAGAAGCCGGCGGTCGTGCGGGCCCGCAAGTCCATCGCGCAGTTCAAGCTGCGTGAGGGCATGCCGATCGGCGCGCACGTCACGCTGCGCGGCGACCGCATGTGGGAGTTCCTCGACCGCCTGCTGGCGCTGGCCCTGCCCCGTATCAGGGACTTCCGTGGCCTGTCGCCGAAGCAGTTCGACGGCAACGGCAACTACACGTTCGGCCTGACCGAGCAGGTCATGTTCCACGAGGTCGACCAGGACAAGGTGGACCGGCCGCGGGGCATGGACATCACGATCGTGACCACCGCGAAGAACGACGACCAGGGCCGGGCGCTGCTGAAGCTCCTCGGCTTCCCCTTCAAGGAGGCCTGATCATGGCGAAGAAGTCGCTGATCGCCAAGGCGGGGCGCAAGCAGAAGTTCGAGGTCCGGACGTACACGCGGTGCTCGCGCTGCGGCCGGCCGCGCGCCGTCTACCGCAAGTTCGGGCTCTGCCGCGTGTGCTTCCGCGAGATGGCGCACCGTGGCGAGCTGCCCGGCATCACCAAGTCGAGCTGGTAGGTAACCTGAAGGGCGGCCTCGTGCCGCCCGTTCAGGCATTCATATTCAGTAGAAGAGACAGGGCGTCCCGTAAGGGGCGTCCGTGACCACGCCGTAGGTCCACCGGCAGAGCAGGGTGAGGTAGCCGAGAGGCGGACTCAGCCAGTCGAACTGCTTGGCCGACTGGAAACCGCGGCGAGGAAGGCCACTGGCCATGACGATGACCGACCCGATCGCAGACATGCTCACGCGTCTGCGCAACGCGAATTCGGCGTACCACGACAGCGTGTCTATGCCGTACTCGAAGATCAAGGCGCACATCGCCGAGATCCTCCAGCAGGAGGGTTACATCCAGGCTTGGACCGTCGAGGACGCCAAGGTTGGAAAGAACCTCGTGGTGGAGCTCAAGTTCGGGCCCACCCGTGAGCGGTCGCTCGCGGGCCTGCGCCGGGTTTCCAAGCCCGGTCTGCGGGTTTATGCGAAGAAGGACAACCTGCCTCGAGTCCTGGGCGGACTGGGCGTCGCGATCATCTCGACGTCCCACGGCCTCATGACCGACAAGCAGGCCGGCAAGCGTGGTGTGGGCGGGGAAGTCCTCGCCTACGTCTGGTAGAGGGGAGGAACACAGCATGTCGCGAATCGGACGGCTGCCCATCCCTGTGCCGAATGGCGTTGACATCACGATCGACGGCCAGGACGTCCAGGTCAAGGGCCCCAAGGGCACGCTCTCTCACAAGGTCGCGGAGCCCATCAAGGTGGGCCGCGACGACGACGGCGCCATCGCCGTCTCCCGACCCAACGACGAGAACAAGGTCCGTGCGCTGCACGGCCTGTCCAGGACGCTCATCGCCAACATGGTGCAGGGCGTCACCCAGGGCTACTCCAAGAGCCTTGAGATCGTCGGCGTCGGTTACCGCGTCCAGGCCAAGGGCCCGACGCAGCTGGAGTTCTCGCTGGGCTTCAGTCACCCGGTCATCGTGGACGCCCCCGAGGGCGTCACCTTCCGCGTCGAGAAGCCGACCCTGTTCCACGTGGACGGCATCGACAAGCAGAAGGTCGGCGAGGTCGCGGCCAACATCCGCAAGTTGCGCAAGCCTGACCCGTACAAGGGCAAGGGCGTGCGCTACCAGGGCGAACAGATCCGCCGCAAGGTCGGAAAGGCTGGTAAGTAGGCATGGCTCCGAAGACTGCGTTCAGCAAGCACACGGCTGCCCGCACCGTCTCGCGGGCCCGCCGTCACCGCCGCGTCCGCAAGAACGTCGTCGGTACGGCCGAGCGTCCGCGCCTGGTCGTCAACCGTTCGACCCGTCACATGTTCGTCCAGATCGTGGACGACTCCGTCGGTCACACGCTGGTGAGCGCCTCCACCATGGACGCCTCGCTGCGCTCGCTCGAGGCCGACAAGACCGAGAAGGCCAAGAAGGTCGGCGAGCTCCTCGCTCAGCGGGCCAAGGAAGCCGGGATCACCAAGGTCGTCTTCGACCGCGGTGGCAACCGGTATGCGGGCCGGATCGCCGCGCTGGCGGACAGCGCGCGCGAGGGCGGGCTCGAATTCTGATGAGGGCCCGAGGATCGCAAATGATGACCGCAATTGAGATGAGGAACCACTGATGGCTGCAGCTCCGCGTCGCGGTGGCGGCACCGGTGGCGAGCGGCGGGACCGTCGTGACGATCGCCGCGGTGGCGCCGCCGACAAGGGCGTCTCGTACATCGAGCGCGTAGTGAAGATCAACCGAGTGGCCAAGGTCGTGAAGGGTGGTCGTCGCTTCAGCTTCACCGCCCTCGTCGTCGTCGGCGACGGCAACGGCCTGGTCGGCGTCGGTTACGGCAAGGCCAAGGAAGTGCCCGCGGCCATCGCCAAGGGCGTCGAAGAGGCCAAGAAGCACTTCTTCAAGGTGCCCCGCATCCAGGGCACCATCCCGCACACCGTGCAGGGCGAGGAGGCGGCCGGTGTCGTCTTCCTGCGTCCGGCCTCGGCCGGTACCGGCGTCATCGCCGGCGGCCCGGTGCGCGCGGTGCTGGAGTGCGCCGGCATCCACGACGTGCTGTCCAAGTCGCTCGGCTCGGACAACCCGATCAACATCGTGCACGCCACCGTGGCGGCTCTGAAGGGCCTCTCGCGCCCCGAGGAGATCGCCGCCCGCCGTGGCCTGCCGATCGAGGACGTCGCTCCTGCCTCCATGCTCAAGGCTCGCGCCGAGGGCCTGGCCGAGGCGGCGGCGGCGAAGGCGGTGAGCTAGTCATGGCACGCCTGAAGATCACTCAGGTTCGCTCGAAGATCGGTGGCAAGCAGAACCAGCGCGACTCGCTGCGTTCGCTTGGCCTGAAGCGAATCGGCGACGTCGTCGTCAAGGAGGACCGGCCCGAGATTCGCGGCATGGTCTCCGTGGTGACGCACCTCGTCGAGGTGGAAGAGGTCGACTAGTCATGACTGACAAGGCTCCGCTGAAGATTCACGACCTGCGTCCCGCCCCCGGCGCCAACAAGGCCAAGATCCGCAAGGGTCGCGGCGAGGCGTCGAAGGGCAAGACGGCCGGTCGCGGCACCAAGGGCAGCCACGCCCGCACCACGGTGCCCCTCGGCTTCGAGGGTGGCCAGGTGCCGCTGCAGAGGCGTCTGCCGAAGCTCAAGGGCTTCTCCAACGCCCTGTTCAAGACGACGTACCAGGTCGTCAACCTCGACAGGCTCGGCGAGCTGTTCCCCGAGGGTGGCGAGGTCACCGTCGAGGCGCTGGTCGCCAAGGGTGCTGTCCGCAAGAACCAGCTCGTGAAGGTGCTCGGCACCGGCGAGATCTCCGTCGCGGTGAACGTGCAGGCACACGCCTTCTCGTCCGCCGCCAAGGAGAAGATCACCGCTGCCGGTGGTTCCGTTACCGAGCTGTAAAGACGCTATGACGAGGCGTGGGGGCTTTGACAATGGGCTCCCACGCCCGTAGTGCGTTAGAGTTCGCGAGACGGCAGGCTTCTGTCCGGCTCGTTTGACAATGAGACTTCAGATGGCAGATCCCCGCACCATCGCTTACTCACACCGCCGTAAAGGCGCGCAGGAGGGACCGTGCTGACCGCGTTTACCCGGGCGTTCCGGACACCGGACCTGCGCAAGAAGTTGCTCTTCACCCTGGGCATCATCGCGCTTTTCCGTCTCGGCTCGGTTCTTCCGACTCCGGGAGTCCACGTCCAGAACCTCGCCGCCTGTTTCGATCAGGCTCGTAGTGGCGAAACCGGCAATATTTACGGGATGGTGCAGCTGTTCAGCGGCGGTGCGCTGCTGAAGCTGTCGGTGTTCGCACTGGGCATCATGCCGTACATCACCGCGAGCATCATCCTGCAGCTGCTCGTCGTCGTGATCCCGCGCCTCGAGGCGCTGAAGAAGGAAGGCCAGGCCGGCCAGACCAAGATCACGCAGTATACGCGTTATCTGACGATCGGCCTCGCGGTCCTTCAGTCGACGGCCTTCATCGCGCTCGCGCGTACCGGCCAGCTCTTCCCGAACTGCCAGCAGGACGTGCTGCTCGACCCCGACAACATCTTCGGCATCGTGACGATGGTGATCATCATGACCGCCGGTACGTCGGTCATCATGTGGCTCGGTGAGCTCATCACCGACCGGGGCGTCGGCAACGGCATGTCCATCCTGATCTTCACCCAGGTCGTCGCGGTCTTCCCGTCCGAGCTGGCCAACATCTTCCAGGCGAACAAATTCACCTTCGCGGTCGTCATGGTCGTCGGCATCTTCATGATCGCCGCGGTGGTCTTCGTCGAGCAGGCGCAGCGCCGCATCCCGGTCCAGTACGCCAAGCGCATGGTCGGCCGCAGGATGTACGGCGGCACCTCGACCTACATCCCGCTGAAGGTCAACCAGGCCGGCATCATCCCGGTCATCTTCGCCTCCTCGCTGCTCTACCTTCCGCAGCTGCTCACCTCGCTCTTCTCCACCAGCGAGAACGTGGTGATCACCTGGATCTCGCAGAACCTCGCCACCGGCGACACGCCGATCTACATGGCGACCTTCTTCCTGCTGATCATTTTCTTCACCTACTTCTACGTGTCGATTACCTTCAACCCCCCTGAAGTCGCCGACAACATGAAGAAGTACGGTGGGTTCATTCCGGGCATCCGCCCCGGTCGTCCGACGGCTGAATACCTGAACTTCGTGCTCACCCGTCTGACCGCGCCAGGCGCGCTCTATCTGGGTCTGATCTCCATGGTCCCGATCGTCGCGCTGGCCGTGGCCGGTGCGAGCCAGAACTTCCCGTTCGGAGGGACGAGCATTCTGATCATGGTTGGTGTCGGCCTGGACACGGTCAAGCAGATCGAGAGCCAGTTGCAGCAGCGTAACTACGAAGGTTTCCTGCGGTAGTGCGTCTCGTTCTGGTCGGGCCCCCCGGAGCGGGTAAGGGGACGCAGGCCCAGTACATCGCATCGAACCTGTCCATCCCGAAGATCTCGACAGGTGACATCTTCCGTGCCAACGTCTCGGGCGGCACGGACCTTGGCAAGCTGGCCAAGACGTATATGGACCGCGGCGACCTGGTGCCCGACGAGGTCACCATCGCCATGGTCCGTGACCGTCTGTCCGAAGACGACGCGCAGGACGGGTTCCTGCTCGACGGCTTCCCGAGGAACGTCGCGCAGGCGGAGATCCTGCGCGACATGCTCAAGGACTGGGGCCAGGAGCTCGACCTCGTGCTGGAGCTCGTCGTCGACGACGACGAGGTGGTGCGGCGGCTCGCCGGCCGGCGCACCTGCAGCCAGTGCGGCCGCATCTGGCACGTCGAGTTCGATGACAAGAAGGACGACAAGTGTGACGCGTGCGGGGGCGCACTCTTTCAGCGTGACGACGACAAGGAGGAGACCGTCAGGCACCGCCTGGAGGTCTACCAGGAGCAGACGGCGCCGCTCGTCTCCTACTACGCCGATGAGGGCATCCTGGTGGGCGTGGACGCCACGGGGCCGGTCGAAGAGGTCACTCAGCGGGCCATGGACGCGATCCGGCCTTTCATGGGCTGAGCGCCGAGTACGACTGATTCGCGGAGGTGGCACGGGTTCCCGTGCCACCTCGCGGCTATTGTGGGGGAATTGGGCCCCCATCGTGGCCCGTTGAGACCCAGGGGGGCAGAAGATGTTCAAACGGAACAGGCACGGCATCCAGATCAAGTCGCCGGAGCAGCTCGAGAAGATGCGGGCGGCAGGTCTCGTGGTCGGGCGTACGCTCGACCTGCTCAAGCGCTCCGTGCAGCCGGGCATGACGCCGCTCGACCTCGACGTCATCGCCGAGAAGGCGATCAGGGACGAGGGCGCGATCCCGTCGTTCAAGGGCTACCAGGGCTTCCCCGCGACGATCTGCGCGTCGGTGAACAACGAGGTCGTCCACGGCATTCCGACGAACGCCCGCAAGCTGCGCGAGGGCGACATCATCTCGATCGACTGCGGCGCCATCCTCGAGGGCTGGCACGGCGACTCGGCCGTCACGGTGCCGATCGGCGAGGTGGACCCCAAGCTGACCGAGCTGATGCGGGTGACCGAGGAGGCCATGTGGCGCGGCATCGCCGCGCTCAAGCCGGGCCGCCACCTGTCCGACATCGGCCATGAGGTCGAGCGGTACGTCAAGTCGCAGGGCCGCTACGGCATCCCCCCTGAGTACGGCGGCCACGGCATCGGCACCGAGATGCACATGGACCCGTGGATCGCCAACCATGGCAAGCCGGGCCGCGGGCCGGCGCTGGAGGAGGGCATGTGCCTGGCCATCGAGCCCATGGTCAACCTCGGCACCGAGCGGACGCGCGTACTGGCCGACGACTGGACCGTCGTCACGATCGACGGCAAGCATTCCGCACACTTCGAGCACAGCGTGGCCGTGACACATAATGGACCTTGGGTGCTCACCGCTCTAGATGGGGGCAAAGAGCGCCTCGCTCAACTGCAGATCTAGCTCCCCGGGAGTGGTGGGATGGCGAACAGCCCCGAGATGCGTGCCTCCGACGCCGACCGTGACCGCGTCGCCGCCATCCTCCGCGAGCACACCGCGCAGGGCCGCATCACGATGGACGAGTTCAACGAGCGGCTGGAGCAGCTCTACAAGAGCAAGACCTACGGCGAGCTGGCCAGGCTCACCTCCGACCTGCCCGACGTCGATCTGCGCCACCTGCCGGTCAAGGCCGGCTCGACGGTGCCCGACAAGAAGGGCATGCACAGCGGCATGGCGGCGGCCTGGAGCGCCTGGGCCGCGGCCAGCGGCATCAACTGGGTCATCTGGCTGATCGTGAGCGTCACCTCGGGCGACCTGATCTATCCGTGGCCCCTGTGGGTGATGGGTCCGTGGGGTGTCATCTTGCTGGTGAGCACGGTCTTCGGCGGTAACAATCAGCCGAAGGAGTCCTAGGCTTTGTGCACTAGTGCACTGTGTGCATTCGTGCGCAGTGCGTAAAGGCGGCGATTCCTAGCGTGAGCGGTGTCGGGAAACACCACCCACTCGGAGGAATCGATGCGCAAGATCCTTGCGGCCACCGCTCTCGCCGGCTCCATGGCCATCACCGGCCTCGCCGTCGCCCCCGCCGCCCAGGCCGCACCGGTGACCGCCGGCGCCACCCAGGCGAGCTCGGCGGGCGGCTGGGGCACGTATTACAGCAGCAACCACAAGGCCTACACCTACGGCAAGACCTTCGAGAAGGGCGGGAAGGTCTACACCCACTGGTACGGCAAGGAGTCCACCTCGAAGTCCGGCTACGTTTGGTTCCGCTACTACTCCGGCGGCAAGTGGCACACGTTCTACCGTCCGTGGAACGGCAAGCACCACGGCAGCTGGTCGGGCAAGGGGATCAAGCGGATCTACGCGTACACCTGCTGGGGCGGCAAGTCGAAGTCCTGCGGTTCGGTGCACCGCATCTACTAGGTCCGTCCAGCCTGGCCCGTCGGGGGAGCTTCCCTGGCGGGCCTCGTGTTGTGGGCGTCGCGGCTTGCGGGGTGGGGTAGACTTCTACGTGGTTGTGTCAGGACACCTGGCACGCGTTTCGCGTTTTGGGCCCAGGTGTCGTACACTCCTTAGTCGGCTCACTATGACTTATCACGCGTCGGCGGTCCTTGGCGGCCGTCGCTCTCTTCGAAGCGTGAAGGTCGCGGCTGCGTAGTGAACCGGAGCCTCAGACGACCGATCAGTGAAACGCGAGGAATTTTGGCCAAGAAAGACGGCGCCATCGAGATCGAGGGCACTGTGGTCGAATCGCTCCCGAACGCCATGTTCCGGGTGCAGCTCGACAACGGCCACAAAGTCCTTGCCCATATCAGCGGACGGATGCGGATGCACTACATCCGGATTCTTCCGGACGACCGGGTAGTCGTTGAACTGAGCCCCTACGACCTGAGTCGCGGGCGGATCGTCTACCGATACAAGTAAGACGTCTGAGGAATCAAAGGACAATGAAGGTAAAGCCGAGCGTCAAGAAGATCTGCGACAAGTGCAAGGTGATTCGCCGGCACGGTCGCGTCATGGTGATCTGCGACAACCTGCGCCACAAGCAGCGTCAGGGTTAGTCGCCGCAAGGCTTCTCCGAGTCCGCCCCGCAAGGGAGCGGGCTCGACGCATGAGAAGCCTTGAGTCAGTTGGCGCGTCTCACGCCTGAGCAGGCGGCATTCGCCGAACCGCTCAGGAGACCCCCGGTCGGAGGCCGGGGCCCTCACCCCGGGCATTGGGGAGGGGTAGTGCGGCGCAAGACCTCCGCCACAAAGAAGGAGAATGCCCGACCATGGCTCGCCTGGTTGGCGTCGACCTCCCCCGCGACAAGCGGCTGGAGATCGCTCTCACCTACATTTACGGAATCGGCCGCACCCGCGCCCAGGAGATCCTGCAGGCCACCGGTGTCAGCGGCGACCTGCGCGTGCACCAACTCAGCGACACCGAGCTCGTCCCGATGCGTGACTACATCGAGGCGAACTTCAAGATCGAGGGTGACCTGCGCCGCGAGGTCCAGGCCGACATCCGCCGCAAGATCGAGATCGGTTGCTACCAGGGCATCCGGCACCGCAAGGGCCTGCCCGTGCACGGTCAGCGCACGCAGACCAACGCGCGCACCCGTAAGGGCAAGAAGAAGACCGTCGCCGGCAAGAAGAAGCCCGGTAAGAAGTAGTCCCGCACGGGATGTCGCCACCCGTCCGGCCCCGGTCGCGCACGCGACCGGCGGGTGCCGGGCCGGCGACCATCACACACAGCCGCGGACCGAAGACCTCAGGAGTAATGGCAAACAATGCCTCCTAAGAGCCGCCAGGGTGCGCCGAAGAAGGTGCGCCGCAAGGAGAAGAAGAACGTCGCTCACGGGCACGCCCACATCAAGAGCACGTTCAACAACACGATCGTCTCGATCACCGACCCCAACGGGAACGTGATCTCCTGGGCCAGCGCCGGCCACGTGGGTTTCAAGGGCTCCCGTAAGTCCACCCCGTTCGCCGCCCAGATGGCCGCCGAGAACGCCGCCCGCCGCGCCATGGAGCACGGCATGCGCAAGGTCGACGTCTTCGTCAAGGGTCCCGGCTCCGGCCGCGAGACCGCGATCCGCTCGCTGCAGGCCACCGGCCTCGAGGTGGGCTCGATCCAGGACGTCACCCCGGTTCCGCACAACGGTTGCCGGCCGCCGAAGCGCCGCCGCGTCTGACTTAGCCCAGGAGATACGAAGAAATGGCTCGTTACACGGGCGCCGACTGCAAGCTCTGCCGCCGCGAGAAGACCAAGCTCTTCCTCAAGGGCAGCAAGTGCGAGTCCGCCAAGTGCCCCATCGAGATCCGTCCTTACCCGCCGGGTGAGCACGGTCGCGGACGTCCCAAGGAGTCCGAGTACCAGCTTCAGCTTCGCGAGAAGCAGAAGACCCGCCGCATCTACGGCGTCCTCGAGAAGCAGTTCCACAACTACTACGAGGAGGCCGCGGGCCGCACGGGCAAGTCGGGTGAGGTGCTGCTCCAGATCCTGGAGAGCCGGCTCGACAACGTCGTCTACCGCGCCGGGTTCGCCCAGTCGCGTGACGCCGCCCGCCAGCAGGTCCGTCACGGACACTTCCTGGTCAACGGGAAGAAGGTGGACATCCCGTCCTACCGCGTCCGCGAGCACGACATCATCGAGGTCCGCGAGACCAAGCGCAACCTGATGCCGTACGAGGTGGCTCGCGCCACCGCCGGCGAGCGCACGGTTCCCGCGTGGCTCGGCGTCGTGCCCGACAAGCTGCGCGTCCTGGTTCACCAGCTTCCGGTGCGCCAGCAGATCGACACGCAGGTTCAAGAGCAGCTCATCGTCGAGTACTACTCGAAGTGAGCCTCGGCCGGGGTACGCATTGCCGTACCCCGGCTACGCTGTTCATCGGAGTGGCGTCATATAGCGGGCGTCACACGAAAAAAGGGGAGACCCGCACATGCTGATCGCTCAGCGTCCGACTCTTCTCGAAGAGTCGATCGACGAGACCCGGTCCCGGTTCGTCATCGAGCCGCTGGAGCCCGGCTTCGGCTACACCATCGGCAACTCGCTGCGCCGCACGCTGCTGTCGTCCATCCCGGGCGCGGCCGTGACGAGCATCCGCATCGAGGGCGTGCTGCACGAGTTCTCGACCGTCCCCGGGGTCAAGGAAGACGTCACCGACATCATCCTCAACCTCAAGGAACTGGTCGTCTCCTCCGAGCACGACGAGCCGGTCGTGATGTACCTGCGCAAGCAGGGCCCGGGTGAGGTCACCGCCGCCGACATCGCGCCGCCCGCCGGTGTCGAGGTGCACAACCCCGAGCTGCGCATCGCGACGCTCAACGGCAAGGCCAAGCTGGAGATGGAGCTGACCGTCGAGCGCGGTCGCGGCTACGTCTCCGCCGCCCAGAACAAGCAGCCGGGCCAGGAGATCGGTCGCATCCCGATCGACTCCATCTACTCCCCGGTGCTCAAGGTCACCTACAAGGTCGAGGCGACCCGAGTCGAGCAGCGTACCGACTTCGACCGTCTCATCCTCGACGTCGAGACCAAGCCCGCGATGAAGCCCCGCGACGCGGTGGCCTCCGCCGGTAAGACCCTCGTCGAGCTCTTCGGCCTGGCCCGCGAGCTCAATGTCGAGGCCGAGGGCATCGACATCGGTCCGTCGCCGACCGACGCCGCTCTCGCCGCCGACCTGGCGCTGCCGATCGAGGAGCTCAACCTCACGGTTCGCTCCTACAACTGCCTCAAGCGCGAGGGCATCCACACCGTGGGTGAGCTCGTCGCCCGCAGCGAGCAGGACCTGCTCGACATCCGCAACTTCGGCGCCAAGTCGATCGAAGAGGTCAAGCAGAAGCTGCACGAGATGTCGCTGGCGCTCAAGGACTCCCCGCCCGGGTTCGACCCGAGCGCGGTGGCCGGCGGCGGCTACGACGACGACGACAGCGCGTACGTCGAGACCGAGCAGTACTGATTCCCAGCTAGCGCGGGCCCCCGGCCGGGGGCCTGGCGGCCCGACCCCGGTACCTGGCACGGCCGGGGCGGGTGAACCTCAAGGAGAAATGACATGCCCAAGCCCACCAAGGGTGCACGTCTTGGCGGCAGCCCGGCGCACGAGCGGCTGATCCTGGCCAACCTGGCCACGGACCTGTTCCGCCACGGCAAGATCCGCACGACGGTCGCCAAGGCCAAGCGCCTGCGCCCGCTGGCGGAGCGCCTGATCACCAAGGCGAAGAAGGGCGACATCCACAACCGGCGTCAGGTCCTGACCGTCGTTCGGGACAAGGGCGTCGTGCACCAGCTGTTCACCGAGATCGCGCCGACGTTCGCCGAGCGTCCCGGTGGCTACACCCGCATCACCAAGATCGGTGCGCGTAAGGGCGACAACGCCCCGATGGCGGTCATCGAGCTGGTGACCGAGCCGCTGAACGGCGTCACCACCCGCCGTACCGAGGCTCCCGCCGCCGCTGCTCCGGCTGAGGCTCCCGCCGAGGAGACCGCTGCCGAGGCTCCGGCCGCTGAGGCTCCGGCTTCGGAGGCTCCCGCCGAGGCTGCTGAGGCCAAGGCTGAGGAGTCCGCTCCCGCCGAGGGCGAGGCGAAGAAGGACGAGGCCTGATCTTTCAGGCTGGACGGGCCCGATCCCCTTTGCGGGGGTTCGGGCCCGTTTTTTGAGTTCGGGCCCTTTTGATAGGGGGATCATCGTGGTACGGCTTCGTCTCGATCTCGCGTATGACGGGACCGACTACTCCGGATGGGCTCGGCAGCCGGGGCTGCGTACCGTCCAGGGGGAGATCGAGCTGGCGCTCACGCGGATCCTGCGGCTTTCCTCGCCGGCCATGCTGACCGTTGCCGGGCGTACCGATGCGGGGGTGCATGCGCGGGGGCAGGTCGCGCATGTGGACCTGCCTGAGGCGGCGCTGGGGGAGCTCGACGGGCGCCGGGGGCCGCTGGGCGTCGATGAGCGGCTCTCTGCGCTCGTGCGGCGGCTGGGTGGGGTCCTGGAGCCCGATGTACGGATTTATCGGGTCTCGGTGGCTCCTGAGGGCTTTGACGCGCGGTTCTCGGCTATGTTCCGGCGGTATGCGTACCGGGTGGGGGATGCGCCCGGGGGCGTCGACCCGTTGCGGCGGCGCGAGGTCGTCTGGCACAACCGGCCGCTCGATCTCGGCGCGCTGAACGCCGCCGCCGCGCTGTTGCTGGGGGAGCACGACTTCGCGGCCTTCTGCAAGAAGCGCGAGGGCGCCACCACCATCCGGGAGCTGCAGCGGCTCGACTGGGTGCGCGAGGACTCCGGCGTGCTGGTCGCCACTGTGGTGGCCGATGCCTTCTGCCACTCGATGGTGCGGGCACTGGTGGGGTCGTTGCTGGCCGTCGGGGAGGGGCGGCGTCCGGTGGAGTGGCCTGCTGAGGTGCTGACCCGTCGGGTGCGGGACTCCGGGGTGCATGTCGCGCCCGCTCACGGGCTGTGCCTTGAGGAGGTCGGGTATCCGGCCGACGAGGAGCTCGCCGCTCGGGCGGCGGCTACGCGGCGGGTTCGTACGGTGGGGGCGGACGCCGGCTGAGCGTTCTTCCGGCCCGCGTGCTTCGAGCCTCGTGCTTCTGACCCGGTGCCGGTCCGGGGCGTGAGGTGGCGCGTGCGGTGACCCTCGTGTGAGAGGGCCGGGTCGGGGCGTACGGGGGGCTGGTGCCTGTTCGTACGCCCCGATCTGCGGGTGTCAGTCCTTGGTGGCGCGGCGTTCCAGGACCTCTGAGGTCAGGTCGCGGAACTCGGCGCTCACCTTCGGAAGCGTCTTCTCGTCGGCCTTCGGGGTGTGGCCGTCGGCGTGGGTGGCGTAGCTGAAGACGATGTAGCGGCCCCAAACCAGGCCCGCCGCGTAGCCGCCGGCGATGTGCACCCGTTCGCCGCCCGACTTCTCAGGGCCGGGCAGGGGGCGGAACCAGACGTTGTTCGGCAGGTCCTTCGCCTGGTCGGCCGCGGCGGCGGCGTCCTTGTCAGGCAGGACGGCGATGCCCGTGGTGACCGCGTAGCGGCGCTTGCCGTCGACGTACGTGGCCCTCAGCACCCGGCTGCACTCCCGCTCCTTCAGCGCGTCGGCGAAGGCGCCCGTCGCGGCCTTGGCGCACGTCGTCTCCATGCCGGCCTTGACCCGCGTGAACGTCGTGCCCGCCGCGCTCACCTTCCTCTTCGGGAACGCCTCAGAGAGGGACAGCTTCTGCGGGTCGGTCTGCTCCGAGTCGAGGACGGACGTCGCCGCCGGGGTCTCGGGCGGCGGGGTGGCGGCGTTGGCCGTCGCCGACGGTGGCGGCGCCGACGCTCGCGTGGCGGCCGTCGTCGGGGCCGGTGAGGTCACCGTCTGGTACGCGAAGAAGCCGCCCGTCGCGATGCCGGCCAGGGCCAGCGCGCCCAGGGTCACCAGCAGCGCCCGCTTGCTCTTGGGCGGTGGCGGGGGTGGCGGTGGCGTCTGGAACGGGGGTTGCTTGAAGGCGCCCGGTGGGAAGGCCGGAGCGCCCGGCCCCGTCTGGGCGGGGACGTTGAAAGCCGACGTGGGCTTCTGGCCCCAGGTGTCTCTGGAGAACGGGAGCTCGGGCAGTTTGTCACCGGTCGCGGGCGTGGGGGGCCAGACGGGTACGTCGCCTGGCTCCGGGGGGCGGGCGGGGTCATGGGGTTGGTTCGGTGAGGTGGCCGTCGCAGCGGCCTCGACCTCGCCACCGGGGCCGGCCGAATCTGTGTGGTCGGTCGACTCTGCCTGAGGGGTGTCGGGGTTCTCCTGGTTAGTGGGCTGCTGCTTGTTGTCCGAGCCGGTGGTCGACTGCGTCTGCGGGGCCCGGTCCGGATGCGGATCCGTGTGCGGTGCTGAGCCCGCATGCGGGAGTGTGGCCGGGCGCGGGTGAGCGGCGGTGGGCTGGTCCGTGGTGTCGTCGGACTGCTGTGCGCCGCCCTCAGCCGGCTCGGTGCCGGCCTGAGCCGGCTTTGAGCCGTTGCCTACGGGGCCTGAGGAGCCCTGGGTCGGATGGGCAGCCGTTGGCGAAGACTCGTCGCCTTCGTGGGTGGCTGCCGTGTCCGAGTGGGTTGCGTCCCCCTGGGTTACGTCAGGGCGTGGCAGGGCTGGACGGGTGGCGTTGACGTCGCTGTGGTTGACGTCGCTGCGGTTCGCGTCCGCGAGGTCGGCGTTCGCGTGGCTGGCGTGCGTGTGATCGGTGTTCCCGGGGACGGTGCCTGGGCCCGGGGGATCCGCTTGGGTGCTGGCCGCTGCTTGCGGGATGTGCTGTCGGATGATGTCCGGGTCGGTGTCGGCTGGCTCGGTTTCGCCCGGCTTCGTGAAGTGGGCGCGGGTGGTGTCCGTGTCGGCCGGGTGGAAGGCGTTCGGGTGGGTGTCGCCTTGGTGGGCCGTTGCGCCGGTTCGGGCGAACGGCGTTTGGGCGTTGGCCGGACGGGTCGGTGCCTCGTTTGAGGAGAGGGAGCGAGGCGTGCTGGGCACGGGTGCGTCGCCCGGCTGGTCCTGCTCCTTTGCGTCTTGGTCGGCCGGGTCGGAGTAGTGCGCCGCCGGGAGGTCGAGGCCCTCCGGGTCCGTGGTGATCGCGTCCAGGTTGGTGCCGTCGGCTGGGTAGTCCGTGTCGCCGGCGCTTACCTGGTTCAGGATGAACGGGGTCGGGTTCGGGTTGAAGGGGGGCGGAAGGAAGGGCTCGTCCGCGTCGGGGACGGCCTCCAGTTCGCCCGTGGCGGCCGGCCATGGGGGCATGGCGTGAGCGTCCGACACCGGTGCGGGCCAGGTCGGCATGCCCGCCGCCGCTGCGGTGAACGCCGGCGGTGGCTCCCACGGTGGCGTTGTCGACCCCGGGCCCTCCGCAGGCCAGGCGCCCTGGCCGGGCTGCTGCTGGGCGCTTGGGGGCATGGGGTGGCCTGGTTGCGCGCCGCCGTTGTGCTGTGGGGGGTGCGGGGCTCCCTGATGCGGGCCGTCGAAGTGTGGACCCGGGTGGGGCTGGGTGGGGCCGGCCTGCTTGGGCCCGGTCTGGTTGGGGCCCACCTGGTTCGGGCCCACCTGCTCGGGGTGTGGTGCGGCGAGCGGCTGGCGAGGGTGGGGCGCGGCGAACGGCGGCTGGCCTGGGTGCGGTGGGCCCGCCGGGGGGTGCGGTTGCGACACGCCGAACGGCGCCCCCGGCGGCTGCTGGCCGAACGCGTGCGGGCCGCCCTGAGGCGCGCCGAAGTGCGGGTGACCGTGGTCAGGGGCCGGAGGTCGGCCGCTCCGTGACTGGGCACCTGGTGGCTGGACACCGGGCGGCTGGGCACCGGGCCCGCCCTGACCGAACGGTGGGGTGCCAGGCCCGCTCTGACCGGTTGGCGTGGCGCCGGGGCCGCTCTGACCGGACGGCGGGGCGTCGGCCCCGCCTTGGTGGAAGGGTGGGGCGCCCTGTGCCGGGGCGAAAGGTGGCCGGCCCTGCGGTGACCCGAAAGGCGGTTGGCCCTCGGGCGGTCCGAAAGGCGGCTGGCCTTGCGGCGCTCCGGAGGGTGGCGGGCCTTGAGGTGGTCCGAAGGGTGGCTGGTTATGCGGTTGGGGGGTGGCTTGCGGGCCGGTGAAGGGGGGTTGGCCGAAGCGGGGTGGGGTGGAGGGGGCGTTGGGCGTGGGCCCGAAGGGAGACTGGGGGGCGGGCTGGGGAAGTGCTGGGTCGGAAAGCCAGTCGTAGGGAGCCGCGTCGTCGGCGGGGACTTCCCATGGGTGGGCGTCCGACGGGAGGTCCGCGGGCGCGGCGTTGGTGTCCGGGGCGGCGGGCGCCGGTTGGTCCCCAGAGGGTGTAGGCGCTGTTGGGGCCGCCTGGTCCTTCCCGGACGTTGACGGGGATTCCGATGCCTGAAGGCGTGGCTCGGGGGCTGGAGGGCCGTCGGGCAGGGGAGGATTGGGGTCACCGGGGTCGTTGCCGGCGGCCGTGGCGCCGGGGGAGCCCGGAGGATAGGGGGAGGTGCCCGATGGGTGTGGGTGGGCCGACGTCCGCTCGCCGGAGGGAGTGGACGCCGGTGGAACGTCTCGCCCGTTGGTCTGGCCGAAGCTCGGCGGTGGTGTCGCTGGGGCGGCCGAACCGTCGGCCTCCCTCTGATCGTGCTCAGACCCGGGTTCCTGGCCACGCATAGCTTGGAGCCTAGCGAGCGGAGCGAGATCGTTAGGCCGGTATGGGCGTTCCCAGGAGCATCACGAGCCCCTTTGCAGCGGGTTCGCCCCAAAAGACCATTCAGCTGAGCGCGTTGCCGGTCAGAACCCGGTTGTCCAGGGCCACGTACACGGTGGCCTTGGTGATGTCGACGATGGCCTGAGAGATCCGCTTCGACCCCTTTGAGTCGGGCTTCGTGCCGTCCTTGTTCTGGAACCACACGAGGATCGCGTAGTGCCCGTACGTCGAGATCTTGGCGCCGCCCGCGCCCGAGCCGAGCTGCTTGGTGACCTCGTCCTTGCCTGCCAGGGGCTTGACGTAGTTGCTCGTGCTGCCGGCCTTGGCGACCTTGGCCGCCTGCTTCTCTGAGCTGAGGTTGGCCACGCCGACCGTGCCGATCACCACGCCGGCCTTGTCACGGAAGCTCGCGCGGACGAACTGGGTGCACTTGGCGGACTTGAGCGCCTTCTGCAGGGAGTCGCCGAGAGCGCCGTCCGTGCACTTCTTGTCCTTGCTGGTGATCGTCATCTCGTAGCCGCGCTTCGAGACGGTGAACTTCCGCTTCTTGCCGAACAGCTCCTTGACCGAGATCGGGTCGGGGTCGGTCTCGCGGCTGGCGGCGAAGCCGTACTTGCCGGGCGGGACCGAGGGCAGCGGCGCCGAGGTCTGGCGGGCCGCGGTTGTCTCGGCGGTGACCGGGTCGTCGGCGTTGTACATCAGGGCCAGGCCGCCGCCGAGCAGGCCGAGCACCACCAGGCCGCCGATGCCGGCGAGCAGCGGGCCGCGGGAGCGGCTGCCCTCGTCGTACGGGCTCCAGCCGATGCGGCTCTGGGGAGCCCTGTTCGTGAAGTCGTCCTCGGGCTTGTCCTTGCCCGTGGCGTCAGCGGTCTCGGGGCCTGCCGCGGCACCGCGGTCTTTACGGCCTCGGCGGGACTTTCCGGAAGAGGCGGACTTGTCGCCCCTACCCTTCTTGCCGTCCTTGCCCTTGTCGTCCTTGCCGTCGGCGCCCTCCGGCGGGGTGGGCGCTCCGAAGGCGGAGGTGGCGGCGCTCGCGGAGGGGTCGCCCCCAGGGGCGCCTCCGGGTCCCCCACCGGGACCGCCACCAGGGCCGCCGCCGAAACCGCCACCAGGGCCGCCACCAGGGCCGCCGCCGAAACCGCCACCAGGGCCGCCATCAGGGCCGCCACCGGGACCGTTCGGTGCGGCGGCTCGTCGGCCGGGAACGGCGTGCGCGCCGCTCGGGCCGCCGAACGGGTCCGTGCCGAAGCCGCCCTGCGGCGGACCGGCAGGCCCGCCGCCGAAACCCCCACCGGGGCCACCGGGACCACCGGGGCTGCCAGGGCCGGCAGGACCACCAGGGCCACCAGAACCAGCAGGACCACCAGGGCCGCCGCCGTGACGGCCGCGACCGCCGGGAGCACCGCCCGGAGCGCCGCCGGGCCCACCGGCAGGGCCGTCAGGACCGCCGAAACCAGCAGGGCCACCGGGGCCGGCAGGGCCACCGGGACCGCCGGGGCCGGCAGGACCGCCGGGCCCAGAAGGACCGCCGGGCCCGCCGTGGCGGCCGGAGCCGCTCATGAACAGGCTGCCGGGCGCCTCAGAGCCGCCGCCCGGGTTGTTGGGGAAGGGCTCGTCGACCGGCCTGCCCCTGCGGGGCCGGCCACTTTCGGAGCCGCCGTCGGCCGCGAAGAAGCTGCCAGGGGCCCCGTCGGCGGGCCCGCCATCTGCGGGGCCGTTGCTCGTGAACAGGCTGCCCCCCGTCGCGCCCGCCGGTGAGCCCTCGCCCCTGGGAGTGCCTCCCATGCCGTAGGGGGCGCTGCCGGTGCCGTGGTCACGTTCCCCACTGCCGTTGGAAACCATGCGGCGACATTACCGTGATGTTCGTCATTGGGTTCCGAAGTCTTGGGTCCACCATGGGCCTCCGGGCCCGGCGGCGACGCCGACGCCGATGGCCTTCAGGCGGCAGTCGAGGATGTTCCTGCGGTGGTCAGGGCTGCCCATCCAGCCGCTCACCGCCTCCTGGGCGGTGCTGTATCCGGCGCCGATGTTCTCGGCGGCGCCCCAGCGGTATCCGGCGCGCTCCATGCGGTCCCAGGGGGAGGAGCCGTCGGGGGAGTTGTGGGCGAGCTCACCCGCGCGGGCCATCTCCAGCGAGTGCGTACGGGCCGACCTGGTCAGCCCCGCGTCGACCCTGAGCGGCCCGCATCCGCGCTTGGCCCTGGCGGAGTTCGTCAGCGTGACGACCTCGGACGCCATGCCCGCCAGTACCCGTACGTCCTCGCGCCCGTCCTCGAACGCCGCCGACGGGTTGTCGTGGGAGTTGAACCCGGGGATCTGCCCGTCGGGGGTGCGGCGCGGCGCGTGCGTGGCGGTGGGCTCGCCCACTTCCTTCTTGATGGTGATGCCTCTGGGGATGCTCTCGATCTGCGGCTGCGCCTTCTTCTGCACGGTCGGCGCCGGGTTGGCGGTGGCCGCGGCGGGCGGCGCGGTCTCGCTGAGGTAGATGTGGCGGGCCGGCTCTTCCTCGCTGCTCAGCCGGCCGATCAGCACGCCCGTGAACAGGACCGAGAGCAGACAGGTCAGCAGGCCCAGGCGGCTCCGGCGCCGGGAGCCGCGCTGGGTGAGCCGGGTGCGAGAGATCTGCCACATACCGCCGCTAACGATAGGGATGTCGGGTCCTGGGAAAGAAGGGGTCCCAGGGAAACGAAACTAAACCGTTCTGAGGTCAGGTAGAATCGCACAGGGTTACCGGTCTTTTGACCTGCACGCCTCAGGGCGGGTAGCTTAGGTTCGTTGTGTGCATAGGTCCTGCGAGACCGATGCGCGGCGCGTCCGGCGTCATCTCCCGTGATGTGGAGACGGAAGGTCCGGGCCGTCGTGTGCCCGCACCGACCGACCAATGTAGCTGTCGCATCCGACAGCGCCGAAGACGCGAGCATAAAGAAGGCTACGACCGTGCGCACGTACTCACCGAAGCCCGCCGACGTCCAGCGTCAGTGGTACGTCATCGACGCGACCGATGTCGTGCTGGGCCGGCTGGCCAGCCACGTCGCGACCCTGCTCCGCGGCAAGCACAAGCCGATCTTCGCCAACCACGTCGACACCGGTGACTTCGTCATCGTCATCAACGCGGACAAGATCGCGCTGAGCGGCAACAAGCTTGAGCAGAAGAAGGCGTACCGCCACTCGGGCTACCCGGGCGGTCTGCGTTCCGTCACGTACGGCGAGCTCATGGAGAAGCGGCCGGAGAAGGCCGTCGAGAAGGCCGTCAAGGGCATGCTGCCGAAGAACTCCCTCGGTCGGAAGATGGCCAAGAAGCTGAAGGTCTACGCGGGTTCCGAGCACCCGCACCAGGCCCAGCAGCCGGTGCCGTTCCAGATCACCCAGATCGCCCAGTAGTAGTTCGAAAGAGTTAGAGGAGAACCGTGGCTGAGCCCACCGGTGTCGAGACGGTCGTAGAGACGGCCGAGCTGGAGGACTTCTCCGGCGAGGACTTCCCGTCCGAGTACACCACCGAGTCCGCCGCCAGCGCTGACGCTCCCGTGCGCAAGCCCGTCACCACGGGCAACTCGTACGGCACCGGCCGCCGTAAGGAGGCGATCGCCCGCGTGCGCATCGTCCCCGGCACCGGTAAGTGGACGATCAACGGTCGTTCGCTGGATGTCTACTTCCCGAACAAGGTCCACCAGCAG
Organism: Nonomuraea sp. NPDC004580; assembly: GCF_040609855.1. Taxonomy (NCBI): domain Bacteria; kingdom Bacillati; phylum Actinomycetota; class Actinomycetes; order Streptosporangiales; family Streptosporangiaceae; genus Nonomuraea; species Nonomuraea sp. NPDC004580. The sequence continues at coordinate 42,066 of NZ_JBEXLH010000043.1, read as the reverse complement.
ATCGTCAACGAGCCCTTCGTGGTGCTCGGCGCCGAGGAGGCGTTCGACGTCATCGCGCGCATCGACGGCGGCGGCGTGACCGGCCAGGCCGGCGCGCTGCGCATGGGCCTGTCCCGCGCGCTGGCGATCCTCGACGTCGACGTCAACCGCCCGCCGCTGAAGAAGGCCGGCTTCCTCACCCGTGACGCCCGCGCCACGGAGCGGAAGAAGTACGGCCTCAAGAAGGCCCGTAAGGCTCCGCAGTACAGCAAGCGCTGAGTTGGCGCGCCTCTTCGGCACCGACGGGGTACGTGGGGTCGCGGGCCGCGACCTCACGGCCGAGCTCGCCATGGATCTGTCCGTGGCGGCGGCCCATGTCCTCGGCGATGCAGGCGCGTTCGCCGCTACCGGACGCCGTCCGGTTGCGGTCGTAGGCCGGGACCCGCGTGCCTCGGGAGAGTTCCTCGAGGCCGCAGTGGTCGCCGGCCTCGCGGCGTCTGGAGTGGACGTGCTGCGCCTCGGCGTGCTGCCCACTCCTGCCGTCGCCCACCTGACCGCGGCGCTCGGCGCCGACCTCGGCGTCATGCTGTCGGCCTCGCACAACCCGGCGCCCGACAACGGCATCAAGTTCCTGGCGCGCGGCGGCTTCAAGCTGTCCGACGCGGTCGAGGACGAGATCGAGCGGCGGCTCGGCGAGGAGTGGAGCTTCCCCGTCGGGTCCGGCGTGGGGCGCGTGCGTGACGCGTACGGCGAGGCGGACCGCTACATCTCCCACGTCCTGACCACGATGAACGCCGGCCTCGACGGCCTGCACGTCGTGGTCGACTGCGCTCATGGGGCGGCCCACATGGTGGCTCCCGAGGCGCTGGTGCGCGCGGGGGCGCGGGTCGAGGCCATCGGCGCGCGTCCCGACGGCCTCAACATCAACGACGGTCACGGCTCGACCCACCTCGACAAGCTCTGCCAGGTGGTCGTCTCGCGCGGGGCCGACCTCGGCGTGGCCTACGACGGCGACGCCGACCGCTGTCTGGCGGTCGACCACACCGGCGCGATCGTCGACGGTGACCACATCATGGCCGTGCTGGCCGCCGCGCTGCACGGCGACGGCCTGCTGGCCAAGGACACCGTGGTCGCGACCGTCATGTCCAACCTGGGCTTCAAGCTCGCGATGCGCGAGGCGGGCATCACCGTGGTCGAGACCGCGGTGGGCGACCGTTACGTGCTGGAGCGGATGAAGGCCGACGGCTACAACCTGGGCGGTGAGCAGTCGGGCCACGTCATCATGCTCGACCACGCCACCACCGGCGACGGCCTGCTCACCTCGCTCCAGCTGCTGGGCGTGGTGGCCAAGTCGGGGGTGCCGCTCAAGGAGCTGGCCTCGATCATGACGTCGCTGCCGCAGATCCTGATCAACGTCAAGGACGTCGACAAGGGCAAGGCCGCGGCTCCCGAGCTGCTCGCCGCCGTCGCCACGGCGGAGGCGGAGCTGGGCGAGACCGGGCGCGTGCTGATCAGGCCGAGCGGCACCGAGCCGATGATCCGGGTGATGGTCGAGGCGGCCAGCGAGGAGCACGCCACGATGGTGGCGAACCGCCTGGCCGACGTGGTCCGCAAGGTCTGCGTCTGAGACACGGCGTCTGAGACCCGGCGTCTGAGACCGCCTCTGAGACACGGCATCGAAAGAAGGCCCGCGGGGATCTCTCCGCGGGCCTTCTTCGTGCGTACGGTCACTCGTCGCCGGTGAGTGAGAAGGCGCGCAGGCGCTGGCCGGCCCAGAGGACGGCGGCGACGGTGACGATGAGCAGGGCGGGGATGGCGAAGCCGAGCGTGACGTCCGTCTTGAGGAAGGGCGAGTCGCTGAGCTGGTCGGCGATCGACTGGCCCCAGTGCTGGATGGAGAACCTGCGGGCCCCGGGCACGAGGCTGCCGACCAGGCTTTCCCAGACCAGGGCGTAGACGATGCCGATCGTCACCGCGTGCCGGGTGACGATGCCGAGCAGCAGGAACAGCGCGGCGTAGGCGATGCCTGCGGCCAGGGTGCCGAGGGCGAAGCCGGCGGCGACGCCGTCCTCACCGCGTACGAGCAGCCAGCCCGACACGTACGTCGGCACCGCCGCGAACACCGCCAGCAGCGACGCGGCCACCAGGAACTTGGTCATGACGATGGTCGGGCGCGAGATCGGCTTCGACATCAGGTGGATGATGGTGCCGTCGTCGATCTCGGGGGCGATGACGCCGGTGCCGGCGATGAGGCCGAGCAGCGGCAGCATGGTGCCGATGGCGAAGTTCTGCAGCAGCAGGACGGCCGAGCGCTGGTCGGCGGCGCCGAAGACCTTGAACAGCACGGCCAGGCCGATCAGGGCCAGCGGGAGCAGCAGGAGCAGGATGATCCGCCGGCGCCCCAGCAGGGCCCGGTAGGTGATGCCCGCGACGACTGTGTTCATCAGGAGCTCCTGTTGATGAGGTAGGAGAAGACGCTCTCCAGGTCCTCGTCCGCGGGGGAGACCTGGTGCAGGCTGACGCCCTCGGCGCGGGCGACCTGGGGCAGGAGGCGGGCGAAGCGGCGGAACTCGGTGGCCTGGACCTCCAGGCCGTCGGGGCGCAACGTGATGCCGCCGGTGGAGTCGTCGCGTACGAGGGCGGCGGCCAGCTTCCTGTCGTCGCTCGACCGGATCCTGAACAGGTGGGGCCGGTCGGTCATCAGCCGCCTGATCTCGCGGAAGTTGCCCGACGCGGCGTGCCGGCCGGCCACCAGCACCTCGATGTGCTGGGCGACCCGCTCGACCTCCTCCAGGATGTGGGAGCTGAACAGGATGGTCTTGCCCGCCGTGCCCATGGCGCGGATCAGGTCCATGAGGTGCAGCCGCTGGCGCGGGTCCATGCCGTTGAACGGCTCGTCGAGCAGCAGCACGGGCGGGTCGTGGACGAGCGCAGCGGCGACCTTGACGCGCTGGCGCATGCCCTTGGAGTACGTCTCGACCCGCCGGTCCTTGGGCTCCTCCATCTCGACGGTGGCCAGGGCCTTGTGTGCGGCCTCGTCGGGGTCGGGCAGGCCGTGCAGGCGGGCGGCGGACAGCACGAACTGCCAGCCGGTCAGGAAGCCGTAGACGCCCTCGCGCTCGGGGACCAGGCCGATGCTGCGGTAGATGTGGTGGTTCTTCCAGACGCGGGTGCCGTCCACGGTGACCGTGCCGCCCGACGGGGCGAGGAAGCCGGCCATCATGTGCAGGAGCGTCGACTTGCCCGCCCCGTTGGGGCCGAGCAGGCCGGTGACGCCTGGCCCGATCGTCATGGTGACGTCGTTGACCGCGACGACGTTGCCGTACCAGCGGGAGACCTGCGAGAGCTCGATCTTCATCGCGCGGCCGCCTTCCTGTAGCGCAGGGCCAGCGCGGCGAGGCCGGCGGCGAGCAGCACGAGCAGCACCGCGATCGACGCGGCGCCGCTCGGGTAGACGCCGTCCTCGATCGCGTGGGACGGCGTGCCGAACACCGCGTGCTGGACGGAGTCGACCAGCCAGAACGGGTTGACCAGCCAGGCGTAGGTGGCCGCGGCCTCGTTGCCGGTGGAGTAGAGGGTGCCGTAGATGATGGGGACCGCGGCCGACGACAGCAGGTAGACCGTGATCACCGAGGCCACGCCGAGGCCGCGCCGCGGCGTGAACGAGGCCAGCGCGAGCCCGAAGACCGACAGCAGCAGCGCCAGCACCAGCGACATCAGCATGGCGCTCAGGTATTCGCCGGTGGCGGGCGGGCCCGGCATGTCGATGAGCAGCTCGCCCGCGTAGATCACCGTGATCGGGGCCGCGACGAGCGCGAACACGGCGATGGTCATCGCGGCGACCTTCGCGCCGACGTACTCGGCGACCGAGACGGGTCGCGACAGGTAGAGCGGCAGGACGCGGTAGCGCAGGTCGGGCGCGACCACCGTGGGCGCCTGGGCGGCCAGGAAGATCGCCACGACGGCCTGCATGACGACCGCGAAGCCGCTGTAGGCGATGCCGCGCTGCTGCGCCAGGGCCATCATGGCGATGTTCACGACGGCCGGGAAGAACATGATGGCGGCCAGCGAGTACGGGACGATCTTGCTGCGCGCCGGCCGGCCGAGGCCGAAGACGCCGCGCAGGCTGTGGACCGTCAGCGCCCTGGTCGAGTAGCCGCGGCCGAGCCTGGGGCCGTCGTAGTGGCGATAGCCGATGTCGTAGATCTCAGACATGTGCCACCTCATCCCTGAAGACGTCCTCGATGCGGTGGCGTCCCTGCTCCAGGCGGATCAGGCACAGGCCCAGCTCGGCGGTGGCGTCGCGGATGACGTCGTACGTCTGCTCGCCCGCCACCTTGACGACCAATTGCCGCCCCTGGAGCGAGACCGTCTGCCCGTCGCCGGACAGCTTGGCGGCCAGGTCGTCGAGCCCCTCGTCCACCTCGACCGTCAGGGTCTGGGTGGCCTGGGTGAACTCGCCGATGGCCGAGGAGCGCAGCAGCCGGCCCGCGTCGATGACGATGACGTGGTCGCAGATGCGCTCGAGCTCGCCGAGCAGGTGGGAGGTGACCAGCACGCTGATGCCGAACTCGGTGCCGATGCGCCGGATCAGCGTCAGCATCTCGTCGCGCCCGCGCGGGTCGAGCCCGTTGGTCGGCTCGTCGAGGAAGATCAGCTTGGGGTCGTGGACGAGCGCCTGTGCCAGCTTCACCCGCTGTTTCATGCCGGTGGAGTAGGTGCCGACGGCACGGTAGCGCTCTTCCGCGAGCCCCACGTGGCGCAGCACGTCGGCGGCGCGTTCGCGGGCCGCGGTGCGCGGCAGCCCGGACATGCGGGCGAGGTGGACGACTAATTCGGTCGCGGATACGTCGGGGGGCAGGCATTCGTGCTCGGGCATGTAGCCGACGAGCCGGCGGATCTCGGCGCCCTGCGTGGTGACGTCGAGATCGAGCACGCGCGCGGTGCCCTCGGACGGCGGCAGCAGGCCGAGCAAGATTTTGATCATCGTCGACTTGCCGGCGCCGTTCGCCCCGACCAGACCGGTGACCCCCGGCCCCACGGCGACCGAGAGCCGGTCGACCGCGGTGACGGTGGGGAAGCGCTTGGTCAGCCCCTCGGTGGCGAGGATGTGCATGAGCCGGACCCTACCCGTCCGCCCGACGCCGCCGCCTCGGTCATAGGGATGAACGCCGTCCTACTTGAGGCCAGAATCTGTGCTGGACCAGGAGGGTGAGCGTGCCCGCCACGCTCATCCCCAAGAGGTTCAGCGCGAGCTGGGAGATGGAGCCGCCGACCTCCCGCAGCTCCTGGACGGCCAGCGCGACCGCCACGTAACCGGCGGCGGGGACCGTGGTGACCGAGATGAACACGCCGATCAGGGCCGTCGACTTGCCCGCCGTGATCGACAGCACCCCTGCCGCGCCGGCCAGCAGGGCCACGACGAACGACCAGCGGTCGGGCTTGACGATGAACTGCACCTCCTCGTGCCCGCCGATGTCGCCGGGGCCGAACCAGCCCAGCCAGTACGCCGCGAGCGCGCACACGTACGTGATCGCGATCGCCGCCACGAACCCGACGACCAGCGTCCGCAGCGCGGTCACGATCAGCCGGCCGTCGCCGCGCAGCAGCCCGAAGCAGATGGCGGCGATCGCGCCGAACTCTGGGCCGAGCACCATGGCGCCGACGATGAGGATGAGGGAGTTCTGCAGCACGCCGATGCCGACCAGCAGCGTGGCGATGGTGAGGAAGACCAGGTAGGACCAGGTGACCCGGGAGTCGGCCGAGACCCGCTGGGCCAGCTCGGCCCAGACCACGGCGTCGTCGGGCTCGCCAGGTGCCTCCTCGACGGCGGCGTCGGCGGCCTCCGACATCGAGAGGTCGACCTGCTCGGCCGCGATGGAGCCCTCGGTTCGCAGCCAGGCGAGCCGGCCGAGCACCTCGTTGGCCGACTCTCTGGCCGCGTCGCAGAGCACCAGGTCGCCGCGCGGCTCGCGGGCGGCGCCCGGCAGGACGGCGATGTTGGTGACGCCTGGGCAGCTCTCCAACACCGCCGTCGCCTCTTCGGTGCGAGCGGCGGGAACGATCAGTCGCAGGTGCAGCACTCGGACATTCTCGTCGATCGGATGTTGACGGGGTGTTGACGCCGGTACGCGAACGTTCCTCGCATGATCTGGTGTCATGATCACGACGGGGAGTGCTGGTTCGCCGGCGTCGACGATCTGGGGTGTGCGGGCAGGTTCGGGCGTTACGTGTACGAGGAGGCGTTCAGGTCTGGCGAAGACGCACCCGTCGTACGGAGTGGTCTGCGCCCTTCTTGAGCACGAGGTCGGCGCGACCCCTGGTGGGGGCGATGTTCTCGACGAGGTTGCGCTCGTTGATGTCGCGCCAGACGTTCTCCGCGAACGCCGTGGCCTCCTCGTAGGAGAGCTCGGCGATGTGGCGGAAGTAGGACTTGGGGTCTTCGAAGGCGGTGCGGCGCAGCTTGTGGAAGCGTTCGACGTACCAGGTGCGGATGTCCTCGACCTTGGCGTCCACGTAGATGGAGAAGTCGAAGTAGTCGTTGACGGCGAGGGACGTGGGCGGGGCCGGTTGGAGGACGTTGAGCCCCTCGATGATCAGGATGTCGGGATTTCTCACGGTCTGGGCGGCGCCAGGGACGATGTCGTACTCCAGGTGGCTGTAGACCGGCGCCTTCACCTCCGCCGCGCCCGCCTTGACCTCCGCCACGAACCTGACCAGCGCCCGCCGGTCATAGCTCTCGGGGAAGCCCTTGCGATGCATGATCTTCTTGGCCTCCAGCACCGCGTTGGGGTAGAGGAAGCTGTCGGTGGTGATCAGCTCCACGTGCGGGTGCTCGGGCCAGCGCGCGAGGAGGGTGTGCAGCAGCCGGGCCGTGGTCGACTTGCCGACCGCGACGCTGCCCGCGATGCCCAGGATGTACGGGACGCGCTGCTCCGCGTGCCCCAGGAACGCGCTCAGCACGCTGCTGCGCTGCTTCGACCCGGTGAAGTGGAGGTTGAGCAGCCGGGTCAGGGGGAGGTAGATGTCGGTGACTTCGGTCAGGTCGATGGGGTCGTCGACCCCGCGCAGCTCTTCCAGCTCGTCTGCGGTGAGAGTCAAGGGCGTGTTCTTGCGGAGCTCACTCCACTGCTCCCTGCTCAGTTCCACGTAGCCGTTGTTCACCTAGGCAGCGTAGCGATGCCCGACAAAACGGATCATGGGAGGGGGAGCGCCCCGGGTGTCCACAGCCTGTGGATGAAGGCGTGGGATTACCGAGACTCAGTTCGGGGAAAGTGAAGGAGTTCGGCTGCCACGAGCGGGTACTGTGCCTGACGGAGGTTGCCATGGACCGTCGCCGCTTCATCTCCACCGTGGCCGCCGGCATCGCCGGGCCCTTCGCGGGCGTCGCGTGCGTGAGCCGGCAAGGCCGGGCCAAGCCGGTGCCCGCGTACGGGCCGCTGCGTCCCGTACGCGACCTGCGTGACGGCGAGGTGCGCCTGCACCTGCCCGACGGCTTCCGCTACCGCTCGTTCAGCGTGGCCGGCGGCACGTTCGGCGACGGCTCGACCGTCCCCGGCCGCCACGACGGCATGGCCGCCTTCGCAGGGCCCAAGGGCAGCACGATCCTCATCCGCAACCACGAGGTCAACGGCCCGGTCGGCGCGTTCGGCGACAAGAAGCGGGCCTACGACCCGATGGCCGGCGGCGGCACCTCCACGCTGCGCGTCACCCGCCACGGCGAGGTGATCGAGAGCGCGCCCTCGCTCACCGGCACCATGATGAACTGCTCGGGCGGGCCCATGGCCTGGCGCGCCTGGGTGACCTGCGAGGAGACCGTCAACGGCCCTGACGTGGGCGACGACTTCTCCGGCGGCGACAACGCCAAGCTCACCCGCAAGCACGGCTACATCTTCGAGGTGCCGGTCGGCCGCGCCGCGAGCGCCAGGCCGATCCGCGCGGCCGGCCGCTTCGCCCACGAGTCCGTCGCCTTCGACCCCTCCTCCGGCGCCCTCTACCTGACCGAGGACAACTTCGGCTTCCCCTCCGGCTTCTACCGCTACCTGCCGCCCAAGCATCCGGTGCTGGCCGGGCGGCTGCTCGACGGCGGCCGGCTGCAGATGCTCGCCGTCAAGGGCGCCAGGCGCAAGGACCTGTCGGTGGGGCAGAAGCGCGGCGCCACGTACGAGACCACGTGGGTCGACATCGACGACCCCGACCCCGACTTCCGCGGCAGGCCGTCCAACGACGAGGCCGTCCAGGCCGTGGGGAAGCAGGGCAGGGAGGCGGGCGCGGCGATCTTCTCCCGGCTGGAGGGCGCCGTGCAGCACCAGGGCACGGTCTACTTCGTCTCCACCCAGGGCGGGGCCACCGCGCCGGGCGACGAGGCGCCCGACGGCTTCGGCGACGGGCGCGGCCAGGTGTGGGGTTACGAGACGTGGAGCGGCAGGCTCAAGCTCGTCTACGAGTCGCCCCGCGCCTCGGTGCTCGACCTGCCCGACAACGTCACCGTCAGCCGCCGGGGCACGCTCGTGCTCTGCGAGGACGGCGACGGCGCCAACTACCTGCGCGGGCTCAGCAAGGCGGGGGAGATCTTCGACTTCTGCCGCCTGGAGCCCATCGAGGGCGACCCGGGCGCCGAGTTCGCCGGCTCCACGTTCGGGCCGGGCGGCCACACCCTCTACGTCAACGTCCAGGCAAGGCAGGGCATGTCCCTGGCCATCTGGGGGCCGTGGGAGCGCGGCCCGTTCTGAAGCCCATACGCTGGGGCGATGATCCTGGGTATCGGCGTCGACGTCGTTGACATCGCCCGCTTCGAGGCCGCGCTGCAGCGCACTCCGCAGCTCAAGGACCGGCTGTTCACCGAGGTCGAGCAGCCGCTGCCGGTCCACTCGCTGGCCGCCAGGTTCGCCGCCAAGGAGGCCGTCGCCAAGGCGCTCGGCGCGCCCAAGGGGCTCGGCCATCTGGAGGCCGAGGTGCGCTGCGACGAGCTGGGCAAACCCGAGCTGCGGGTCTACGGCAAGGTGGCCGAGGTCGCGTACGGGCTGGGCGTCAAGCGCTGGCACCTTTCACTCAGCCACGACGCGGGGGTGGCCGTGGCCTATGTGATCGCGGAGGGATAGCGTCAGATCATGAAGACCGCCTACACAGCCGACCAGATCAGGCAGGCCGAGCAGGCGCTCATGGCCCGGCTGCCCGACGGCACGCTGATGCAGCGGGCCGCGGCCGGGCTGGCCGCCGTCTGCGCCGACCTTCTGGGCCGCGTCTACGGCAGCCGCGTGGTGCTGCTCACCGGCAGCGGCGACAACGGCGGCGACGCGCTCTACGCGGGGCAGCGGCTGGCCAGGCGCGGCGCCAGGGTGGGCGTCGTGGCGGCCGGGTCGAAGACGCACGAGGCGGGGCTGCGGGCGCTGCTCGACGCCGGTGGGCGGGTCGTCGATCGGTCCGCCGTCGATGAGGCCGATCTGATCATCGACGGGCTGGTCGGCATCGGGGTGTCGGGGGCGCTGCGCGAGCCGTACGCGGAGCTGGCCCAGCGGGCCGCCGCCGCGCGCGGGCAGGTCGTGGCGGTCGACGTGCCGAGCGGGGTCGACGCCTCCACCGGGCGGGTCGAGGGCGCCGCGGTGCGGGCGCGGGTGACCGTGACCATGGGGGCGTACAAGACGGGGCTGCTGGTCGATCCCGGCGCCGCGCACACCGGGCGGGTCGAGCTGGTGGACATCGGGCTCGGGCCCTACCTGCCCGACCCCGACGTGGCCGCGCTCACCGACGCCGACCTCGACGTGCTGCTGCCGCGGCCGGGCAACGAGTCGGACAAATACCGCAGAGGCGTGCTGGGCGTCGCGGCGGGCGGCGACCTGTTCACCGGCGCGGCCGTGCTCGCCGTCGGCGGCGCGCTGCGGGGCGGCGCCGGCATGGTCAGGTACGCCGGCCGCCCCGCCCCCGTCGCCCAGGTGCGCTCCCACTGGCCTGAGTCCGTGGTGACGGAGCTCGACGAGCCCTCCATCGCCCGCGTGGGGCGGGTGCAGGCGTGGGTGCTCGGCCCGGGGCTCGGCACCGACGACTGGGCGCACGAGCTGGCCGCCGAGGTGCTCGCCTCCGACGTGCCCGTGCTGGTCGACGCCGACGCGCTGACGCTGGTCGCCAGGGACCGCTCGCTGCTGTGGCGCAACGCGCCCGTCCTCATCACGCCGCACGCCGGTGAGCTGGCCAGGCTGCTGCGCACCGAGCGCGACGCGATCGAGGCCGCCCGCCTCGAATACGCCCGCAGGGCGGCGGCGGAGCTGGGCGTCACGGTGCTGCTCAAGGGCTCGACCACGGTGGTGGCCGAGGACGCCCGCCCGGTGCGGGTCAACCCCACCGGCACGTCGTGGCTGGCCACCGGCGGCACCGGCGACGTGCTGGCCGGCCTCGCGGGCGCGCTGATCGCCCAGGGCCTGAGCTGCTACGACGCCGCGTCCTGCGGCGCCTACCTGCACGGTGTGGCCGGGCGGCTGGCCGCCGAGGGCGCGCCGCTGGCCGCCGGCGACGTGGCGACCGCGCTGCCCCGGGCCATCCGCGCCGTGACCAGCGCCATTTCGTGACGTCCAGGCCGGGCGAAGCGTGCCCGGCCACGAGCCCGAGCTGCCAGACTGGAAGGATGGACCACCCGATGACCACCCCCGCCGAGGCACGGGTCGACCTGGGCGCCATTCGCCACAACGTGGCCCTGCTGAAAGAGCGGGCCGGTGGCGCGGAGCTGATGGGCGCGGTCAAGGCCGACGCCTACGGCCACGGCCTGCTGCCCACGTCCGAGGCCGTGCTGGGGGCGGGCGCGAGCCGGCTCGGCACCGCGTTCATCCAGGAGGCGCTCGACCTGCGCGCCGGCGGGGTGAGCGCGCCGATCCTGGCCTGGCTGATCACGCCCGGCGAGCCGATCGCCGAGGCGCTGGCCGCCGACGTCGAGCTGTCGGCCTCGCATCCCGGCCTGCTCGACGAGATCGCCGCCGCCGCCCGCGCCACGGGCCGCGCCGCGAAGCTCCATCTCGAGGCCGACACCGGCATGAGCAGGGGCGGGGCGCCGCAGGCCGCCTGGCCCGCCCTGCTGGCCAAGGCGCTTGAGCTCAAGGCCGAGGGCGCCATCGAGATCGTCGGCATCTGGTCCCACTTCGCCTGCGCCGACATCCCCGGGCATCCGTCGGTCGCGCGGCAGCTGGAGACGTACGAGACGGCTCTGAAGCTGGCCGAGCAGGCCGGCGCGGCGGGCTCTGAGGTGATCAGGCACATCTCCAACTCCGCCGCCGTCGTCACGCTGCCCGAAGCCCGCTTCGACATGGTCAGGACCGGCATCGCGATGTACGGCCTGAGCCCCATCCCCGAGCTGGGCGACTTCGGCCTGCGGCCCGCCATGACGCTGGTGGCCAGGGTCGGCCTGGTCAAGCGGGTCGTCGAGGGTTCGGGCGTGTCCTACGGCCACCTTTACACCACTGCGTGCGAGACCACGCTCGCCCTGGTCCCGCTCGGCTACGCCGACGGCGTGCTGCGCCACGCCACCGGGCGGGCCGAGGCGCTGGCGGGCGGGCGCCGCCGGCTCGTCGCCGGCCGGGTGTGCATGGACCAGTTCATGATCGACATGGGTGACGATCCGATTTCCGCGGGCGACGAGGTCGTGCTGTTCGGCCCCGGCGACGGGGGCGAGCCGACCGCACAGGAGTGGGCCGATACCCTCGGCACGATCACACATGAGATCGTGACGAGGATCGGAGCGCGGGTGCCCAGGATCTACCACCAGTGACGAAGGGCACATCGCGGCGGCCATGAGTGGAGAAGGATCGGGCACATGACGACGACGACAAGACGGCGCCGGGTAGGGATCGCCGGCGCGCTCGTCGGCGCGGCCTCAGCAGGCGTCGCGGCGGCGGCGCTGGCCAAGCGGTACGCGGTCGGCCGCATCAGGCTGCGCCCCGACACCGAGGCCAGCGAGCCGTTCGGCGAGCTGCGCGGCACCGAGCACACGCTCATCACCTCCGACGGCAAGGCGCTGCACGTCGAGATCGACGGCCCCGAGCGGAAGAACCCGTCGGCCGACGACGAGCCGCCGCTGACCGTCGTCTTCTGCCACGGCTACTGCCTCAGCATGGAGTCGTGGCACTACCAGCGCAAAGACCTGCGTGACAACTACCGCGTGGTGCTGTGGGACCAGCGCTCCCACGGCCGCTCCCAGCGCGCGGGCGCCGAGGACAGCACGATCGACCGGCTCGGCGACGACCTCGCCGAGGTCATCGCCGCTCACGTGCCCGGCCCCTGCGTGCTGGTCGGCCACTCCATGGGCGGCATGACGATCATGGCGCTGGCCGACCGTCACCCCCACCTGTTCGGCGACAAGATCCGCGCGGTGGCCCTCATCGCGACCTCGGCGGGCAAGCTGGCCGAGCTGACGCTGGGCCTGCCCGCGATGCTGTCGAAAGTCGTCCACAAGGTCGCCCCCACCACGGTGTCGATGCTGGGCAAGCGCGGCTCGCTCATCGACAGGACCCGCAACGCGGGCAGCGACATCGCCTTCCTCCTCACCCGTTACGTCGGCTTCGGCGACTCGAAGAACGTCAGCCCGACCGTCGTCGACTTCGCCGAGTCGATGATCAGGGCCACCCCGACCGAGGTGGTCGCCGACTTCTACCCGGCGCTGATGAACCACGACAAGCTCTCCGCGCTGCACGTGCTCGACCCGGTGCCCACCGCGATCCTGGTGGGCGACCGCGACTGGCTGACCCCGCCCGACCACAGCAAGGCCATCGCCGCCGCCCTGCCCAAGGCGCAGCTGACCGAGGTGCCCGACACCTCGCACCTGATCCAGCTCGAGCGGCCGGGCGTCGTCAACGACGCGCTGCGCGACCTGCTGAAGAGAGTGGAGCTGTAAATGCGCGTCGCGACCACCGAGGAGATGCGGGCCTTCGGCGCCCGCCTGGCCGCCCGGCTGCGCGCCGGCGACCTGGTCGTGCTGTCGGGCCCGCTCGGCGCCGGCAAGACCACGCTCGTGCAGGGCCTCGCCGAGGGGCTCAAAGTACGCGGTCCCATCACCTCGCCGACGTTCGTGATCGCCAGGGTGCATCCGTCGCTGCGGCAGGGGCCGCCGCTGGTGCACGTCGACGCGTACCGGCTGGGTGGTGACCTGGAGGTCGACGACCTCGACCTCGACGCCTCGCTGGAGGAGTCCGTCACCGTCGTCGAGTGGGGCGAGGGGCTGGTCGAAGGGCTGGCCGACGACCGGCTGGAGATTCACATCGACCGCGAGGCCGGCGACGAGGCCCGCGTCGTCACGCTGCGCGGCGTGGGCGCCCGGTGGGCCGGGCTCGGGCCCGACTTCGGGCCCGACTTCGGGGCCGACACGCCGTCTGAACCGCCACAAGACTAGAACGCAGGTCAATATCCGGTAAGGCTGGCACCCTTGACGTACCGGGCCGGCTATCTGAAACATGATCGTTGGTCAGTGATTCGCCCAGATTTTCTGGGTATCAGGAGGGGCGACATCCATCGTTCTGGTGGATGCTGGGTAGCAAGACGGCAAAGTGGGGTGCGGCCGGTGCTCAGGGTCAGACGAGTCGCGTACGCGGGAGCCATCGCCATGGTCGGCCTGACCGGCTGCTCGGCCTCGGCCGACACCGATCCGACACCCACACCCACACCCACCGCCAGCGGCAGCCCCACAGGCACCACCACCACCGCCACCACCACCGCCAGCCCCCGCGTGACCACCACAAGACAGAACATCAATGTCCAGGTCAACCCCGACCGGGTCACCGCGGGCGAGACGTCTCAGGTGTGGGTGCTGGCCAACTGCCCGGTGCCGACCGGCGGTCCCGCCCACACCGGCACGGCCACGTCCAAGGCGTTCGTCAACGGCGTCACGCTCAGCCCCGTGCCGGCGTCCACGACGTCCCCCACCGCGACTCCGGCCTCTCCCTCGCCATGGGTGCGCGGCGAGGCGCAGGTCTCGGGAACGATCCGGCGCGGCAACTACCGGGTCGACGTCAAGTGCGACGGCACCAACGACATGGGCCGCGCCACGCTGCGCGTCGTCGCGGCCGAGCCCGACCCCACCGAGACCACCACCCTGCCCACCAGGGCGCCTCGGGCGGGCGGCGGCGGCACGTACGCGCAGGACGCCTCCGAGGAGTCGTCGATCCCGCTCGGCCCCGCGGGCGTGCTCATCGCCCTGGCGCTGGCCGGCGGCATCGGTTACGCGATCAAGCGGCGCACCAGGGCATAAGGTCATGGCCCGTCCAGGACGGGTGGTGCTCGCAGGGGCCGTGACCGGCCTGCTGCTGGTCGCGTTCGGCAAGGGCATGGAGACCGGCACCACCACCCCCGCGCAAGCCTCCGTCGTGCCCAAGACGATCGACATCCCGTCGATCGACGTCGAGGCGCCGCTGATGAAGCTCAAGCTGCTGGAGAACGGCGAGGTCGAGCTGCCGCCGTACGAGAAGCCGAAGATGGCCGGCTGGTACACCGGCAGCTCCGTGCCCGGCGAGAAGGGCGCCTCGGTGATCATCGGGCACGTCGACACCAAGACGGCGCCCGCCGTGTTCTACAAGCTCAGGGAGTTACGCAAGGGCGAGACCGTGAAGGTCGAGCGCAGTGACGGCAAGGTCGTGTCCTACCAGGTAGACGCGATCGAACAGGTGCACAAGGACAGCTTCCCGGCGAAAAAGGTGTACCTGGAAGACGGCCTCAAACTGGTAACGTGCGGTGGCAAGTTCGACTACGCCAAGGGCGAATACGTCGACAACATCATCGTTTACGCATCCCAGGTCTGAGGCTGATGACCGACACCGAGACCAACCCGCCCGCCACCGGTGCCCGCGTACCCTGGTCCGACGTGCCCTCGGCAGTGCGCGCCGCGATCGAGGACTTCCTGGGTGACGCCGTGGCCGAGGCCGTCACGCAGCCGGGCGGCTTCTCCCCGGCCGCCGCCGTCCGCCTGCGTACGCGCGGTGGCAGGCGCGCCTTCGTCAAGGCCGTCGGCCCCGAGCCCAACGCCGACGCCGTCCGCATCTACCGCTCCGAGCTGGTGAACGCCGCCGCGCTGCCCGCGTCCGTCCCCGCCCCCCGGCTGCTCACCGGGTTCGAGCTCGACGGCTGGGTCGTGCTCGTCTTCGAGGACGTCGAAGGGCGCCACCCCGCCATGCCCTGGCGGCGCGACGAGCTGGACAGGGTGCTCGCCGCCGTCGAGGAGATGTCCGCCGCGCTCACCCCGTCGCCCATCGACGCGCCCCCGATCGGGGAGGTGTTCGGTGAGCAGTTCCACGGCTGGCGCAACCTCATGAACGAGAACACCACCGGACTCGACCCCTGGGTGGTGCGGCACCTCGGCGAGCTGGCCGAGCTGGAGTCGGGATGGGCCGCCGCGGCCGCCGGCGACACCCTCGCCCACGCCGACCTGCGGGCCGACAACATCCTGCTCACCGACGACCGCGTCTACGTCGTCGACTGGCCGTGGGCCGCCACCGCCGCGTCCTGGTTCGACAGGGTCGCGATGCTGCCGTCGATCGGCATGCAGGGCGGGCCCGCGCCGCACGAGCTGGCCGAGCTGCCCGGCGACGACGTCACCCGGGTCGTGGCCGCCCTGACCGGCTATTTCGTCCGCATGTCCAGGCAGCCGGACCCGCCTGGGCTGCCCACGCTCAGGGCGTTCCAGCGGGCGCAGGGCGTGGTGGCACTCGAATGGCTGAAGCGGCGTACCGGCTGGGTGTGACCCCGTCTGCGGGTAGGCTAAACAGTCGTGCTGGTCCTGGCTTTTGACACCGCGACGCCCGCCGTCACCGCGGCTCTCCACGACGGCGAGCGGGTGCTCGCCGAACACACCACCATCGACGCCCGCCGCCACGGTGAGCTGCTCGCGCCCGCCATCGAGCTGGTGCTCGGCGAGGCGCGGGTGACCCTGGGCGAGGTCACGGCCGTCGTGGCGGGCAGCGGGCCCGGCCCCTACACCGGTCTGCGGGTGGGGCTGATGACCGCGCAGGGCCTCGCGACCATCCTGGGCGTGCCGGCGTACGGCGTCTGCTCGCTCGACGCCGTCGCCTACGCGAGCGGGCGCACCGAGCCCTTCATCGCCGCCACCGACGCGCGGCGCAAAGAGGTGTTCTGGGCCCGCTACTCCGATCTGCGCACCCGCGTCGACGGTCCCTTCGTCGACCGGCCCGCCGACGTCCCCGTCGAGGGGCTGCCGGTGGTCGGTGCGGGCGCCCAGCTCTACCCCGGCCTGCTCGGCGACGGTGCGGGAGCGCCCCCCTACCCCTACGCGGGCGCGCTCGCCGCCCTCGCCGCCGAGCGGCTGGACAAGGGGGTCGCGCTCGACCCGCCGCGTCCGATCTACCTGCGCAGGCCCGACGCGGTCGTGCCGGGCGCCCCCAAGAAGGTGACGGCGTGAGACTCAGGCCGATGACCGAGGCCGACCTGCCTACGGTCATGGAGATCGAGCGGGTCACCTTCCCGCTCGACGCGTGGAGCGAGGGCATGATGCGCGGCGAGCTGGCCGAGATGCCGCGCACCCGCCACTACGTCGTCGCGCTGGTCGACGACGAGATCGTCGCCTACGCCGGGCTCGCCGCCGCGGCCGACCAGGCCGACGTGCAGACCATCGCGGTGCTGGAGAAGCACCAGCGCAACGGCATCGGCGGCGCCATGCTGACCGAGCTGCTCGCCGAGGCGCGCCGCAGGGGCGCGCGAGAGATCTTCCTTGAGGTACGCGCCGACAATCCGCGCGCCCAGAGCGTCTACCGGCGCTTCGGGTTCGAGGAGATCGGCACCCGCCGCCGCTACTACGACGACGGCACCGACGCGATCATGATGAGGAAACGGCTGGATGACTGACGCACCCCTGGTTCTGGGCATCGAGACCTCCTGCGACGAGACCGGCATCGGCATCGTCAGGGGCCACACGCTGCTCGCCAACACCGTCGCCTCCAGCATGGACGAGCACGCCAGGTTCGGCGGGGTCGTGCCCGAGGTCGCCTCGCGCGCCCACCTGGAGGCCATGACGCCGACCGTGGAGGCCGCGCTGGCCCAGGCCGGGCTCACGTTCTCCGACATCGACGCCGTCGCCGTCACCGCCGGGCCCGGGCTGGCCGGTGCGCTGCTCGTGGGGGTCGCCGCCGCCAAGTCCTACGCGCTCGGCCTCGGCGTGCCCCTCTACGGCGTCAACCACCTCGCCGCCCACGTCGCCGTCGACCAGTTGGAGCACGGGCCGCTGCCCAAGCCCTGCATCGCGCTGCTCGTCTCCGGCGGGCACTCCTCGCTGCTGCTCGTCCCCGACGTCGCCCAGGACGTCATCTCGCTCGGCTCCACCGTCGACGACGCCGCCGGTGAGGCGTTCGACAAGGTGGCGCGGGTGCTGGGGCTGCCGTTCCCCGGCGGGCCCCACATCGACAAGGCGGCCCGTGACGGCTCCGGGGCGGCCATCGCGTTCCCGCGCGGCAAGATCGACGACGGCACGCTCGACTTCTCCTTCTCCGGGCTCAAGACGGCCGTGGCGCGGTGGGTCGAGGCCAGGGAGGCGTCGGGGCAGTCCGTGCACGTGCCCGACGTGGCCGCGTCCTTCCAGGAGGCGGTGGTCGACGTGCTCACCCGCAAGGCGCTGCAGGCCTGCCGCAAGTACGACGTCCACGACCTGCTCATCGGCGGCGGCGTCGCCGCCAACTCCCGCCTGCGGGCCCTGGCCCAGGAGCGCTGCGACGCGGCCGGCGTCCGCCTGCGCGTGCCCCGCCCTGGGCTGTGCACCGACAACGGCGCCATGGTCGCCGCCCTGGGCTCGGATCTGGTGGCTGCCGGCATCACCCCGTCCTCCCTCCAGATCCCCGCCGACTCCTCCCTCCCGATCACCACCGTCCACGTCTGAGGGGGCCGGGGGCTTCTCGGACGCGCTCCCGACCCGTCGCAGCTCTCGGCCCCGTCGTCGTGTGCGGGCGCCGGGTGGGGGATAGGGCGTTGTCCCGCCTAAGGGGCCCAGAGGCCCCTCGGACGCGCCTCTGAGGCCCGCTGACCTCACCCCCGCCGCCTTGGGTGGGCGTCGGGTGGGAACGGGGTGTGGCCCGTCTGGGAGTCGCTGAGCCCCTGGAGGCTCCCGCCGCGCCGGGCACTCGTCTGCGTCGCCCGCTTTCACCGCGCACTCGTCTGCGTCGCCCGCTTTCACCGCGCCCTGTCCGCGTCGTGCGTGCGGGCCCGTTCGTGCCGTTCATGCCCCGGCCCGCGCTGTTGTGCGCGGGCTCTGAGGTGGGGTGGGGGTGCCTTGGTGATGGGCCGCCCGCCCCCGATCGTGGGGGCGGGCGGGAGCGGTCTCGTCAGTCCTTGGGGCGGGTGGGGCGGAGGAGGGCTTCGGCCAGGGCGAGCATGGTTTCCTCCAGCGCGCTCAGGCGCTTTGTCAGTTCGTCCGTTGCCGGCTGGACGACCTCTGAGACCACGCCTGAGACGGCGCCGGTCATCTCCTCGCTGTCGGGGCGGGAGCGGACCAGTTCGCTGAGGGCTTCTGTGGCGGCGGCGAGGCGTTCTGACTGTTCGCCTGCGTGGGTCTGGAGGAGTTCGCCTACCTGTTGGGTCATTCGGTCGGTCAGGTCGGGGAGGTCGCCTACGCGGCGGTTGACCGCTTCGATGCGGTCGTCGACCGACTCCAGGTGTTCTGTGGCCTGTTCTGCGCGGGTGGCGAGGCCGTTCAGGTGGGTGTTGAGGCCGTTGAAGCGGCTGTCGAGGCCGCCGAAGTGGTCGTCGAGCGAGTCGAAGCGGCTGCTGATGTGCTCCTCGGCCTCGACCAGGCGTTCGTCGATGGCGTCGACCTGGCTGTCGAGGCGGTTGAAGCGGCCCTCGTTGCGGGTCGCGATCTCGGCGGCGCGCTGGTCGGTGGCCTGCAGGCGTTCGTCGAGCGAGGCGAAGCGGGTGTCCAGGCGGACGTCGAGGGCGTCGAAGCGGTCGTCGTGCCGCCCGAGGTGGCCGTCGAGCGTGCCGAGGCGCTTGTCGACGGCGCCGAGCTGGCCGTCCATGGACGACAGCCGCTTGTCGACGCCGCCGATGCGCCCGTCGAGGCCGTCGAGCCTGGTGTCGATGTCGGCCAGGCACTCGTCGGCGGACTCCAGCCGGCTGTCGAACCCGGTGAGCCGGGAGTCGAGGCCGGTGAGCCGGCCTTCGGCGCGTTCGAGGCGGGCGTCCACGGCGCTGAGCCGGGACGTGAGGCGCTGCTCGCTCTCACCGAGCTGCACGGCCAGGTGCTGGTCGGTCTCGTCGAGGCGGACGGTCAGGCGCTGCTCGACGCCGGCCAGGCGGGCGCCGGCCTGCTCGTCGGCCTCCTTGAGCCGGGCCACGAGCCGCTCGTCGGCCTCCAGCAGGGCCGTGGCGAGCCGCTGGTCGGTCTCGTCGAGCCGGGTGCTGAGCCGCTGGTCGGTCTCGCCCAGACAGGCCGTGAGCCGCTGGTCGGTCTCGTCCAGCCGGGTGGTGAGGCGCTGGTCGGTCTCGTCCAGCCGGGTCGTCAGGCGCTGGTCGGTGTCGTCGAGGCGGGTGGTGAGGCTCTCGGAAAGGTCGGAGACCGCGACCTCGACCCGGTCGGTGCGGGACGTCAGCTCCGCCATCGACCGGTCGAGCCGGGTGAAGCGCCCGGCCGCGGCCTCCATGCTGGCGTTGAGCCCCGCCAGGGTGGCGGCGAAGTCGGCCATGCCCTTGGTGATGCCGTCGGTGGTGTCGAGCACCGACTGCAGCCGGCTGAGCGCCTCGTCGACGCTCTCGCCCACGGTGCCGAGGTCGGCCCACACGCTCGGCAGATCGGTGATCGGGGAGACCCTGGCGTCCACCCCGCTCACCCTGTCGCCCACGGCGTCCACGTGGTCGCGTACGGCCTCGACGTGCTGCGCGAGCCCCTCCGCCCACATCGGCGGCTTGGCGGAGATCTCGTCGAGCCGCCCGCTCACCGCCTCGATGGACCCGCTCAGCCCGCCCAGCTCGCGCTCGCGGACCTCCCGCAGCAGCCATTCCATGCCCTCCAGGCGCTGGCGGATCTCGTCGAGCACCGCGCCCTGGGTGCGCTGCTCGTAGACGTGGTCCTGGGCGGCACGGGCGAGCAGGTCCCGCATCCTCTTGGGGACGACGTCGGCGTTGTACGCGCCCGATTGGAGAAGGGTGGTGTGGTTGGAATGGTCCACCGAAAGCTCCTTCGCTCGCCGACGGACTGCCGCGCAGTGGTCGGGTAGGTCCGGTTCAATATCTGAAGAGCGAGAACGCGGTTAACCGCAATAGGGGGAGAACTCCCGCCCGCCCACCTTAGCCTTTCGATCAAGGTCCGTCAGGGCTGAAGTGAAAGATCGAGGAAAGCGATTCGATGGCCGAATTTGGCAATTCAGGCAGGTGAGGAGGGTTTGCAGAGGATTACCGAGGGTTTGTCGAGAATTCTGGTCAGGGCGATGACCATGGTGTTCTCCCCGCTGAGCCGCAAATCGGCACGGAGGCGCTCGATGTCGACGGCTGACCCGCGCTTCTTGATGGTGACATTGCCGATTTTTCGGGCGCGGAGTGCGGCGCGGAGTTTCTTCAGAGAAAAGGGGATGATGTCTTCTATTTCGTATCTGGCGGCCCATGGGGTGTCCGCCGGGGCGTCGGACGTGACGTACGCGATCATCGGGTCCATCAGCCGCCCGCCGACCAGCTCGGCCACCTCGCCGACGAGGTGCGCGCGGATGGCGGCGCCGTCGGGCTCGTAGAGGTAGCGCCCAGGCGGGCCCACCTCGGCCGTGACGCCGGTGGCGGTCAGCGTGTGCCCGCCGGGCAGCAGGGCCGCGCGCCTGCCCGCGGTCACGCCGGCGCCCGTCCACAGCGTGGCCTCCTTGACCTCCCCCTTGTACGACACCCACTCGGCCAGCGCGCCCTCGGGGATGAACTCGTACGGGATGCCCGGCGCCACCTTGAGGCAGGAGAGCCGGGCGCGTGAGATCAGGTCGAGCACCACCGGCCAGGGCGGCGAGTACGCCATCGGGTCGAACGTCCTGCCCCTGCCCGTGCGCCGCGCCGGGTCGGCGAACAGCGCGTCGTACTCCTCGGGCCGCACCTCCGCCGCGTCGCCCACGTGGACCGTCACCCGCTCGCCCAGCCCGAACGCCTCCGCGTTCGCCCGCGCCACGGCCACCGTCAGCGGGTCGGTGTCGAACGCCGTCACCGTGCATCCGGCGCGGGCCAGCGCGAGCAGGTCGCCCCCGATGCCGCAGCAGGCGTCCACGACGCGGGCGCCGGAGGGCGGCTGGGTGGGCGGCAGGGCGGGTGCCTGGGCGGGCGGCAGGGTGGGCGGCAGGGTGGGCAGCAGGGCGGCGCGGTGGGCGGCGACCTCGGCGCGGGTGGCCTGTTCGAGCCCGTGCGGCGTGAAGAACATCCGGTCGGCGTCCGCGCCGAACTTGGCTCTGGCCCGATGCCGCAGCCCCGCCTGGGTGAGCGCGGCGGAGGTAAGCGCCGCGTCGTACGTCTTGCGCAGGGTCGTGGCGGCGGCCACGGGATCGGCGCCCGCCAGCTCGCCCGCCTCGGCCAGCGCCCGCAGGCCGCGCGGGGTCAGCAGCTCGGTGAAGGCGTCGAGGTCCACGTCACCCGACGTTAGCGCCACGCCCGCCGTCCTCAGGACGGGGAGACGCGCCTCAGGGGGAGCCCCAAGGACGGGGAGACGCGCCTGAAGGGAGGCGAGGCGCGGGCAGATGAGATGCGGGCGGGTGAGATGCGGGCGGGGGATTAGTGCGGGGGGACCTGGGCGGGGGACCTGCGCGGGGGGACCTGCGCGGGGAGACCTGCGCCCGTGGGGACCTGCGCGGGGTGGTGCGGGTAGGAGGCGTGCAGGTGGGTAGGGCCGGGACGGGTCGGCGTCGTGGTCCGAGCGGGCGGGAGCGGCGTGGCCGGTGAGGCGAACATTCGTGCACGTGGGAGACTGGACCAGGTCAACGGCCTGTTCGGAGCTCTGATCGCTCTCAGCAGACGCGTTCGTGTTGACTGTCAAGCCCCTCTTGCATATGTTTCCTGTTGGCACTCTCCCCTTGAGAGTGCCAACGTGCGACGAGGCAGGTCTGACACCCGCGACGGCAGGCCCAGCTGGTCGCCTCTTCTAGATCATTCAAATCTGAAGGGGAGGTCCGATCGTGACGACCGCCACCAAGGTTCCCGTTAAGCCGCTCGGCGACCGCATTGTGGTTCAGCCGCTTGAGGCCGAGCAGACCACCGCTTCCGGCCTGGTCATCCCGGACACCGCCAAGGAGAAGCCGCAGGAGGGCAAGGTCCTCGCGGTGGGCCCGGGCAACTGGGACGAGGACGGCGAGAAGCGGATTCCGCTCGACGTCTCCGAGGGCGACATCGTCCTCTACAGCAAGTACGGCGGCACCGAGGTCAAGTACGGCGGCGAGGAGTACCTCGTGCTCTCCGCCCGCGACGTTCTCGCGATCATCGAGAAGTAGGCCGGATGTGTCGAGCCCCGGGCGCTCTTGAGGGCGGCCGGGGCTTTCGACGCTAGGAGAGGAACTTTCAGACAATGGCGAAGATCCTGGAGTTCGACGAGGACGCCCGCCGCGCGCTCGAGCGCGGCGTGAACGCCCTCGCGGACGCCGTCAAGGTAACCCTCGGCCCGCGGGGCCGTAACGTCGTCATCGACAAGAAGTTCGGTGCGCCGACGATCACGAACGACGGTGTGACCATCGCTCGTGAGATCGAGCTGGAGGAGCGCTACGAGAACCTCGGCGCCCAGCTCGCCAAGGAAGTGGCGACCAAGACCAACGACATCGCGGGCGACGGCACCACCACCGCGACCGTCCTGGCCCAGGCCATGGTCCGCGAGGGCCTGCGCAACGTCGCCGCCGGCGCCTCGCCGCTGTCGCTCAAGCGCGGCATCGACAAGGCCGCCAAGGCCGTCAGCGACCGCCTGCTGTCGACCGCCCGCGAGGTGGCCGACAAAAAGGAGATCGCCAACGTCGCCACGATCTCCGCGCAGGACGCGCAGATCGGTGACCTGATCGCCGAGGCGTTCGACAAGGTGGGCAAGGACGGTGTGCTCACCGTCGAAGAGTCCAACGCCATGGGCATGGAGCTCGAGTTCACCGAGGGCATGCAGTTCGACAAGGGCTACCTGTCGGCCTACATGGTCACCGACCCCGAGCGCATGGAGTCCGTCCTCGAGGACGCCTACATCCTGCTCACCCAGGGCAAGATCTCCTCCATCGCGGACTTCCTGCCGCTGCTGGAGAAGATCGCCCAGACGAAGAAGCCGCTGCTCGTGGTCGCCGAGGACGTCGAGGGCGAGGCCCTGGCCGTCCTGGTCACCAACAAGATCCGCGGCACCTTCACCTCGGTGGCCGTCAAGGCCCCCGGCTTCGGCGACCGCCGTAAGGCGATGCTGCAGGACATGGCCATCCTCACCGGCGGCCAGGTCGTCAGCGAGGAGGTCGGCCTCAAGCTGGAGCACGTCGGTCTCGAGGTGCTCGGCACGGCCCGCCGCGTCGTCGTCACCAAGGACGCCACGACCATCGTCGACGGCGCCGGTGACGCGCAGGCCATCGAGGACCGCGTCAAGGAGATCAAGATTGCCATCGAGCAGTCCGACTCCGACTGGGACCGCGAGAAGCTGCAGGAGCGGCTGGCCAAGCTGGCCGGCGGTGTGTGCGTGCTGCGCGTCGGCGCCGCCACCGAGGTCGAGCTGAAGGAGAAGAAGCACCGCCTCGAGGACGCGATCTCCGCGACGCGCGCCGCGATCGAGGAGGGCATCGTCTCCGGCGGTGGCTCCGCACTGATCCACGTCTCCAAGGAACTCGACGACCTCGGTCTGACGGGCGACGAGGCGACCGGCGTCGGCATCGTGCGCCGCGCGCTGGTCGAGCCGGCCCGCTGGATCGCCGAGAACGCCGGCCTCGAGGGCTACGTCGTGACGCACAAGGTCGCCGAGCTGGAGGCCGGTCACGGCCTCAACGCCGCGACCGGCGAATACGGCGACCTCATCGGCCAGGGCGTCATCGACCCGGTCAAGGTCACCCGCTCGGCCGTCCAGAACGCCGCTTCGATCGCGGGCATGCTGCTCACGACCGAAGCGCTCGTGGTGGACAAGCCCGAGGAGGAGGCGCCGGCCGCCGGCGCGGGTCACGGTCACGGCCACGGCCACTGACCGTTCCTTCCTTCCACTGACCGTACGGCCCGCACCCTGCTCAGGGTGCGGGCCGTACGGCTTTCCTGGGTCTGTACGGCTTCGCGGTGCCCGTGGTCGTCGTGAAGCGGGGGCGGGCACGTACGCTGGGCGGCGGTCGGTGTGAGGAGGTGGCCGGGGGCGTGCGGTACCGGCGGGCGGTGGAGCGGTTGCGGATGCTCGCGCGGGCGTGCGAGCAGACGCGGCGGGTGCGGGCGGACGAGCCGTTCCTGCGGGCGGCGTACGTGTTCGGCGACCTGCTCGGCGGGGCCGGCGAGGTCGAGTGCCTTGAGGTGGCGTTCGTGCTGAACCTGCCGCCCGAGGAGGTGGCGTGGGGCACGCAGCCGCCGGGGACGGCCTGGCTGGTCGACTTCCTCGATCTGGACAAGGGCGGGGTGGCCTACGTCTGGCGCTCGCATCGGGATCCGGTGGCCGACCATCACATCAGGGAGCCGGTGCGGTTCTGGTCGCTGGACGGCATCGAGGAGGACGTGCTGGCGGCGCTGGCGGAGCGGCGCTTCGGCGAGGCGCGGGCGGCGTCCGCGGGCGGGGCCGCTGCGAATGGCGTGGCCGACGTCGAGGCGGAGCTGCGGACGGCGCTGGAGCACCTCAGGGCGGTGCACGGGGCGTACTGGGACCGGCGGTGGCGGCGCGAGCACCGGAGCCTGGGCCGCTACCCAGAGCATCACCTGTGGGAGGCCGTGCGGGGCTACCTGGAGCTGCTGGACGCGCGCGACGACTGAGCGAGCGCGCGCGGAGCCGCGACTTGGGCGAGCGCGCGGCGCGGCGTGACCTCGGCCGAGCGCGCCACGCTTGGGACCGGTTCTGGGCGGGGCGGGTTATCGGGCGATGGGGGAAATTGGGGGGAAAGGTGGATTGTTGGTCGTAAACCGGGAGTGGGCGATAAGCGTCGCGGGTCTGACAAATGTCGTGCATTCCGGGTTATCAAGTGAAATATTATGTCAGTATTAAGGCTTAGTGTGGTCGCCTGATTACTGCTCGTTATCGTCGCTTCAATGTGACCAATCCGTAGCCGTTCGCCATGACGACAGGCCCGATCAGTGCGGGCATCATGCCTATCGTGAGCGAGGGAAGCGTCGCCGACGCCAAAATTGGGGTAAGGCTCGCGTCGAGACTTCCGGCACGGACGGATGACTCCGACCTTAGGGAACTGACGAGCCTCGCCGTACAGGGGGATCGCAGTGCGATCGAATCCCTGCTCGGCGAGTTGCGTCCGATGGTGGTGCGGTATTGCCGCGCCCGGCTGGGCAGGGTTTCAGGGCAATATCACATTGCCGATGACGTCGCCCAGGAGGTGTGCATCGCGGTGTTGTCCGCGCTGCCGCGATACCGCGACATGGGGCGGCCGTTCGCGTCGTTCGTGTTCGGCATCGCCTCGCACAAGGTGGCCGATGCGCTGCGCAGCTCGGTACGGTCGGCGGTGCCGACACAGGACCTGCCCGACGGCCCCGACGACGGCCCGGGGCCCGAGGAGACCGTGGTCCGCTACATCGAGGTCGAGCACGCCAGGCGGCTGCTGGCCAGGCTGCCCGAGAACCAGCGGGAGTTACTGCTGCTGCGGGTGGTGTCGGGACTCTCGGCGGAGGAGACCGGTAATGTACTCGGCATGTCACCGGGTGCAGTGCGCGTCGCCCAGCATCGGGCGCTGGCCAGGCTGCGGCAGATGGCCGAGCTGGAGTCCGCTTGACGCCAGAGGACGAGACCGACGCGCTGCTCGACGCGCTCGGCCGTGGAGAGATGCCCGATGCGGGCGATCCCGCCGTGCGGCTGCTGGCCGTGCTGCGGGATGACGTGACTCAGCGGCGCTCCTCCGTGTCGATGACGCCGTCGACGTAGCCTCTGGCGTAGTCCCAGCTGACGTAGTCGGCGGGGTCAGGGTGGAAGGCCGGCTCGTGCACCTGCGGCTGGCCTTTCTCGATCATCTGCTTGAGGTTGCCGCGCAGCAGATCCCAGTCGAAGAAGTGCTGCTCGCCACACTCCGGGCAGTCGAGTACGAGCCCCAGCACCCCCTGCGGTTCGAGCAGGGAACGGAAGACCTCGACGTCGGCGAGGTCGGTGATGGCCTCGTCGCGCTCGGCGGCCGTGAGCGGCTCGGCATCGTCGAGCGCGCCCATCGCTGAGGAAGGGTCGTTAGGGTCGTCCGCGAACGGATCGCGGGGGACGTCTTCCAGCACCTTCCCACCATATGACCGATGCGGCCCGCGCGGTGAGTATTACCTCAGCCATCCGCGCCTGGCGGCCTCCACACCTGCGTGGAAGCGGGACTGGGCGCCCAACTCGGTCATGGCGTCGGCCCATCGGGCGCGCACGGTCCGTACGGACACGCCGAGCTGTCGGGCGATGGAGTCGTCGCACAGGCCCTGCGCGGCCAGGCGCAGCACCTGGCGCACGCCGTCGGCTCTGGGCGCCCACGGCAGGGGCTGCGCGCGGGCCCACAGCTCGGTGAACAGGCTGCTCAGCACGCCGACGACGACGGAAGTGCGCACCAGGTAGAAGTTGTAGGCGTGGTCGGGCAGGTTGCCGCCCCAGTAGGCGGGCAGGCCGGCCGTCTCGGAGCCGGCGGTCATGAACCAGCTCGGCACCCGGTCGAGCGTGCGGACCTCGCCGCCGGCCTCGATGACGTTGGTCAGCTGGTCGCGTACACCGGGGTCGGTCAGCGTGAGGACCGGGACGATGGCGCGTACGGTCAGCAGGTTTCGTTTTTGCGCATCAATCCAAGGATCCGCGAATTTACGCGCAAAATCGGTCATCGTGCGTTCGTCGGGAATCGCGGTCAGTAAAGGCATCGGCGGCGACGGTGACTGCACCGCGATGCCGACGACGCTTTCGTAGAGGATGTCGGCGCCGCTCGCCATCTCCACCGTGAATGGGCCGCTGCGATAGTCGCGCCCGGCGTCGTAGTCGCGAATCAGGCCGCGGATGGAGCCGAGCGCCGAATCGATTCTGCGGCTCTCCTCGGCGAGCCGGTCGAGGCGCTGCGCGATCACCCGGCCGAGCGCGGCGGCGGGATGCCTGGCCAGGTATTGGCCCGACTGCTCGTCGATGACGCCCAGCTTGACCAGGTCGTCGAGCTGGCGGCCTACTGTGTCGATCGGGCCGTCCATCGCCTGAGCCAGATCGGAACGGGTCGCCCTGTGAAGGCGCAGCACCGCGGTGTAGAGCGCGGTTTGTGCCGAGTCGAGACCCAGCGTCTCGAAGGGATCGGACACGGTGTGGGGCTCGTCGCGCATTCTGGGCGGCTCCGGCGGGGGGACACGGGCGTGCCGCGAGGATAACTCCGCGATCGGCGCCTGTCCCGCCCTTTCGCCGAGTTGTTCCGGTGGATGTGCAGCTTCGTGCAGTTGCACGTTTGCCCATTGCGATACGCCGCTCCGTAACGCACGCTTTACCTAGCGTCGGCATTCAGAGATGGGCGCGGCGGCGCCGGCCATCAGGACGCGGAGGGGGGTTCGGTGGTGCGGAGCGCCACCTCGCCCGGATGCCGATGGCCCGGGGACGGGACGGATCACCGACCGTCCCGTCCCCGGGCACTTCCGATGCCGGGAGTACGAACGGCTGTGGGGGCCTTCGTCCTCCCGGCATCAGTGCGTTCCCCGCCGGATTCCCCGCCGGATTCCCCACCGACTCCACGCCGATTCCCCACCGACTCCACGCCGAATCCACGCCGAATCGCGCGGGCCGCCTCCCTGCATCGATGCGTTTGGAGGCAGGCCCTAGACTTGAGTCCATTCAGCGCGCGAGGCAGGAGGGGGCCGCGGCATGTCCAAGTTCACCGAGATGGGTTTGACCTTCGATGACGTGCTGCTGGTGCCCGGCTATTCAGATCTCCAACCAGGCGAGGCCGACACCCGGTCACGCCTGTCACGGGGCATCACGCTGTCGATCCCGCTGGTCTCCGCGGCCATGGACACCGTGACCGAGGCCCGCATGGCGGTCGCCATGGCGCGCCAGGGCGGCATCGGCATCCTGCACCGTAACCTGGCGGTCGAGGAGCAGGCCCAGCAGGTCGATCTCGTCAAGCGATCCGAGGCCGGCATGGTCACCAACCCGGTGACCTGCAGCCCCGACGACACGCTCGCCGACGTCGAACGGCTGTGCGCCACCTACCGCATCTCCGGCGTGCCGGTGACCGACGTGGCGGGCAAGCTCGTCGGCATCGTGACCAACCGCGACATGCGCTTCGAGACCGACCAGACGCGCCCCGTGCGCGCGGTCATGACGAAGATGCCGCTGGTCACCGCGCCGGTCGGGGTCTCCCGCGACGAGGCGTTCACGCTGCTGCGGCACAACAAGATCGAGAAGCTGCCGCTCGTCGACGCCGACGGCCGGCTGCGCGGCCTGATCACCGTCAAAGACTTCACCAAGAGCGAGCAATACCCGCTGTCCACCAAAGACGCCGACGGCCGCCTGCTGGTCGGCGCCGCGGTGGGCGTCGGCGGCGACGCGGACGAGCGGGCCAAGGCGCTCATCGACGCCGGCGTCGACGTGATCGTCGTCGACGTCGCGCACGGCCACTCCAAGGGCCTGGCCGACATGATCGCCAAGGTCAAGGCCAACAGCAGCGTCGAGGTCATCGGCGGCAACATCGCCACCAGGGCGGGCGCCCAGATGCTGGTCGAGGCGGGCGCCGACGCCGTCAAGGTCGGCGTGGGCCCCGGCTCCATCTGCACCACCCGCGTCGTGGCCGGGGTCGGCGCGCCGCAGGTCACCGCCATTTACGAGGCGTCGAAGGCGTGCGCGCCCGCCGGGGTGCCGGTCATCGGCGACGGCGGCCTCCAATACTCCGGCGACATCGTCAAGGCCATCGCCGCGGGCGCCGACACGGTCATGCTGGGCTCGCTGCTCGCCGGCTGCGAGGAGTCGCCCGGTGAGCTGATCTTCATCAACGGCAAGCAGTTCAAGTCCTACCGGGGCATGGGGTCGCTCGGCGCCGTACGCAACCGCGAGCGCGGCGGCACCTCCTACAGCAAGGACCGCTACGCGCAGGCCGAGTCCGGCGGCGAGGACAAGTACATCCCCGAGGGCATCGAGGGCCAGGTCCCCTACCGCGGCCCGGTCGCGGCGGTCGCCCACCAGCTCGTCGGCGGGCTGCGCCAGGGCATGTGGTACGCCGGCTGCCGCACGATCGAGCAGATGCACACCGACTGCGAGCTCATGCCGATCACGGCGGCGGGGCTCAAGGAGAGCCACCCCCACGACATCCAGATGACCGTGGAAGCTCCGAACTATCACAGAAGGTAAGTTCATGACTCAGCAGGTGGAGATCGGCCGGGGCAAGACCGGGCGGAGGGCGTACTCGCTCGACGAGATCGGCCTGGTGCCCTCGCGGCGCACCCGCGACCCGGAGGAGGTGTCGATCGCCTGGCAGATCGACGCCTACCGGTTCGAGCTGCCCGTGGTCGTCGCTCCCATGGACAGCGTGGTCTCGCCGGCCACCGCCATCGAGATCGGCCGGCTCGGCGGCCTCGCCCCGCTCGACCTCGAGGGGCTGTGGACCCGCTACGAGGACCCGCTGCCGCTGCTGGAGGAGTGCGCCGCCCTCGACCAGGAGGCGGCCACCAGGCGGCTGCAGGAGATCTACGCCGCGCCGATCCAGGAGGAGCTGATCGGCCGCAGGATCGAGGAGATCCGCGCGTCCGGGGTGACCACGGCCGTCCGCCTGTCGCCGCAGCGCACGGTGCAGTACCACAAGGCCGTGATCGACGCGGGCGTCGACATCTTCGTCATCCGCGGCACCACCGTCTCCGCCGAGCACGTCTCCGGGCGGGCCGAGCCGCTCAACCTCAAGCAGTTCATCTACGAGCTCGACGTGCCGGTCATCGTGGGCGGCTGCGCCACCCACACCGCCGCGCTCCACCTCATGCGCACCGGCGCGGCCGGCGTGCTGGTCGGCTTCGGCGGCGGCGCCTCCCACACCACCCGCAACGTGCTCGGCGTCGCGGTGCCGATGGCGACCGCGATCTCCGACGTGGCGGCGGCCCGGCGTGACTACATGGACGAGTCCGGCGGCCGCTACGTGCACGTCATCGCCGACGGCGGCATGGGCACCTCCGGCGACATCGCCAAGGCCATCGCCTGCGGGGCCGACGCGGTCATGGTCGGCTCGCCGCTGGCCCGCGCCGCCGAGGCGCCGGGGCACGGCTTCCACTGGGGCTCCGAGGCGCACCACCCCGACCTGCCGCGCGGGCGCCGCGTCGAGTTCGGCATGGTGGGCACGCTGGAGCAGATCCTGCACGGGCCGTCCAGCGTGGCCGACGGGTCGATGAACCTCATGGGCGCGCTCAAGCGCACCATGGCCTCCACCGGCTACTCCGACATCAAGGAGTTCCAGCGGGTCGAGGTCGTCGTGGCGCCGATCCAGCGCTGATCCTCCTCAAGACGCACGCGCGGGGCCACCGCTAAAGTCCCTGTCCATGGACGAATCGCTCGAAGACCGGGTCGAACGGCTCGAACAGCAGGTGGCCTCGCTCCAGCGTTACCTGGGCATCCAGCTCGACGACTCCGGCGGGCTGCGGCTGCCGCCGGAGTTCCACGAGGCGTTGCGCAACGGCAAGCTGGTCAAGGCCATCGCGATCTACCGCAAGGAGACCGGGGCCTCGCTGGTGCACGCCAAGAAGGCCGTGGGGAACATGCAGCGCCGCCTGTCGGTCGAGCCCTGACCCCCGGATGGCCGATTCGACGCACACCCACGCCGTGTCGTACGAGGGTGATCGGGTCGTCAAGCGGGACCTCGCGACCGAGCCTGGCGCGGGGAGCGCGAGTGGCGGTCGAGGGGCGCCAGGGCGGTCCAGGGGCGCCCCCGCCGGGCACGTTCGAGCGTCAGGTGGAGCGGGTGCTCAGCCGCCTGTGAGCACGCCGAGCAGGTGGGAGACCTCGCGGGCCACAGCATCGCGGCCGGCCGCGAGGTATTTGCGGGAGTCCACCACGCGCTCGTCGTGGGCCAGATAGTCGCGCACGGCCCCGGTGAACGCCTTGTTCAGGTGGGTCGCGATGTTGATCTTCTTCATGCCCCGCTGTACGGCCTCGCGCAGCACGTCGTCCGGCACCCCCGACGAGCCGTGCAGCACCAGCGGCACCGGTACGGCGGCCCGCAGCTCGGCGATCAGCTCCAGGTCGAGCACCGCGTCCTTGGTCGTCATGGCGTGGGAGGTGCCGACGGCCACGGCCAGTGCGTCCACGCCGGTCCGCGTCACGTAGCCGACGGCCTCGTGCGGCTTGGTGCGCGCCCCGGGCGCGTGCACGCCGTCCTTGCCCCCGACCTCGCCCAGCTCGGCCTCCACCCACACGCCGCGCTCGTGGCACCAGGCGGCGACCTCGGCCGTGCTCGCGACGTTCTCCTCGTCGGGCAGCGCGGAGGCGTCGTACATGACCGAGCCGAGGCCCAGCCCGACGGCTTCCTCGACGAGCGCGCGGTCGGTGGCGTGGTCGAGGTGCACGGCGACCGGCACCTCGGCGCGCCGGGCGACGGCGAGCGCGGCCAGCGCGATGGGCTCCAGCGCGCCGTGGTAGCGCACGCAGTTCTCGCTGATCTGCAGCACGACGGGCAGGCCGAGCGCTTCGGCGCCGGCGACGATGGCGGTGGCGTGCTCGAGCTGGATCACGTTGAACGCGCCCACCCCTGCGGGTGACCGACGGACGATGTCGCCGATGGGGGTGAGGGGCATGGCGGGCTCCTTCAGCTGATGGTGATCTGGGGGTGGATGTCGGCGTACACGCCGGGGTCGATCTCGCCGGCGACGGGTGTGGCGACGGCGGCGGCGCCAAGGGCGGCGGCGCGGCGCAGGCGCTCCGGCCACGGCTCGCGCTGGACCAGGCCCAGCGCCAGCCCGGCGACGAGCGAGTCACCGGCCCCCGTGGGGTTGCCGCGCACGGTGTACGGCATGCGCGCGCGGAACGTTCCCTCACCGGTGACGGCGAGCAGCCCGTCGGCGCCCATGGACACGACGACCGCCTGCGCGCCCTGCCCGCGCAGGGCCTGGGCGCCCTCGGCCGGATCGCCCGGAACGGCTCTGGCCAGCTCTTCGGCGTTGGGCTTGACGATGGAAGGCCGGCCCTTGGGCGCGTGGCGCAGCGGCTCGCCGTCGGCGTCCACGATGGCGGGCACGCCCAGGGAGGCGGCGATCGCGGCGAGCGTGGCGTAGGCGTCGGCGGGGACGCCGCGCGGCAGGCTGCCGGACAGCACGACCGCGTCGGCGCCGGCCAGCAGCGACTCGTAGCGGCGGGTGAAGCCGGCCAGCTCGGCGGCGCTCACCTCGGGCCCTGGCTCGTTGAACAGCGCCGTACGGCCTGCCTCCGGGTCGGTGACGGCGAGGGTGGTGCGGGAGTCGGCGGCCACGGGGCAGAGGTCGTGGGGGAGACCGGCGTCCCGCAGATCGTCGGCGATCGCCCGGCCGGTGGCGCCCCCGGCCAGGCCGGTGACCAGCACGTCGCGGCCGAGTGCGCGCAGCACCCTGGCGACGTTCACGCCCTTGCCCCCGGCCCGCCGATGCACGGCGGCGACGCGGTTGACGCCGTCCCAGTCGGCGCCCGGCACCCGGTAGGTGGTGTCGAGGGCGAGGTTGAGGGTCACCGTGACGATCATGAAGGCTCCGTGATCCAGACGCCGTCCTTCAGCACGCCGTCCACTTGCAGGGAGTCGGAGAGCACGACCAGGTCGGCGGCCTTGCCGACGGCGATCGAGCCGATGCGGTCGGCCAGGCCGAGCACGCGGGCGGGGGTCAGTGAGGTCACCTGGACGGCGTCCGGCAGCGACAGGCCCAGCTCCTGGACCGCGCGGCGGAAGGCGACGTCCATGGTGAGCGTCGAGCCCGCGATCGAGCCGCCCTCGGCCAGCCTGGCCACGCCGTCGCGCACGTGGACCTGCATGGGGCCGAGCACGTAGTCGCCGTCGCCGAGGCCGGTGGCGGACATCGCGTCGGTGATGAGCATCGTGCGGCCTGGCCCGGCCACCTCGTACGCCAGCCGCAGCATGGCCGCGTGGACGTGCACCCCGTCGTTGATCAGCTCGACCGTCACCCGCTCGTCGTCGAGCAGCGCCGCGATCGGGCCGGGCGCGCGGTGGCCGAGCGGCGGCATCGCGTTGTAGAGGTGGGTGGCCACGGTGGCGCCCGCCTCGATGCCGGCGATGGTCTGCTCGTAGTCGGCGTCGCTGTGGCCGATGGCGGCGATGACGCCCTCGGCGGCGGCCATCCTGATCGTGTCGAGCGCGCCGGGCAGCTCGGCCGCGATCGTCACCATGCGGGCGTGCCCGCGCGCGGCCTTGACCAGCCCGGCGAACTCCTGCGGCGACGGCTCGCGCAGCAAGGTCGGGTCGTGCGCGCCGCAGCGGGCCTTGGCGATGTAGGGGCCCTCGAAGTGCACGCCGGCCAGCAGGCCCTCCTCGCACAGCTCCGCCAGCGCCGCGGCCGCCCTGCTCACGCCGTCGAGCGTGTCGGTGACCAGGCTGCCCACCATCGTGGTGGTGCCGTGGCGCCGGTGCAGCGCCACGGCGTCACGCGCCTTGTCCTGCTCGCCGGTGGGGAAGGAGCCGCCCGCGCCCCCGTGGTTGTGCACGTCCACGAACCCGGGGACCACGTGACGTCCGCCCAGCCGCAGGCCGGGCCCGGGGGCGGCGCCGTGGCCGACGTGCGTGACGCGGCCGTCTTCGATGGTCAGCCACCCCTCGTGAACTCCCTCGGGCGTCACGATCCTGGCGTCGGCAAGAGTAAGGCTCATGAGGAAAGGATCACAGATCGCGTGAGGTGCATGGGCTCGTCGGGGTTGAGCCCGCGGGCGAAGGCTCGCGCCACCGCGACCCGCTGGGCGCGGATCAGCTCGGCCATCGGGTCGAGCCCGCTCTCCACGAACGTGCCGCCGGTCGCCTCCACCTGGGCGCGCAGGCCCTCGGGCGCGGTGCCGAGCATCCACGTCACGCGTCCCGGCCCGGCGATGCTGATCGGGCCGTGGCGGTATTCCATCGCCGGGTACGCCTCCGTCCACGACCTGGACGCCTCGCGCATCTTCAGCGCCGCCTCCTGGGCGAGCCCGACCGACCAGCCGGCGCCGAGGAAGCTGAACTGCTCGGCGGCGACCAGCGCGTCGGGCAGCGGCTCGGCGAGCGCCCGCTCGGCGTCGGCGATCGCCCGGGTGAGGTCCTCGCCGAGACTGGCCCGGAGCATGGCGAGCTGGGTCGTGGCGAACCGGGTCTGCACGACGGACCGCTCGTCGGCGTAGTCGAGCACGATCAGGTCCTGCGCGGCGTCCCTGATCGGCGTCTCGGGGTCGGCCGTGATGGCGGTGGTTCTGGTCCCGGTCCTGCCGAGCAGGTCGAGCACCTCTGTCGTGGTGCCGGAGCGGGTCAGCGCGAGCACGCGGTCGTAGCCGCGGCCTTCGGGGAACTCGGAGGCGGCGAACGCGTCGGTCTCGCCGTGCCCGGCACGCTCGCGCAGCACCGCGTACGCCATCGCGATGAACCACGACGTACCACAGCCGACGACGGCGACCCGCTCACCTCGCGCGGGGAGCGCGCCGGCGGGGACGTTCGCGACGGCGCGCTGCCAGCACGACGGCTGGGACGCGATCTCGGCTTCGGTGTGGGTGGTCACCACTTACCTCCACATGATTGATTGTTTCTGCGGTTTTTATACCAGAACAGAGCATAAATGAACATCGGTAGCTCTGGGGCCCCAGGTTGTGCCACGCTTGCTCCTGACCTCATCCCCTAGGGAGGCCGCTGTGTCCCGCTACGACCGCTGGAACGCCATCCTGGAGCTGCTCGCGCAGGAAGGCAGGTTGTCGGTGGAAGAGGCGGCGCAGGCTCTCGACGTCTCCACCGCCACCATCAGGCGGGACTTCGACCAGCTCGCCCAGCAGCAGATGCTCATGCGCACGCGCGGCGGCGCCGTCTCCCAGAGCGTCAGCTACGACCTGCCGCTGCGCTACAAGACCGCGCGGCACGCCGACGAGAAGCACCGCATCGCGGCGGCGGCGGCCGAGCTGGTCTCGCCGGGCGCCGTGGTCGGGCTCAACGGCGGCACCACCACCTCCGAGCTGGCCCGCACGCTGGCCACCATGGGCACGCTGGAGAGCGGCTTCACCATCGTCACCAACGCGCTCAACATCGCCTCCGAGCTCACCGTGCGCAGGCACGTCAAGATCGTGGTGACCGGCGGGGTGGCCAGGCCGCAGTCGTACGAGCTGATCGGCCCGCTGGCCTCGGGCGTGCTCGAACAGGTCACGCTCGACGTCGCCTTCCTCGGCGTGGACGCGCTCGACGTCGAGCTGGGCGCCTCCGCGCACCACGAGGGCGAGGCCAGCGTCAACCACCTGCTGATCAGCAGGGCCGCCCAGGTCGTGGTGGTGGCCGACTCCTCCAAGGTCGGCAGGCGGGCGTTCTCCCGCATCTGCCCGATCGACCAGATCGACACGCTCGTCACCGACGCCAGGCTCAGCGACGAGCTGGCCGGCCGGCTCACCGAGGCCGGGGTCAAGGTCGTCCGCGCCTGAGAGCGCGCCCCCGCAGAAGGCGTTACAGGTCGGACGCTGCGCGGGTAGGTATGAGTAACAGCGACAAAGCCGTTTCAGGGGGAAATATGGCGTCGGGAAAGTGCGCGGCCCGGCTCGGGCCCGCGGAGCGGGCCGAGGCGCTGGAGCGCATGACGGCTCAGGAACTCGACGTGGTCGTGGTCGGCGGCGGCGTCGTGGGTGCCGGCATCGCGCTCGACGCGGTGACGAGGGGCCTCGACGTGGCCCTCGTGGAAGCGCGCGACTTCGCCTCCGGCACCTCCTCACGCTCGTCCAAGCTCATCCACGGCGGTCTGCGCTACCTGGAGCAGCTCAACTTCGACCTGGTACGCGAGGCGCTCCAGGAACGCGCCCTGCTGCTCCAGCGCATCGCGCCCCACCTGGTCAGACCCGTGCCGTTCCTGTTCCCGCTGACCCACTACGGCTGGGAACGCCCGTACGTGGGCGCCGGCGTCACGCTCTACGACACGCTCGGCTTCGCGACCGGCCTGACCCGCGGCGTGCCGGGACACCGCCACCTGTCCAGGTCGCGGGCGCTGCGCCTGGCCCCTGCGCTGAAGAAGAGCGCCTTCACCGGCGCCGTCCAATACTGGGACGCCCAGGTGGACGACGCCCGCTTCGTCATGATGACGCTGCGTACCGCGGCCACCTACGGCGCGCACGTCGCGCAGCGGGCCCAGGTCGTCGGGTTCCTGCGGGAGGGCGAGCGGGTCACCGGCGTACGGGTGCGCGACCTGGAGAGCGGCGACGAGTTCGACGTACGCGCCAGGCAGGTGGTCAACGCGACCGGCGTGTGGACCGACGACATCCAGGAGCTGGTGGGCGGCCGTGGCCAGATCCACGTGCGCGCCTCCAAGGGCATCCACCTGGTCGTGCCGCGCGACCGCATCCACTCACTGACCGGCATCATCCTGCGTACGGAGAAGTCGGTGCTGTTCGTCATCCCGTGGGGCCGCCACTGGATCATCGGCACCACCGACACCGACTGGACGCTCGACAAGAGCCACCCGGCCGCCTCCCGCGCCGACATCGACTACCTGCTCGACCACGTCAACGCGATCCTGTCGGTGCCGCTGACCCGCGACGACGTCGAGGGCGTCTACGCGGGGCTGCGGCCGCTGCTGTCGGGCGAGTCCGACGAGACCTCGAAGCTGTCCAGGGAGCACGTGGTGGCCCATCCCGTGCCCGGGCTGGTGATGGTGGCGGGCGGCAAGTACACGACGTACCGGGTGATGGCGCGCGACGCCGTGGACGCGGTGGCGCACGGGCTCGACCAGCGGGTGCCGCGCTCGTGCACCGACCGCATCCCGCTGGTCGGCGCCGAGGGCTACCAGGCGCTGTGGAACGCCCGCCACCGCCTCGCCCAGGAGTCGGGGCTGCACGTGGCGCGGATCGAGCACCTGCTGCACCGCTACGGCTCCCTCATCGACGAGCTGCTTGAGCTGATCAAGGAGGACCCGTCGCTGGCCAGGCCGCTGGAGGGGGCCGACGACTACCTGCGTGCCGAGATCGTCTACGCCGCCACCGCCGAGGGCGCCCGGCATCTGAACGACGTGCTGACCCGGCGTACCCGCATCTCCATCGAGACCTTCCACCGCGGGGTGGGGGTGGCGCGGGAGGCCGCCGAGCTGATGGCCGGGCCGCTCGACTGGGACGGCGAGCAGGTCAAGCGGGAGGTCGAGTACTACACCAAGCGGGTGGAGGCCGAGCGGCGCTCCCAGGAGCAGGACTCCGACCAGGAGGCCGACGCGATCAGGCTGGGCGCGCCGGAGATCGTCCCCGTGGTGGTGCCGGAGGGCGCCTAGCCATGGGAAGGGCGGCCCGCGGCGCTGCGGATCTCCGCGGACCGCCCGTGTCAGAGGTCAGGCGGGGTTGTAGACGCTCGCTTCATGGACGTCGAGCAGGGGTTCCTTGACGCCGTCGCCGGAGTCGTCGGTCCAGTTGGAGTTGCCGGTCGAAATCAGCGTGCTGCGCACGGCCAGCGAGCCGGCCCGCGTCGTCGGCTTGGCCGCACCCGAGGTGAGCAGGGCCGCCGCGCCCGCGACGTGCGGGCTGGCCATCGAGGTGCCGCTGATCGTGCTGTAGCCGCCGCTGCGGTAGGTCGAGTAGATGCAGGTGCCGGGCGCGGTGATCTCCACCGTGGCGCCGTAGTTGGAGTAGAACGCGGACGTGTCGTCCTGGTCGGTCTCGCTGCGGCAGGACAGCCTGTTGCCGCCGGCGCCGCCCGCCAGGCCGTCGTTGTCGGTCAGCGCGGAGACGGTGACGACGTCGGGGTGGTTGGCGGGGAAGAACGAGGACGTGTTGGCGTGGCTGTTGCCGGCGGCCACCACGACGACGATGCCGGCGTTGACCGCGTTGGTGATGGCCGAGCTGATCGCGCTGCTTGAGCAGCCGCTGCAGCCCAGGCTCAGGTTGATGACCTCGATGGTGGCGCGCCGTGCCACCACCCAGTCGATGCCGGCCGCGATGCCCGCGAGCGAGCCGGAGCCGGCCGCGTTGAGCACCTTGACGCCGTGGATGCGCGCGCCGGGCGCGACGCCCACCGGGCCGATGGCGTTGTCGATCGCGCCGACGGTGCCGGCGACGTGCGAGCCGTGGCCGTTGTCGTCGGTGCCGGAGTTGTTGGTGCAGAAGCCGATCACGCAGTTGGCCCTGGCGACCACGTTCAGGTCGGGGTGGTTCTGGTCGACGCCGGTGTCCACCACGGCGACGTCCACGTCCACGCGCTCGTCGTCGGTGCCGTCGATGTCGAGGTTGGGGTTGCTGGGGCCGAAGATCCGGCTGACGCCGGTGGGCGTGGTCTGCGCGAAGTGGGTGACCACGGCGTCGGGCTCCACGCTGAGCACGCTGGGGTCGCCCTTGAGCTTCTCGGCGGCGGCGGCGCTCAGGCGGGCGGTGTAGCCCTTGAAGGCGTGCTGGTAGACGCCGACGAGCTCGCCGCCGAGCTGCGCGACCTGGGTCTCGGCCGCGCTGTGCGTGCCGCGCAGTGACGGGTCGAGCTGGACGATGTACGTGCCTTCTGGGGCTGCTTGCTGGGCGGATGCGGACACGGGCAGCGGCACCGCGAGTAACGCGAGCGCGCTGACGAGCAATGCGAGCAGGGGGGTGCGTGGTCGCATGGCAGCGTGGGCCCTTTCTCGTGACGCGGACCGGCGGCGGCTTGTGACGGTCTACCGCCTGATCCGACAGGACGGTGTCATCAAAGTTTTCATCATTTGTCGGGATAAGTCCATAAAAAAGGTGCCGGTTCGTTACGAACCGGCACCTTCTGGTTGCTTAACGAAGCGGGATCCACGCTTGTGAGGTGAGCGAGTCCATGTCGTTGACCTGGACGCCCTCGTGCGACACCGTCCAGAGGGAGTCCCCGATGACCACCGAGCGCTCGATGCCCGGCTGGTACGGGTAATCGCCTTCCTTCACGGGATGCTCGATCATGCCGAGCCGCCGCACCTCCTTGTCGTCGATCTTCAGCACCAGGGCTCCCGACTTCTCCGCCTGGACCAGCGGCACCACCGCGAGTCCCGTCTTCGGCCAGTAAAGGAACGCGTGCGGGTCCCACTCGGCGCCCGAGCCCGAGTCGCGCTGGAAGAACCGCGACAGCCGGCGTGGCGTCGCCGGGTCGCTCACGTCGAACAGCGACACCTGCGTGCCCAGCGTCCTGCCCTTCTCGCTGGCCTCCTGGCCGATCCCGATCAGCCGGCCGTCCGCACCCGGGTGCAGGTACGCCGAGTAGCCGGTGATCTTCAGCTCGCCCGTCACCTTGGGCTGCGCCGGGTCGCGCAGGTCGAGCGTGTAGAGCGGGTCCACCTGGCGGAACGTCACGCAGTAGCCGATCGCGCCGATGAAGCGCACCGAGTAGATGCGCTCGCCCTTGCCGAGGCCGCCGACCTCGCCCACCTTCTCCAAGGTCGTGGCCTTGAGCACGTGGACGGTGCTGGAACTGCCGGTGCCGTCGGCCGCGGTGAGCGTGGTGGCCAGGCGGAGGTGGCCGTCGTGCTCCGACAGCGAGTACTGGTTGAGCAGGCGGCCCGGCACCTTGCCCGAGGCCACGTACGCGGGGGCGCCCGGCTTGGTGATGTCGAAGCGGTGCACCTCCGTCTCCTCGGGCGGCGGCGTGCGCGCCGGATACGGCACGTCGACGGCCGGCTCGCTCGGAGTCGGCTCGTCGGCCGGGGCCGCGCCCGACGGGCGGGGCGTGGGGGTGGGCGGGGGCTCGACAGGGAGCGGGCGCACCACGGGGAACCACCAGCGGGGGTTGCTGGCGACGTACAGGCTCTGGCCGGTGCCGTAGACGATGTCGCCGTCGGCGGCCAGGCTGATCGGGTCGGTGCCCGCCGCCGTGACGCCGCCGGCCAGGTCGATCGTGTGCACGGTCAGCATCGAGGTGCCGGTGTAGTCGGCGGGGTGGCTGACCCGCTCGCACGCCACCCGGCTCTTCGTGACCTTCCCCGCCGCGTCGGTGATCTCGATGGCCGGCAGCCACGACTCGGCCGGCGCCTTCTCGATCGCGGCCCGGTTCGCCGCGATCAGGTCCGCCTCTTTGGCGTCGGGGCGCGGCTCCGGGAAGGTGATCTGGGGCTCGCTGCGGGTGACCAGCCGGACCATGTCGCCCACCAGCCGGGCGTCCACGTACGAGCCCTGCGGCTTGATCGTGCTCAGCACCTTGGGCTCGCCCGCGAGGTCCACCAGCACGTACCGGGTGTCACCCACGGGGCCGGCGATCCGCTTGTACATGATGTCGCCGCCGCGCATCAGCACGAGCGCCCGGTCACCCGCGACCAGCAGGTCCGCGGGGACGCCGGGGCCGCCCTCGCCCTCGGTCAGCCTGAGCGAGGCGGTGATCTTCCTGGTCGCCGTGTCGATGACGCGCAGGGTGCCGTTCACGACCGTGATGAGCCGGTCGCCGTCGGTCTTGACCAGGTCGGGCTCGTCCACGCCGGCCTCGTGCACGTTCGTGGTCGAATGCTCGGGCGTCTGCGTCGTCCGCGCCTTCGCCTCGCTGCGTACGCTGTCCTCCATGGCCATCGGCATCGCGTGGCCGAAGCCGTACGGGCCGACGTTCTCGGCGGCGTGCTCACGCAGGCCGGTCAGCAGGTCGTCGCACCCGTCGTACGCCACCAGGCGCACCGCGCCGAGACTCGTCCTCCTGGGCGCCGGGTCCTCGCCCCCGCCCGTCGGAGCGGTGCAGGCGGTCGTGACCGCGGCCAGCGCGGCGGCGGTCACGGCCGTACGGATCAGCGTGTTCATGTCCCCATCACGGCCGGGCGGGCCGGATGGTTCACGAACCGTGCGCCGGGTTCCT
Source organism: Nonomuraea sp. NPDC004580 (assembly GCF_040609855.1). NCBI lineage: Bacteria > Bacillati > Actinomycetota > Actinomycetes > Streptosporangiales > Streptosporangiaceae > Nonomuraea > Nonomuraea sp. NPDC004580. The sequence continues at coordinate 1,138 of NZ_JBEXLH010000043.1, read as the reverse complement.
GGTGAAGACCGGATCGAGGTCGAGGCTGTCGGGCACCTCCATGAGCTTGCGCACGAGCTTGCCCTTGAAGTCCACCACCTGCACCTCGTCGCCGGCGCCGTTGTCGTTCTCCCAGCAGAACAGGTGCTCCTCGTCGTAGAAGCCGAGCACCTCGTCGCAGTCGGAGTAGAACGTGCGCAGCCGCTCGCCCGTCCCGGCGTCCCACACGCAGTGGTCGTTGTACGTGCCGTCCGGGCAGTTGGTGACGAACGCGTCGCCCGAGGGCGAGAAGAGGTCCTGGGTGGTGTCGGCGGCGAGCGTGCCGATGTTCGCCTGCGAGCGCACGGCCCTGCCCTGGGTGTCGAAGAAGCGCAGGCTCAGGTCGTCCTCGTCGCCGTAGACGTTGACCGTGCCCGTCTCGTCGCCGTCGAAGCCCCACGAGCTGCCCCTGACGTCGGGGTCGCCGACGTCCACCCGCTTGACGCGCTTCGTGGCCACGTCCACCAGCATGAAGCCCGGGTACGTCCAGGTGTCGCCGCGCTTGTGCCCGATGCTGAGCAGGATCGTCTCGCCGTTCTTCGACCAGTTCCTGATGATGCCGGTCTGCGGCTTCTTGACGGTCTTGATCGTGGTGCGCTCGCCGGTCTCGCGGTCGGCGATGACGATGAAGTCATGGTCGTCGGGGGTGTAGCGCTTGCCCCTGGAGGCCAGGTAGCGGCCGTCGGGGGAGACCAGCGACTCCATGTTGCCCGCGTACTTCGTGAACGGGCCGCGCAGCGAGTCCCTGGCGTAGTCGGTCCACGTCTCCTCTTTCTCGTCGTAGATCTCGTACGAGGTCAGCACGATGGCGTCGGACGGGTTCTCGTACAGGGAGATCGCGCCGCCGGGCAGCGTCCGCTTCGTGCCCCTGGCCGGGACGTCCGTCCGGCCCGCCGAGGTCGTCTCCTGCCTGGGGCGGCCGCGCTCCGCCCGTGGGGTCGTCGTCTTCTTCCCCTCCTCCCGCGGGGTGGCGGGCGGGCTCGCCACCGACGCCTTGTCCGCCTGGATCGCCACGAAGACGCCGGCGAGGACCAGCAGCGCGATCGCCACGGCGGCGCCCGCGACCAGCGGCGCCCGCCTGCCGCTCTTCGGCGGCTGGGCCGCCGGATGGGTGGGCGGC
>NZ_JBEXLH010000042.1:0-78933 GCF_040609855.1 Nonomuraea sp. NPDC004580 | reverse complement strand
TTCAGACCGACAGATCCCGTTGAAGACCCGAGGTCAGTCAGAGGGTGGGTCAGGACTGGCGGGAGGTGCTCACCTACATCATCTCTGTCAGCGGGCGAACTGCTCCTCTTCCGTCGACCCCTTGAGCGCCGTCGTCGAGGAGTCGGGCGCCACGGCGGTGCTGACGAGGTCGAAGTAGCCGGTGCCGACCTCGCGCTGGTGCCGGGTGGCGGTGTAGCCGCGCGCCTCGGCGGCGAACTCGGCCTCCTGCAGCTCGACGTACGCGCTCATGCCCTCGGTCGCGTACCCCTGGGCCAGGTCGAACATGCCGTAGTTCAGCGCGTGGAACCCGGCCAGCGTGATGAACTGGAACTTGTACCCCATGTGCCCCAGCTCGCGCTGGAACTTGGCGATGGTGGAGTCGTCCAGGTGCGCCTTCCAGTTGAACGACGGCGAGCAGTTGTAGGCGAGCATCTGGTCGGGGTACTCGGCCTTGATCGCCTCGGCGAACGCGCGGGCCACGTCGAGGTCGGGCGTGCCGGTCTCCATCCAGAGCAGGTCGGAGTACGGCGCGTACGCCAGGCCGCGCGCCACGCACGCCTCCAGCCCGTTCCTGACCCGGTAGAAGCCCTCCGCGGTGCGCTCGCCGGTGACGAACGCCTGGTCGCGCGGGTCCACGTCGCTGGTCAGCAGGGTCGCGGCCTGAGCGTCGGTCCGCGCGATGACCAGGGTGGGCACGCCCGCCACGTCGGCGGCGAGCCGGGCGGCGTTGAGCGTCTTGATGTGCTGGCCGGTCGGGATGAGCACCTTGCCGCCGAGGTGGCCGCACTTCTTCTCGGAGGCGAGCTGGTCCTCCCAGTGCACGCCGGCGGCGCCGGCCGCGATCATCGCCTTCATCAGCTCGAAGGCGTTGAGCACGCCGCCGAAGCCGGCCTCGGCGTCGGCCACGATGGGCGCGAGCCAGTGGGGCGCGTCGTCCACGCCCTCGGACCAGGTGATCTGGTCGGCGCGCAGCAGCGCGTTGTTGATGCGGCGCACGACGGACGGCACGGAGTCGGCCGGGTACAGGCTCTGGTCGGGGTAGGTCTGCCCGCTGAGGTTCGCGTCGGCGGCCACCTGCCAGCCCGACAGGTAGATGGCCTTCAGGCCGGCCCGCACTTGCTGCACCGCCTGGTTGCCGGTCAGCGCGCCGAGGCTGTTGACGTAGTCCTCGGTGTGCAGGAGGCTCCACAGCCGCTCGGCGCCGAGCCGGGCCAGCGTGTGCTCCTCCTGGACGCTGCCCCGCAGCCTGATCACGTCATCGGCGCTGTAGGTGCGCTCGATGCCGGCCCAGCGAGGGTCGTTCTCCCATTCGTCCCGCAGCTGCTCAGCAGCTCCCTTGAGGCGATCGTTCACCGTTCACTCCTTCGGTCGTCCCCTGGGGCTCACGCCGAGTCTCTGCCCTCGCAAGCATCATCAAATAGGGCAAACCGCCGAGAAGAATCGCGAATCTTCCGCCCACGAGCATTACTCGCGCGTATTCAACTGTGAAGAAATCGCAACTTTTACCTTTGGCCTAGACCAATCCCGCGGGCGGCCCGAGGCGGCGCCCGAACCCGAATCGGCATCGCGTTGAGGCTGGAAAATGGCTGGAAATTCTGTCTAAGATCCCAGTATGGCGTCCGTGCTGAGCGAAGAACCGCTGTCTTTGACGCAGGAGCTCGATCTGATCGCGTTCGGCCAGCGCCTGCGCCACCTGCGGAAACAGCGCGGGCTCACGCTGTCCGACCTCGGTTCGCGCGTCGGCCGGGCGCCGAGCCAGCTCTCCCTGCTCGAGAACGGCAAGCGCGAGCCCAAGCTCTCGCTGCTCAAGTCGCTCGCGACCGCGCTCGGTGTGCCCGTCGAAGAGCTGCTGCGCCGCCAGCCGCCCAACCGCCGCGCCCAGCTGGAGATCGCGCTGGAGGAGGCCCAGCGCGACCCCGTCTACGCCGGCCTCGGCCTGCCCCGGCTCAAGGTCTCCGCCCGCGTGCCCAACGACGTGCTCGAACACATCCTGGGCCTGTACGGCGAGCTACGCGCCCGCCAGGCCAGAGGCACCGCGACGCCTGAGGAGGCCAGGGCCGCCAACGCCGAGCTGCGCCGCCGCCAGCGCGAGGTGGGCAACTACTTCCCCGAGATCGAGAAGGCCGCCGCCGAGGCGCTCGGCGCGGTCGGCTACCGTACCGGCGCGCTGTCGCAGAGCATGATCCAGAGCGTGGTCACGCACTTCGGCTACACCGTGCACACCGCCCAGGACCTGCCGCGATCGGTGCGTTCCATCACCGACCTGCGCCACCGTCGCATCTACGTCAAACACGAGCAGCTCGGCATGCACACCCCGCGCACGATCCTGCTCCAGACCCTCGGCCACCTCGCGCTCGGCCACGACAAGCCGCGCGACTTCGCCGACTTCCTGCGCCAGCGCACCGAGGCCAACTACTTCGCCGCGGCCGTCCTGGTGCCGGAGAAGGCCGCCGCGCTCTACCTCCAGGAGGCCAAGTCCGACCGGGCGCTGTCGGTGGAGGACCTGCGCGACGTCTTCGCCGTGTCGTACGAGATGGCCGCCCACCGCTTCACCAACCTCGCCACCCACCACCTCGGCCTGGTCTGCCACTTCGTGCGCAACGACGCGGGCGGCACCATCTACAAGGCGTACGAGAACGACGGCATCGTCTTCCCCGCCGACGAGCAGGGCGCCATCGAGGGGCAGCGGATGTGCCTGCAGTGGTCGGGGCGGCAGGTGTTCGCCTCGCCCGACCGCTTCTCCGTCTACTACCAATACTCCGACTCGCCCACCGGCACCTACTTCTGCGTGGCGCACGTCGATCCGTCGCGCGAGCGGGATTTCGCGATCACGCTCGGGGTGCCGTACAAGGAGTCGCGCTGGTTCCGCGGGCGCGAGACGACCAACCGCACCCGTTCCAACTGCCCCAACGGCGACTGCTGCCGCCGCCCTCCCGCCGAGCTGGCCGAGCGCTGGGAGGGCTACGCCTGGCCGTCGGCCCGCGCCAACAGCCACGTGCTGGCCGCGCTGCCGCCCGGCTCGTTCCCCGGCGTGGACGAGGCCGACGTCTACACGTTCCTGGAGCGGCACGCGGCGGGCAGCTGAGGCTCAGGCCCGTCCCCTGATCCGCGACCACCACGTCACAGCCCGGCCGAGTGCCTGGTCGCAGCGGTAGTAGAGGCTCGGCGGCACGTGCGGGAGCAGCGTCGAGTGCCGCAGGCCGAGCAGGGTGAGCAGCTGCTCGGGCGGCAGCTTCGCGTAGCGCGGCAGGTTCTCGTACCAGCGGGCGCTGTAGCGCGCCGCCTTCTGGGCGCGGCGGATCGTCGCCTGCCGGGCCCGCTCGTAGCCGGCCAGCGCAGAGGCGAGGTCCTGCTCGGTGGTGAGCGAGTGCACCAGGTGGGCGGCGTCGCCGAGGGCGAGCGCGGTGCCCGCGCCGATGGAGTAGTGGGTGGTGTGCGCGGCGTCGCCCATCAGCACGAGGTTGCCGTGATGCCAGCGCTTGTTGGTCACCGTACGGAAGTTCAGCCAGCGCGCCATCTCACCGGCGTCGTCGCGGCCGATCAGCGGATGGCCGTCGAGGATGTCGGCGAACAGCTTCTCCAGCAGCGCCAGGCCCTCGGCGTCGGTGGCCCGGTCGAAGCCGAGCCCCTCCCACGTCTCGGGTGAGCACTCGATGACGCAGGTGCTGTGGCCGGCGTCGTAGCCGTAGCCGTAGCACCAGATCCAGCCGTGCGGGGTGTCGGCGAAGGAGAACGTGAACGGCCCGAACGCCTTGGTCGTGCCCAGCCACAGGTAGGCGTTGCGGCCGAGCGCGACGGTGGTGCCGAAGTGCCCGGAATGCCGCTCGCGCAGCGCGCTGTGGACGCCGTCGCAGGCCACGATCAGGTCGGCGTCGGACAGCTCCTCCTCGCCGGTGATCTCCCGCCCGTACTCGATCCGCACGCCGAGTGAGCGGGCCCGGTCGGCGAGGATGCCGAGCAGCAGGTTGCGGCCGATGCCGAAGCCGCCGTCCCAGTGGCCGACGCGGACGGGCGGGTGGTCGCCGACCCGCGCCACCCACGACTTCCAGCGCACCGAGCCGTCACGGATGGCCCGCGCGGACTCCGGGTCGATCGCGCGCAGCCTGGCGTACATCTCGTCCCAGTACGTCACGCCCCACCCGTACGTCGAGCCCTCCGGATAGCGCTCGTAGACGGTGACCTCGTACGCCGGGTCAGTACGCTTCAGCAGCAGCGCGAAGTAGAGACCGGCGGGACCACCGCCGACGCACGCGACCTTCATCCCCGAACCTCCTGATGTGACACAATGCCATCAATCCCTTGCAGAGAGTAACAGGTGGGCGCGTCCCGTCCGTGGAGGCGGGCTCACGACGGCTCGTTCAAAGGGCCAGGTCGACGCCGTACAAACCTGGTCAGCGCGGGCGGGCGATCACCCGGCAGCCCGCGCCGGGCGAGTTCGAGACCGCCTTCCACCTGACCGGCTCGTCGCCTGGCCAGGCCGGTGACAGCGCCAGCTCGCGGGTGAAGACCTGCAGGAACGTGCGCATCTGCACCATCGCCAGGCGATCGCCCAGGCAGGTGTGCGCGCCGCCGCCGAACGGCATCCACCCATAACCCGCCGGCCGGCCGTCGAGCCAGCGTTCGGGGCGGAACGTGGCCGCGTCGGGATAGAGCGCCGGGTCGTGGTGCAGCGTCCGCAGGTGCACGATGATCGTGGTGCCCGGCGACAGCAGCCTGCCGCCCAGCTCGAACGGCCGCCTGACCACCCGGCCGAAGAACGCCACCGGCGGGCGCACCCGCAGCGCCTCGTACGTCACCGCGCTCGCGTATGCGTCGCCCTCGCCCAGCTCGCTCTCGCCGGTCACCCGCCGCAGCACCTCGGGATGGCGCACCACTCGCTCGAACACCCAGGCCAGACCGTTGGCCGTGGTCGTACGCGCCCCCGCGATCATGCTCATCACCTGGTCGCGCACCACCGCGCGGGGCAGCGGCGCATCGTCGTCGTCGCGGGCCCGCAGCAGCGCCCCGAGCAGGTCGTCGCCCTCGTCGCCGGCCCCGCGCCGCCGGTCGATCTCGGCGTGGATCAGCCGGTCGCAGGCGTCCTTCGCCCGCTGGTACGCCGGCCACCAGTCCAGCGCCCCCGCGTGCCGCAACGCGTAGCGGACGGTGATCTCGTAGGAGTCGGCCCGCCTGAACAGCTCGCGCAGCGGCACCCGCCAGGCCCGCTGCCGCTCAGGGCTGAGACCCATGGTGAGCTCCAGGACCGCCTCCATCAGCGCCCCGTGCAGCAGGGGCCGCAGCGGGAACGGCACGCCGGAAGGACATCGGGCCGCCGACCGCAGCGCGAGCCGCTCCGTGGCCGCGCGCAGCCGCTCGGGCACCCGGTCGCGGACCGACGGCGCCATGAGCGTACGGATCTCGCGATGCTCGGCCCCCTCCAGCCTGGCCAGCCCGCTCGGCCCGATGACCGGCTCCTGCACCCGGTTGGCCGGGCCCGCCGCCACCACGCCGGCGGGCGCCCGCATCACCGCCCTGACCAGCGCGGGATCCGACACCAGCACCGCCCTGCCGATGCCGGGGAACCACAGGCCGAACATGCCGCCCGTACGGCGCAGCCTGCGCTCGACCACGCCGTCGCCGGTCAGCAGCGCGGCGGGCAGCACGCCGCTGCCCAAGAAGGTTTCCCAGAACCGGGGGCTCCTGCGGCAGACCGTCACGAGAGAGTAACTTACCGTCATGCGACATACGCGCAGTGTGATTCCGGATACTCCCGCGGCCGGTGCGACCGCCCGGCCGGTACGCGACCGGCGCGGGCTGCGGGCGTTCGTCGAGCTGCCCTACCTGCTGCACGCCGACGACCCGCACTTCGTGCCCCCGCTGCGCGGCGAGTGCCGGTGGCTGCTCGACCGGCGACGCAACCCCTTCTTCGCCTATGGCGACGCCGAGCTGTTCACCGTCACCGTCGGCGGGCGGGTGGCCGGCCGCGTCGCCGCCGTGCACAACCCGCGGCACAACGCCGCCCACGGCGGCCGTGACGGCTTCTTCGGGCAGTTCGCCTGCGCCGACGATCCCGCCGTCGCCGCCGCGCTGCACGGCGCCGCCGCCCGGTGGGCGCGCGAGCGGGGGCTGACGAGCCTCGCCGGGCCGGTCAACTTCACCATGCACGACGAGTGCGGGCTGCTCGTCGACGGCTTCGGCGAGCCGCCGGCCGTGATGATGCCGTACAACCCGCCCTACTACCGCGATCTGCTCGAAGGGTGCGGGCTGCGCAAGGCGAAGGACCTGTGGGCGTGGCGGCGCGGCCCCCACCCGCTCGGCGAGCGGCTCGCCCGCGTCGCCGAACGTGCGCGGCGGCGGCACGGCCTGACCGTACGCCCCCTCGACGGCCGCCGCTTCACCGCCGAGATCGATCGGGTCAAACACGTCTACAACGACGTCTGGCGCCACAACTGGGGCTTCACCTCGATGACCGACGCCGAGTTCGCCGCCACCGCGCGGCGCCTGCGCTCCGTCATCGACCCCGGCCTCATCCAGCTCGCCGAGGCCGGCGGCGAACCGGTGGGCGTCGCCCTGGTGCTGCCCGACCTCAACGAGGCACTGCCCGCCGCCCGCGGCCGGCTCACCACGTGGGGCCTGCCGATCGGCCTGCTCCGGCTGGCCCGCGCCGCCCGCCACGTCCGCCGCACCCGCGCGGTGCTGTTCGGCGTCGTGGAACGCCTGCGCGGCCAGGGCGTCGAAGCCGTCCTGTACGCCGCCGCGTACGACGCGATCCGCGCCCGCGGACCGGTCGACTGTGAGCTGAGCTGGACGCTGGAGGACAACGACGCCGTCAACCGCTACCTGGCGGCCGACGGCTGCGTCCGCACGAAGACGTACCGCATCTACCGGCGCGAGCTGTGACGCGCGTCCTCGTCACCGGCGCCACCGGCTTCGTGGGCGGTCACCTGGTCAGGGCGGCGCTCGCCCGGGGGCACGCGGTCACCGCGCTGGCCCGGCCGTCTGCGAGGGCCGCCGCGCTGCGCGTGCTGGGCGTGGAGGTGGTGCAAGGCGACCTGGTCACCGGGCGGGGCGTCGAGGAGGCGGTACGCGACGCCGCCGTGGTCGTCCATCTGGCCGCCGCCGTCAAGGCCAGGAGCGCGGCCGAGCTGTGGGCGGTCAACCGCGACGGCACCGCCCGGCTCGTCGAGGCGCTGGCGGCGCGGCGCGTACCGCCCCGGCTGGTGCACTGCTCGTCGCTGGCCGCCGCCGGTCCGGGAGGCAGGGGGCCGGTGTCGGCGTACGGTGCGAGCAAGCGCGCCGCCGAGGACGCGATCCGCGCGCACGCCCACCGCGTGCCGTCGGTCATCCTGCGCCCCGGCATCGTGCACGGCCCCGGCGAGCCCGCCCTGCTGCCCGCCCTGCTCCCGCTGGTCCGGCTCGGCCTGGTGCCTCGGCCGGGCCGCGCCGCGGGCCGCTACAGCATGATCCACGTGACCGACCTGTGCGCCGCGCTCCTCGCCGCCACAGAACGCGGCGCCACCGTACGCCACGACGCCCCATCGACCGGCGTCTACCCGCTCAGCGACGGCATCGCCCACCACTGGCCCGGCATCTGCGCCGCCGTCGCCGCCGCTCTCGGCCGCCGCACCCCGGCCGTCCTGCCGATCCCCCTCCCCGTCATGACCGCCATCGCCACGCTGGCCGAGCTGGTGGGCCGCACCCGCCACACGGTGCCCGCCCTCAACCGCGACAAGGTACGCGAGATGCGCCACCCCGACTGGACCTGCACCTACGACGCCGCCGCCCGGGACCTTGGCTTCACCCCGTCCCTCACCTTCGCGGACGGCCTGAAAGCGGCACTCGCACCCGAAGGATCCGACCTCCCGTGACCTCTCATCTTCGTGCCGTGCCGCTGACCCTGGGCGACCACTACGTGCTGAGCCTGGCGCGGGCGGCGGCGGCCGACTCGCGCATGCACATGGCCGTGGCCGCCCACCTGCCCGGCGGCCCGCCCGCACGGCCGGACCTGCACGAGCAGCTCGCCGCCGCCGCAGGACGGGCGCCCGTCCTGCGGTACCGCCTGACCGGCGCGGGGCGGCACGCCGCATGGGCGCCCGACCCGGGCTTCGACCCGGCCCGCCACGTCACCCACCACCGGCTCGGGCCGGGGCAGGACGTCGCCCAGGCGGCCCTCGACCTCTTCGCCGAACGCCCGCTGCCCCGCGACCGCCCGCTGTGGGACCTGCTGGTGCTGCACGGCCACGCGCCGGGCGAGCACGTCCTGGTGCACCGCGTGCACCACGCGTTTCAGGACGCCCTGGGCCTGCTCAGCGGCATCAGGGCGCTGAGCGGCGACGAGCGCCTGCCGCATCCGGCGCCCGAGCCGCCCGCCCGGGACGCGCCCGCGATCCGAGGGACGCTCGCCGACCTCGCCAGACTGGCCGCACCGCTGCCACGCTGGCACCCGTCGAAGCCGCCCGGCGGCCAGGGCCCGCGCCTGCTGACCGTGCCGCTGGACGCCGGGGCGCTGCGCGGGGTCGTCCAGCGCACCGGCGTCACCGTCACCCAGGTCATGCTGGCGCTGCTCGCCGGCGCCCTGCGGTCGTGGCGTCCGCAGGTGTGGCGCTCGCGACCGGGAATCACGGTGAACCTGCCGGTCAGCATACGGGGGCCGCGCAACCACGCGGCGCTGGGCAACCACGTCGGCGTCTTCCCGGTCACGCTGCCGTGCGGCGAGCCGGCACCGCACGCGCGGCTGCGCGCGATCGCCGACCAGACCACGCTCGCCCTCATCAGCCGGCAGCGCCGCCGCATCCGCGCCCTCTACCGGCTGCCCGCCGTCGTGTCCAGGACGGCGTTCGGCGCCGCCATGCCGCTGGTGGCGCGCGGCGCGCCGCGCCGGCTCGACGTCGGCGCCATCCGCATCACCGGCGAGTTCCCCGCCGCCCGCGAGCTGTTCCTGTGCCCGCCGCTGGCCCCCGGCGTCTCCGCCATGATCACCCTCCTGTACGGCAGGGGCACCGCGTCGGTGTGCGGCGTGTTCGACGCCTCCGTCGACGGCCCCGACGAGGTGCTCGCCTTGGTCACCCACGCCCTGACCGAACTGCACGCCGACGTCGGGCAAGGCCACCGGTGACCGCGGTCAGGCGTGGGTACGGGCGTCGCGCCGGGGGCGGTGGCCGGTCACCTCGTGGCCGGCGTCGGGGGGCAGGAGCAGCATCAGCAGGGCGCCGGCCAGCGCGATCGCGCCGCTGACGGAGAAGGCCAGAGAGAAGTCGCTCTGTGTGAGGGGCGTGGCGGCGGGACCGTGGGCGACCTGGAGGACGATCGCCGCGACCGCCACCCCGAGAGCCACGGAGATCTGCTGCGTCATGCTGAACAGCGTCGAGGCCGAGGCCCGGTCGGCGGAGCCGATGTCGGCGAACGACAGCGTGTTGATCCCGGTGAACTCGATCGACCGGGTGGCCCCCGCCACGAACGCCACCGCGGCCCCCCCGACGAACCCGGTGCGCGCGTCCAGCAGCCCGAACGCCGCGATCGACAGCCCTACCCCGATCCCGTTGCACACCAGCACCGTACGGAAGCCGAGCCACCGCATCAGCGGCGTCGTGATCACCTTGATGACGAGGTTGCCGAGGAAGTACACGAGCACGAGCTGCCCGGCCTCCAGCGGCGTCAGCCCCCACGCCTCCTGGAGCATGAGCGGCAGCAGGAACGGGGTCGCGCTGATCGCCAGCCGGATCAGGTTGCCCGCGTGCAGGCCGGCCGCCGCGAACGTCGGCACCCGCAGCGGCCCCAGCCCGACCAGTGGGTAGGCGGCCCGCCGGAACCACCGCACGGCCCCCGCGCCCACCAGCAGCCCGACGGCGAGCAGCGCGAGGTCCAGCCCGATCAGGGACGGCTGCGCCAGCTCCGACAGGCCGTAGATGGTCAGGCTCAGCGACGTGACGACGAGGACGGTGCCGACGCGGTCGAGCGGCTTGGGATCGCTGTCGCGGACGCCCGGTACGTACGCCAGCACGAGGACGGTGCCGACCAGAGCGAGCGGCGCGTTCAGCAGGAAGATCCACTCCCAGCCGTACCAGGTGGTCAGGGCGCCACCGAGCACGGGGGCGATGACGGGGGCGAGCAGCGCCGGCCAGGTGATCAGCGCGGTGGCGCGCATCAGGTCCTGCTTGCCGGCGTTCCTGAGCACGATGATGCGGCCGACCGGCACCATCAGCGCGCCACCGGTCCCCTGCACGACCCGGGCGAGGACGAACTGCCATAAAGCCGTGCAGGCCGCGCAGGCGATCGAGGCCACGCCGAACACCACGATCGCGATCGCGAACACCCGCTTGGCGCCGTACCGGTCCGACAGCCAGCCGCCCAGCGGGATGAAGGCGGCGCCGGCGACGACGTAGGCGGTGATGCCGATGTTGACGCTGACCGCGTCCACGCCGAACGTCTCGGCCATCTGGGGGAGCGAGGTGTTGATGATCGTGGTGTCGAGGTTCTGCATGAACCACGCCATGGCCACGATCAGGGCCACTCGCAGGGGAGCCTTTCCCGCTGCCGCCGCCTGGCCGTCCCGAGACACGTCCGTCATGTCCTCCCCGTGGTACGCCGCGGCGGGGCCCGAGCGCCGCCCCGGAGGCACAACTCTAACCATGCCTCTCATGACGGAAATGTCCGGCATCGCGCTCTCGTGGGAATACGGGTCAGTCGGCGCGGAGGTCGCGAAGGGCCGTCCGGTACGCGGAGCCGACCATCGCGAACACCTCCAGCATCATCGGCATCCGCTCGATCCCGTGACGCAGCGCGAGCGCTTCGAGGTGTTTCCTGGTGGAGGTGCACACGGCCTCGTACACCTCAAGGCCCTCGGGCACCAGCTCAACGGTCACCATGCGGCGGTCGCGCTCGCCGCGCACGCGCCGCGCGTAGCCGCCCTTCTCCAGCCGGTCGATGAGCCGGGTCGTCGACGCGGACGGCAGCCCCAGCTCCTCGGAGATCGTGCCCACGGGCAGCGGTCCGCGCGTCTCCAGCAGCATGATCGCGGCCACGTCGGCGGACTGCAGGCCGAGCCGGTCGGCGAGCGCGTCGTTGTGCAGCAGGATCGCGATCACGAACTCGCGGAAGACGTCCTCTGGCTGCTGCGCGGAACCCACTTCGTCACCCTACTCCCCACCGATGTATCTTCGAAGTGAAGATTTATCGAAGTGGAGAAATCATGGACGTCATCGTCATCGGTGCGGGAGTCGGCGGGCTCGCCATCGCGCACGTGCTACTGGCCGGAGGGCACCGCGTCCGCGTGTACGAGCAGGCGCAGGAACGCCGCACCGGCGGCAAGGCGCTGCTGGTGTGGAGCAACGGCAACGCCATACTCGACGACCTCGGCATCTCCCTGGCCGACGTCGGGGCTCGCATCGACAGGATCGACGCGCTCACCTCGACCGGCAGGCTGCGCACCACCATGGACCTGGCGCACGCCGCCGCCCGCTACGGCTTTCCGACCAGGGCCGTGCCGCGCCGCCACCTGCTCGACCGGCTGGCCGCCGGGCTGCCGGACGGCGTCGTCCGCCACGGCATGGCCTGCCGGGACGTGCGCCAGGACGCGGACGGCGTCACCGCCACGTTCGCCGACGGCTCCACCGCCACCGGTGACGTGCTCGTCGGCGCCGACGGGCACCACTCCGTCGTACGCCGGCACCTGTGGGGCGAGGGGACCGTGCGGCCGGCCACGTTCGGGACCTGGCAGGGGCTGAGCCCCATCGACATCGAGATCACCGACACCACCAGGCACCTCATGATCAGCGGACCGGCGGGCGCGTGCGGCCTCATGCCGGCGGGGGAGGGGCTGCTGCAGTGGTGGTTCGACGTGCGCTGGTCGCCCGCCGACCCGCGGCCGGCCGCGCCGCTGGCCGAGCTGCGCCGGCGGTTCGGGCACTGGCGCTCGCCGGTCTCCGACGTGCTGGCCGCCGCCGAGGAGGAGGACCTGGAGTTCTTCGGCCACCACTGGAACAAGGTGCCCGCCGTGTGGGGCGCGGGGCGGATCACGCTGGCCGGCGATGCCGCCCACACCATGCCGCCCACCCTCGGCCAGGGCGCCAACCAGACCTTGGAGGACGCCTGGGTGCTCGGGCGGGCGCTGGCCGGCGAGGGCGACCCCGCCGCGCGGCTGCGCGCGTACGAGCGGGCCCGCTACCCGCACATCTCCCTGGTCTCCCGGCTCGCCAAGCACAACCCGGCGAACTGGCGCACCCCGCCCATGCTCGCCCGCCTGATCCCGGAAACGGTGCAGACCCGGATGCTGGCCCGCTTCAGCAACCGCCTCACCACCGCGACCGGCTGACCCACCGTCAGGTCGTCTCCTTTCCGCCGACCCGGGCTGAGCGCGCACCTCGCCCCACGAGCACCGACGAGCGGCGGATGCGTCGAAAGAGGGGCCGGTCAGGCGGTGTAGAGGGCGGCGACGGCCGCGAGGACGCGGTCGCGGGCGACCTGGCCGGGCGTGACGCCGGTCAGCACGTACGCGGCCAGCCCCTCGGCCAGCGCCACCAGGGAGAGCGCCGCCGCGTGCGGATCGAGCCCGGCGTCGATGCGCCCGGCCTGCTGGTCCCTGCGGATCAGGTCGGCCATCTGGCCGTGGAACTCGGCGTACAGGACCCGCATCCGGGCCGCGATGGCCTCCTCGGCGAAGGCGAAGGCGTGGAACGACTGCCGCACCCGCATGTGGGCCTCGCTGACGGCGTCGTACGGCACCAGCTCGGTCAACACGGTCGTGAGCACGAGACGGGGGTCGGCGGCGTGGAGGTCGGCCCCGGCCTTGTCCCTGATGCGGGCTGCCGACAGCGCGTTGCCCCGCTCGAACGCCGCCTCGATGAGCTGCCGCTTGGCCGGGAAGTAGTGCTGCACCCGTCCAGGGGAGATGCCGGCCTGCGCGGCCACCTCGGTCAGCGAGACGGCGCCGAGACCGCGCTCGGCGACGATGGCGAGCACGGCGTCGGCGATCTCGGCCCGCCGCTGCTCGTGGTGGGCTCCAGGCCCCCGAGTACGCCGGTGTGATCGCATCGATCAGAGTCTAGCGCGGCGGGGCCGTGCTGGATCGGACGACCAGGCGGGTCGGCACCAGGTCCGTGCCCGAGGGAGTGGTGCCGCCCTCGCGGATCTGCCGCAGCACCAGCTCCACGCACCGCCGTCCCACCTCGGCGAAGTCCTGGTGCACGGTGGTCAGCGGCGGGACGAAACAGGCTGAGTCGGGAATGTCGTCGAACCCGACCACGCTGACGTGGCCCGGCACCGCCCGCCCCCGCTCGTGCAGCGCCCGCAGCACGCCCAGCGCCATCTGGTCGTTGGCGACGAACACCGCCGTGCAGTCCGGCTCACCGGCGAGTTCGAGCCCGGCGGCGTACCCGGACTCCGCCGACCAGTCGCCGTGCAGCGGGGGCGGCACCGGCCGGCCCGCCTCCTCCAGCGCCAGCCGGCACGCCTGGGCGCGGCGCTGCGCGGCGAACGACGTCTGCGGCCCGGTGACGTGCCACACCGTACGGTGGCCGAGGCCGAGCAGGTGGCGTACGGCCGAGCGGGCCCCCTCTGCCTGGTCGGTGTCCACCACGCTGTAGCGGTCACCGGCGTCGGAGTCGACGACCACCGCGTGCACGCCGGGCGGCAGCGTCACGGTGCCGGCGTCCAGCAGGTGCACCTCGATGATCACGATGACCGCGTCCACGGCCAGTTCGCCCATCCGGGTGAAGGCGCCCAGCACGTTGTCCTGGGTCGGGACGTCGATGGGGATGAGCGTGATGGCGTAGCCCTCGGTGGCGGCGTGGGTGGCGATGGCCTCGACCGTACGGCTGTTGCCGATCGTGGACAGGTTGAACAGGATCACGCCGATGGTGTTGAACTGGCCGTAGCGCAGGGCGCGGGCGGCGCTGTTGGGGCGGTAGCCCAGCTCGCGCATCGCGGCCAGCACCTGCTCGCGGGTGGAGCCGATGACGCCGGGGTGGCCGTTGGCGACCCGGGAGACGGTCTGCGAGGAGACGCCGGCGAGCCTCGCGACGTCGGCCATGGAGACCCGCTGCCTGCGGCGCCCGCCCGGCACGCCGGAACCGCCGCGCTGGGCGCCCCCCGTGGGCCGCGCGCCGCCGTCCGGCGCCTGCCGCTCCAGATCCATGCCCGTTCCGCTCCTGCCTGCCGCCTGTTTCCGTGGCCCCCGTTCGTCGCCGTCCGTCACGGGCCGGGGAAATCTTTCGGCCTGGTGCCGGCCGGTGTCAATGCGCAACCGCCTCTTGACCGCAGGTGGGGCGGGTGCCACGATACCGCAGCAGAAGTTAACGTAAACATTGCCCATGGCGACCCAGCTCATCACTCTCCGCGACCTCTGTCCGTGGCCGATGTTCACGTGAACATTCCGGTGAGAGGAGTGCGGGTGGTCACCGAAGACGCGCGAGGGCGCCCGCCCTCGGCGGCCCGGCACGCCCGGGGGAGCAGCGGGCGCAGGTCCTGGCTCGGCTGGCGGTTCGTGGCGCCGTTCATGGCGGTGTTCGCGCTCGTCTTCCTGGCACCGATCGGCTACTCGATCCACCTCAGCCTCTACCGCACCCAGCTCATCGGCGGCACCGCGTTCGTCGGCCTGGACAACTACGTCAAGGCGCTGCAGGACCCGCAGTTCTGGTCGGCGTTCGGCCGGGTGTCGCTGTTCCTGGTCGTGCAGGTGCCGATCATGTTGTTCCTCGCGCTGCTGGTCGCCCTCGCCATCGACAGCGGCCGGCTCTACGGGGCGGCGTTCTTCCGCATCTCGGTGTTCCTGCCGTACGCGGTGCCCGCCGTCGTGGCGACGCTGATGTGGGGCTTCATGTACGGCACCAGGTTCGGCCTCATCGGCAACCTCAACGAGGCGTTCGGCCTGTCGCTGCCCGACCCGCTCTCGCCCGACCTCATCCTGGCCTCCATCGGCAACATCGTGACCTGGGAGTTCGTCGGGTACAACATGCTGATCCTCTACTCGGCGCTGCGCGTGGTGAACCCCTCGCTGTACGAGGCCGCCGAGATCGACGGAGCCGACCAGTTCCGCGTCATCTGGTCGATCAAGCTGCCCGCCCTGCGCGGCGCGCTGGTGATCGCCACGATCTTCTCGATCATCGGCAGCTTCCAGCTGTTCAACGAGCCCAGCATCCTCAAGGCGCTGGCGCCGAACTCGATCACCACCTACTTCACGCCCAACCTGTACGCCTACTCGCTGTCCTTCGCCGGCCAGCAGTTCAACTACTCAGCGGCGGTCGCCATCATCATGGGCGTCATCACGATGATCATCGCGTACGTGGTCCAGCTCCGCGGCATGCGGAAGGCGGTCTGAGCCATGGCCGTCACCGCACGCCGCCCGCTCGTCATCCGCCACCGCCGCCCGCACCGGCGGCGCCGCAGCCGCACGCTCACCGCGCTGACCACGATCATGCTGGTCTACACGCTGCTCCCGCTGGCCTGGCTGCTGATCAACGCCACCAAGACCCAAGAGCGCCTGCTGTCCTCCTTCGGGCTCTGGTTCTCCGGCGACTTCGCGCTGTTCGACAACATCGCGCGGACCTTCACCTACGACGGCGGCGTCTACCTGCGCTGGCTGCTCAACACGC
The DNA here is from genome assembly GCF_040609855.1 of Nonomuraea sp. NPDC004580. NCBI lineage: Bacteria > Bacillati > Actinomycetota > Actinomycetes > Streptosporangiales > Streptosporangiaceae > Nonomuraea > Nonomuraea sp. NPDC004580. The sequence goes on along the minus strand of NZ_JBEXLH010000042.1, from coordinate 63,346 downwards.
TCCTGTACGTGGTCGCCGGGGCGGGCGGCGCGACCCTGCTGGCCACGCTCGCCGGCTACGGCCTGGCCAAGTTCGACTTCCCCGGCAGGAAGGCCGTCTTCGCGGTCGTGATCGGCGCGGTGGCGGTGCCTGGCACGGCGCTGGCCGTACCGATCTTCCTGCTCTTCTCCGACCTGGGGATCACCAACACCCCGTGGGCGATCATTATCCCTTCGCTGATCTCGCCGTTCGGCCTCTACCTCATCTGGACGTACGCCACCGACGCCGTCCCGAAGGAGATCCTGGAGTCGGCGCGGGTGGACGGGGCGGGCGAGTTCCGTACGTTCTTCCGGATCAGCCTGCCGCTGCTCGGCCCCGGCATCGTCACGGTCCTGCTCTTCAACGTGGTCGCGACCTGGAACAACTTCTTCCTGCCGCTGATCATGCTCAAGGACCCCGACTGGTATCCGCTCACCCTCGGCCTGCACAGCTGGAACCAGCAGGCCGGCACGGCGGGCGGCGAGGCCGTCTTCAACCTGGTGATCACCGGATCACTGCTCACCATCGTCCCGCTGATGGCGGCCTTCCTGCTGCTGCAGCGGTACTGGCAGTCAGGCCTCGCCACGGGGAGCGTCAAGGGCTGACCGGCGCATCGGGGCCCGAGCGACAAGCAGCGACACAACGCGTACACCAGGACAGACCATCAGAAAGGCACCGCCCATGACGATCAACCGTCGTCACGCCCTCCTGCTGGGCGCGGCACTGACCGTGTCACTCGCCGCCACCGCGTGCGGCTCGTCCGGCGGCTCGGGCGACGGCGGAGGCGCCACCGCCACCGCCGCCGCGTCGCAGGCCGTCTCCGACGCCGACCTGCAGAAGGCGCTCGACGCCGGCGGCACCCTCACCGTCTGGGCGTGGGAGCCGACGCTCAAGCAGGTCGTCGCCGACTTCCAGCAGAAGCACCCCAAGGTCAAGGTGGACCTGGTCAACGCCGGCACCGGCAACGACCAGTACACCGCGCTGCAGAACGCGATCAAGGCCGGCTCCGGCGTGCCCGACGTGGCGCAGATCGAGTACTACGCGCTGCCGCAGTTCGCGCTGTCGAAGGCGGTGACCGACCTGAGCGCGTACGGCGCGGGCACGCTGGAGGGCACCTTCACCCCAGGCCCGTGGAACTCCGTGCACGCCGGCGGCCCCGCGGTCTACGGGCTGCCCATGGACTCGGGCCCGATGGCGCTGTTCTACAACAAGGACGTCTTCGACAAGCACGACATCGAGGTCCCCACCACCTGGGACGAGTACGTCGCCGCCGCCGAGAAGCTGCACAAGGCCGACCCGAAGGCCTACATCGGCAGCGACAGCGGCGACGCCGGCTTCACCACCAGCATGATCTGGCAGGCGGGCGGCAAGCCGTACACAGTGGACGGCACCGACGTCACCGTCGACTTCGCCGACCCCGGCACCCAGAAGTTCACCGCGACCTGGCAGAAGCTCATCGACGGCAAGCTGCTCTCCTCCGTCCCCGGCTGGACCGACGCCTGGTACAAGGGCCTGGCCGACGGCACCATCGCCACGCTGGTGACCGGCGCCTGGATGCCGGCCAACTTCGAGTCGGGCGTGAAGGGCGCGTCCGGCAAGTGGCGGGTGGCGCCCATGCCGCAGTGGGAGGCCGGCGGCAAGGTCACCGCCGAGAACGGCGGCAGCTCCCTCGCCGTCCCCGAGGCCGGCGCGAACAAGGCCCTCGCCTACGCCTTCGTCAAGTACGCCACCGTGGACGAGGGCGTGCAGACCAGGATCGACGGCGGCGCCTTCCCCGCCACCACCGCCCAGCTGCAGGACCCCGCGTTCAAGGACAAGGAGTTCCCCTACTTCGGCGGCCAGAAGGTCAACCAGGTGCTCGCCGAGTCGGCCGAGCAGGTCGCGCCGGGCTGGTCGTACCTGCCGTTCCAGGTCTACGCCAACAGCATCTTCAACGACACGGTCGGCAAGGCGTACACCTCCTCCACCACCCTCCAGGACGGACTGAAGGCGTGGCAGGACGCCTCCATCAAGTACGGCCAGGAGCAGGGCTTCACCGTCAAGTAGCACGACCAGCAGGACAGGAGCAGACGTTGCAGGTGGAACACGGCCGCCGGTGGGTGCGCTGGCCCTCGGAGCCGGACAGGGCCAGGCTGGCGTTCGGCGCGGACTACAACCCAGAGCAATGGCCCCGGGAGGTGTGGGACGCCGACATGCGCGCGATGCGGGCGGCCGGGGTGAACATCGTCTCCCTGGCCATCTTCTCCTGGGCGCACCTCCAGCCCGCCGCGGACACGTGGGACTTCACCTGGCTCGACGAGGTGATGGACCTGCTGCACGCCAACGGCATCGCGGCCGACCTGGCCACGGCGACGGCCTCACCGCCGCCGTGGCTGACGGCCGCGCACCCGGAGATCCTCCCGGTGGACCAGCAGGGCCACACCGTGTGGCCGGGCGCCCGCCAGCACTGGCGCCCCACCTCGCCGATCTTCCGCCGGTACGCGCTGAGCCTCGTCGAGGCCCTGGCCGTCCGCTACGCCGAGCACCCGGCGCTGGCCGCCTGGCACGTGTCGAACGAGCTGGGCTGCCACAACGTCTACGACTACTCCGAGGACGCCGCCACCGCCTTCCGCGACTGGCTGCGCGCCCGCTACGGCACCCTCGACGAGCTGAACCGGGCCTGGGCCACCGCGTTCTGGTCCCAGCGCTACGGCGACTGGGCGGAGATCCTGCCCCCGCGCCTGGCCGCGTCCTACCCGAACCCGACGCAGCAGCTCGACTTCAAGCGCTTCTCCTCCGACGCGCTCAAGGACCACCTGCGCGCGGAACGCGACCTGCTGCGCCGCCTGAGCCCCGGCGTTTCGATCACCACCAACTTCATGGTGATGGGGGAGACCAAGGGGATGAACTACGCCGACTGGGCGGGCGAGGTCGACTTCGTCTCCAACGACCACTACGTGCTGACCGGGCCGCAGGCCCAGGACGAGCTGTCGTTCTCGGCCAACCTCACCGGCTCGCTGGCCGGCGGCCGGCCCTGGTTCCTCATGGAGCACTCCACCGGCGCCGTCAACTGGCAGCCCGTGAACCTGGCCAAGCGGCCCGGCGGGATGGCCCGCGACTCGCTCACCCACGTCGCCTACGGCGCCGACGCCGTCTGCTTCTTCCAGTGGCGGCAGTCGGCCGGCGGGGCCGAGAAGTACCACTCGGCGATGGTGCCGCACGCGGGCGAGGACAGCGACGTGTTCAGGTCGGTGACCGACCTCGGCGCCACGCTGGCCGCCCTCGCCCCCGTCGCCGGCAGCCACCGCTCGCCCGCACGCGCCGCGATCCTGTTCGACTGGGAGTCGTGGTGGGCGTCCGAGCTCGACTCCCACCCGACCTCGCTGCTGCGCTACCGGCAGGAGGCGCTCGACTGGTACTCGGCGTTCCTGGCGGCGGGCGTGCGGGCCGACGTGGTGCCGGTCACCGCCGGCTTCTCCGGCTACGACCTGGTGGTGGCGCCCATCCTGCACATGGTGCCCGCCGCGCTGGCCGGGCGGCTGGAGTCGTACGTGGCGGGCGGCGGGCACCTCGTCACCACGTACTTCTCCGGCATCGTGGACGAGGACGACCGCGTCTGGCTCGGCGGCTACCCCGGCGCGCTCCAAGACCTCCTGGGCATCCGCATCCAGGAGTTCGGCCCCCTGCTCGACGGCGACACCGTGGATCTCGACCTCGGAGTCACCGGCACCCTGTGGACCGACCGCATCGACCTGGCCGGGGCCGCGGTGCTGGCGTCGTACAAGACAGGCGACCACGCCGGTAGGCCCGCGATCACCCGCCACCGCGCGGGGCAGGGAACGGCGACCTACGTCTCGACCCGCCTCGGCCCGAACGGACTCGCCGTACTGCTCCCCACCCTCCTGGAGACCGCGGGCGTCACCTCAGAACTGCCCACCGACCTGCACGGCCACGTCGAACTGGCCATCCGCACCGACGGAACACACTCCTACTGGTTCCTCATCAACCGAGGAGACCGCCAGGTGGACGTGTCGGCGATCCCCGGCGACCCTCTGAACGCCCCGTCACTGGCCCCCGACGCGACCCTGGCCCCGGGCCAGGTCCGCATCCTGCTGCGCCGTTAGCGTGTTACCGCCGGCCTGGAACTGCGCGAAAAGACCGGCCACCCTGCCGGCACGGTCCATCCGATCCTGGCCCGGCTGGAACGTGAACACCGTCGGATCGAGCGTCATGCGGAACCTCCCGCAGAACACCTGGCCGAAGGCCGCCGCGCCCGCCACTGCCACCTGCTGACCGACGAGGGCGCTGTGCAGGCACGCGCCGCCCTCGATCGAGCCCAGCGGAAGAGATGGGCGACGGAACGGCCCTAATAGATTACGTCCGGAATCGTTCGCGGGAATGCGTGAAAAAAGCCCTGATGGTTCTCGAAGCGGTTATGGGCGACACTTATAGCCCAGTGTCGATCGAGAAATAGCGAAAAGCTGTCATTTATCTTGTCAAAGCTGCATGCTGCGCAGAAAGTAGGGGGTGACCAGGAGGAACCACGACCGATGGAGGAACGGTGAACCGACCAGTCAGCGGGCTCCGGCGCGTCCGGCCGACGATCCGGCGCGCGTTATCCGTGGCTCTGGCAATTGTCACTCTGGCATTTGTCACCGTACCGTCGGCCGCCGCGCTGACGCCGCCCACGCCGAAGGAATTCGTGTCGTACCTCGACCTCGAGTGCTTCAAGACCGACCCGTACCAGCCGCCGGCCATCGGACTGACGCTGCGGCACCTCAACCCGGTCCTCGACGGCCTGCCGATCGAGCAGGTCACCCTGGGCGCGCGTGAACAGCTGTGCGTGCCGGTCGCCAAGAACAACGTCATTCCGCCACCCGGGGCGCTGGACTTCATCAGATTCGTCGACCTGGCCTGCTACCGGGTCGTCACCCCGGCGACCGGCAAAGGGCTGGTGCTCAGCCATCTCAACCCGGTGCTGCAGGACCTGCCCCGTACGGAGGTCGCGCTGAGCAGAGCGCAGCAGTTGTGCGTCCCGGTGGCGAAGAACGGCGTCACGCCGCCCGGGGAGGTGCTGCGGCTGGTCCAGCACATTGACCTGCTCTGCTACGGAATCACCCCGAACGCCCCGATGAACCGGGCACTCAACCTCAGACAGCTGAACCCGGTCCTGACCGATCAGATCCCCCCGGCGACGGTGCGGGTGACCGACGCCCGTCAGCTGTGCGTACCGATGCTGAAGCGCGGAGACAGCATTCCGTCGGAAGTGCTGGACGTGGTGCGCTGGGTGGACCTGGAGAAGTTCGACACGGTCGCTCCAGCGATCGCGCCCGTAACGCTGAGCCTGCGCCACCTGAACCCGGTGCTGGGTTCACTGCCGGTGGAGCGCGCGACCCTCACCGGCGCCGCACAACTGGGCGTGCCAGTAGCGAAGAACGGCCAGACGCCGCCGGGGTGAGCGTGCCGCCGGCAGGGTGCTTCCGGCCAGGCATGCGGGACCGGTCAGCTTACCGATAGGAATGTCCTGAAGATCTAGGCGGTGAGCCGGCAACAGCCGGCTCACCTACTTGTCAGGGCGCGGTCGGAGCGATGACGCCCCTGGCAGGATGGAACCCTGCGGCACCCGCTTTAGGAGAGCTCCAGCAACTGCGGGTCGAGATTGTCTACAGATGTGGGGATATGTGGGCGCGCTCGACGTTCATCGGGATGTTTGGAGTGAGTCTCCTGCGGGTCGCGGCACGGTGGGTGTTCAAGCAGGTCGGCGCAATATTGGTCGTAGAAAAAACAAGGCGCTCCCGCTCTTCATGTGCGGTTCTCATGACCTGGTTGGATGACTTGATGCCGCGTCGCGGACGGCGTGATTTCGGTGTAGACGGCCCCGTCCTACGCTGCTGGATTCCCCCAGGTACTACGGCTGACTGGATGCGTCAATGTGATCGATGTCACACGCGCCCCTTGGCCTAGTAGGGACCGTTTCTACAGATCGACTGACATGCGGTATCCATCGCTGTGAATTGCACAAGTGGCATTCCGTAACGCTCAAGGCGAATATCTGGACATTGACCGCGCCGTGATCGTCTATCAGGATCCGAACTGATCGTCTTTATCAACTCCTTATGACGTGACGCGACCTCTTCCCGAGGCCCGCGTCAGCGTGCCCTGAAGAGGTGACGACATGCGAATCCGGCGTCGGTTACGGACGATGGTGCTGGTCATCGCGACCGCGATGGCAGTGGTGATCTCCGGCTTGGGGATTCCTGACAACCTCGTTGTTCCGGCGGCGGCGTCGGTATCAGGTCCAGATCCTGAGACGTCGGTGGACGGCCGGCCGGTGACGAAGGCCAAGGTGGCTAAGGGGGCGGAGGAGTCCCAGCCGAAGGCCGAGCGTAAGGAGCCGGTCTGGCCGAGCCCGGGAGTCGCGAGGTGGATCCTGGCGAGAAGGCGATCAGGGCGGGCCAACTGCCGGTCCGGCTGTCCGAGATAAAAGGCACCGATGCCGGCACGGTGAAGGTGGAGACGCTGCCCGCCGATACCGTACGCAAGCTCGGCGGAGTGGGCGTCGCGGCCCGTCTGACGGCCGATAAGGCTGGCAAGGTACGGGCGGAGTTCTCGTACGCGAGCTTTCGCGACGCCTATGGCGGTAACTTCGCGACCCGTCTGCAGCTTCTGCGAGTGCCGGCCTGTGCGCTGACGACCCCGCGGCCGCGCGACTGCGTGGTCCGCCCGCAGCAGGTCAAGGCGCACAACGACGTCAGGACCGGCACGCTGACCGCCGACGTCGATGTCGACCCCGCCGCCGGTAAGGCGGCCCCGCTGACGCTGCCCAAGAGCCAGACGGGCAAGGACGCCACGCCGAACGCGGCGCAGGCGTTCACGTCGGGGTCGATGTACATGCTTGCGGCCGGCATGACCGGCCCGGACGGGAACTTCGGCGCCACCGACCTCAAACCGTCGGGCACCTGGCAAGCGGGCACGTCGGGTGGCGGTTTCTCTTATGACTACCCGCTGCCGGAGGCGCCATCACCGGTGGGCACCGGGCCGAACCTGTCGCTGCAGTACGACGCCTCGTCGGTGGACGGTCAGGGCAACTGGACCAACAACCAGTCCGGCGTGACCGGGATCGGCTGGAACCTGTCGAGTGGGTTCATCGAGCGTAAGTACCGCCGTTGTACGGCGTGGAACGAGTTCGACCCCAACACGGCCGATCTGATCTGGTATGCCAACGAGGACGGACCGTTCAGCTCAGCGGTGTGCTGGGAGTCGCCGGACGAGGCCGACAGCAGCATCCCGGCCGCCAGCAAGGACTACACCCAGTCGGAGCTGGTGCTGAACCTGGCCGGCCGCTCAGCCTCGATCGTCAAGGACCGCACCAGCGGGCTGTGGAAGACGGTACCCGACCTGGGCTGGAAGGTTGAGCAACTGACCGGCGGCGCCGACGGCTTGGAGTACTGGAAAGTTACCTCCAACGACGGGCAGGTACACCGCTTCGGCTACACCAAGGACGCCCAGTGGCAGTTGCAGTACATCGGCAACCAGCGTGCCGAGCCATGCGCGGACCGGTACTTCAACGACATGATCCCGCCAACCTGCGCCGGGGTGTGGCGGTGGAACTTGGACCAGTCGATCGACGCCAACGAGAACGTCATCGACTACACCTACCAGCGCGAGACCAACTACTTCTGCATGCCCGGCTGCGACTACGAGACTTATCGGGTGTTGCCCTACGATCGGGGCGGCTTCCTCAAGCAGGTCAGCTACGGCCACAACACCCAGGTGACCGGCAGCACGCCGACCTCGCGGATGACGTTCACCACCTCCGACCGCGGCGGTCTGGACGTGCCGACCGACCTGACCTGCACCACCACCTGCACGACCAACGACGCGATCGCGTTCTACTCCACCCGCAAACTCGACTCGGTCCTCACCGAATCCAAGAACCCCACCTCCGGGGCCTGGGAGCCGGACACCCGCACCGACTTCCGCTACCGGTGGATCTACACCCGCACCGACTTCGGCCCCGCCTACGACCCAGTGCTGTGGTTGGACAGCGTGCAGCAGACCGGCTTGGCCGGCGATAGCCCTGTCATGCTGCCGCCGGTTGCCTTCGACGCGGCCATGGTGGCCGGGCGGATGGACTACGACAACTGGTCAGACTGGGCCGATTTCCTGTCCTGGCGCATGGTTCCCCGCGTGGCCGGGATCGGCAACGGGATGGGCGGCCGGATCGAGGTCACCTACGGCCAGGCCGACCCGTGCGGCGGCGGCAAGGGCCGCGACGGCACCAACTACTTATCCGACGCCACCGGCGACTGCTACCGCGTCGACTACGACGCCGACCCGGAAATCGGCTACGAAAGCTGGGCCCGCTTCTACAAGCAACTCGCCATGAAGGTCGTCGAACGCGACCTGGTCGCAGGCTCTCCCGACATGGTCACCAGCTACGACTACCTCGGCGCCCCGCGCTGGACCAACCCCGTGGCCTACGCCCAGCCCGACCTGGCACCCGGCAGCAGCGACTGGCGCGGCTACCAGGCGGTGCGCACCACCCGCGGCTCCGGTGCCGATCCGAACGATTACAGCGTCACCTCCGAGACCTTCTATCGGGGCATCGACGGCGCCGCCATCACCACCTTCGAAGGCGTCACCATGACTGACGCCCGCGCCTTGCAAGGTCAGCTGTTGCAGACACAGACCTGGAAGCTGACGAGTACAAACCCGCCTTCTTACTCCGAGCTCGAGTCCGTCCGCTACGAGTACGAGGTCAGGTCTACCGGCAGCGGTCCTGGCGTGCTCGATCCAGCCTTCGTTTTGCAAACTCGTGAACGGTCGCGCGAGCAGGTCACGGGCGGTGGTTGGCGGTACACGGACAAGAGGATCGAATACAACGCCGACGGTTTGCCGGTGAAGGTAAACGACCGGGGTCAGGACAGTGTCTCGACAGACAACTCCTGTACTGCGACGACGTATGCCCGCAACGTCGAGGGAGGCCAGTACTTCACGAAACTCCCGTCGACAGTCGAGCGTCGAGCAGGTGACGACTGTGCGACCGGCGCTCTCTACGGCAAGTCAGTCTTTCTCTACGACGGCGGATCGAACCCAGCGGCCAACGCGCCCAGCGACGGGAACGTCACAGAGACCCGTCTTCACTTCAGCGCCACGGGTACCTCCGTTTCCAAGGCAACTTTCGACGAGTACGGGCGCACACTATCGACCACAGACGCACTGAACAAGATCACCACCACGTCCTATGACCCGCCTGTCGGGTGGCCGCTCAACGGGGTCACGACGACGAACCCCCTGGGGCAAAAGACAACGACGAAGTACGGGCACCGCACCGGCATGGTGACTTCGGTCCTCGACGCCAACAGAAGATTGACCGAGATCGACTACGACAGTCTCGGCCGGTCGGTCAGGTTGTGGGCCACGGGAGAGCCGAGAAGCGGTGGGACACCCACCGCCACTGTTGCCTACGTGATCCCCGTCGCAGGTACCGGTAGCCAGCCGAACGGTCCCATCAAGACCGTCATGCGGCAGTTGCAATCCGGTGCCGGAAATTCGGCGAAGTACACCGAGTCGCACACGTACGACGACGGATTCGGCCGGGTCCGTGAGGTGCAGACACCGTCACCCACAGGGGGCCGCACGGTAGCGGTCACGGCCTATGACCCTCGGGGCCTGGCCTACGTCAAGGCGCTGCCGGTCTACAACGGAGCCTCCCCCGGCAGCGGGTTGCTCAACCCGGTATTCGAAAGCCTGCCGCAGTGGACGAAGACGCTCTACGACGCGCTCAAGCGCCCGATCGCCAACATCGACATGAACCTCGCGGTCGAGTTCCGGCGGACCCGAACCAGTTATCCAGGGATGGATCGCGCCGAGGTACAGCCATCGGTGGGCGGAAAAGTGGCGACCGTCCTCGACATCGCAGGACGTACGGTCAAGAAGGAAGAGTGGAGCGACGCCTCAACGCACCACGACACGACGTACACGTACAACCTGGCTGGAAAACTGACCCGGCTCACTGACGCCAACGGTAACATTCGCACTTTCTCCTATGACTGGCTCGATCGTCGAACCGCAACAACCGCCCCAGACAGCGGTAGCACCTCCACCGGGTACGATGCCGCCGGACGGATCCTGTGGAATGTGGACGGGAACAACCAGAAGACCTCCTACACCTACGACGACCTGGGCCGTAGAAGGACTCAGTGGGCTGGAGAAGTCAACACAGGCGTCAAACTGGCCGAATGGGTGTACGACACACTCGAGGAGGGCCAGCTCTCCTCCAGCACCCGCTACGTCGGCGGCCAAGCCTATGTCAAGGCTGTCACCGGATACGACAGTTCTTATCGCCCTACCGGCACCAAGGTAACCATTCCCGCCGTTGAGACAGGGATCGCGGGGGAATATGCCTTCGCTGCCACCTATGACAAAGCTGGAAACCCGCTCACGCGCACTTTGCCGGCGGTAGGGGGGCTTCAGGAGGAGACGCTCACCTATGGCTACTCGGACCTGGGGCTGCCCACGGGACTTTCATCGGACCTGAACGGCGGCACAGTCTATGTCAAGAACACCTCTTACAGCTCCACCGGCCGAATCGCCGAACGCTCATATGGATCCGACGGTGAGGTGAAACGGACCTTCGCTTGGGATCCCGAGACCGGCTGGCTGAGCAAGCTGACCACTTTCACGAAAGCGAACACATCGAGCCCCATTACTGCCCAGGATGACATTTTCAGCTATAACAAGGCCGGTGAAATCACGCGCGTCCTTGACGCCACGTCGGCGGCCGGAAGCAGCCCAGGGCAATCGGAGTGCTTCGGCTACGACGGTCTGAGCCGGCTCACGTCGGCCTTCACCACCACAAGGGCTGACTGTGCCGCAGGCTCTGATGGACAAGGCATCGACCCCTACCGCCATGCCTATGCGTACGACGCTGTGGGCAACATCACGTCCCTGGACGATGGAACGGAAACTGCTACCTACCAGTACCCGGCGCCCGGATCTTCGGCGATACGTCCTAACGCGGTCACCTCCATCACGCGGCCATCCAGAACTGACACGTATTCGTATGACAACGCTGGCCAACTAATCAGCCGCACCGTCAATGGCAAGCAGACAACATTTACCTGGAGCCCGACGGGGCAGTTGGAAAAGGCCACTGTTGACGGCTCTGACACCTCCATGGTCTATGACGCCGACGGCGAGCGGCTGATACGGCGTGAACAAGGCGGCGCCACTCTTTATCTGGATGGAATGGAGGTGCGCACCTCCGGCGTTACAAAGGCGACGCGCTACTACGTCTCAGCCGACGGCGCAGTCATCGCCATCCGCACCACCGATGGGTTCCACTGGGCGGCCTCAGGCTTGCACGGCTCAATGCAGTTGGCCATTGACGGCACCACCGGCCAGGCCGCCCGGGAACGCTATCTGCCCTACGGCCAGCGCCGTGGCGGAGATGATCTGCCCTTCACCGACCGTGGCTTCTTAGGCAAGACGGAGGACTCCGCCACCGGGCTGAGCTATCTATCCGCGCGCTACTACGACCCTTCTACAGCGAAGTTCTTGTCTCCCGACCCCAAGTTCGACACCGAAAATCCGGAACTGACGAGCCCCTACGGCTATGCGGCCGACAACCCCGTCGGCCTATCCGACCCGGACGGTCTCGATGTTGACGCGGGAGGCGGTAGCGGCAGTTATGTGTCTGCTATCGAGATCATCATCGGAGCGCTCCCGAACGAAGCGGTAAGGTCCAAATTCATAGAACGTTGGCGCGCCCGCGCCCCAGACCACTTCAAGAAATACTCCGATGCATTGAAGGATGATCGCCTCAGGACACAACAGGAATTCTTCCTGGCCATGTCCATCTGCGAGGAAATAGGCTTCACATCTTGCGGAAAGAAGGCCACCGACTTCTTCTTCAATGGGATCTGGGCGCGCCACGATCTTGATGAGCTCATGGGTAGCGATAGGGGCAAGGTTGGTGGTAAGGCCAGCATGTTCAGTAGATTCCGCATAACTCCTGGAAAGGGGTTCAGGGTAGACGTGCCGAGCGCGGCCGGCGGAAGGAGCTACATCACCTACGTGATCCGCAACAGTAAGGACCAGATCGTTTACGTAGGCAAGGCCAGCGGCAAGGGAACGCCCCAGCAAGTGCTCAACGCACGCTTCAAAAAGCAGAAGTCCGGGCATGACCATTACCACCCAGAGTTAGGTGACAAGGCGCCGGAGATTATCGACGTATATGCCTCCAGGGATGCCATGTCCGGCGGCGAGCAATTCTACATCGAAGCTTATCGAGAAGAGGGCGCGCATCTCAGGAACAAGATCGAGGGTATGAGCTGGGACCGCCCGGATCGCCGCAAGAGGTCACTCACGAAGCTGGACGCGTTCTTCCTTGAGAAGATGTTCAGAGGGCAGATAGAGTAGAGCCGTGGAAGTATTTATCAGCTGGCTGGGCGATGCGAGTGCTAGCAAAGCCGATATCGAAGATCTGATCGAGGGTATCCTCGGCGAGCAGGGTGAGGTGACGGGGGGAGGCGAAGGTGACACCGGCGGAAATATCGACCTAGAGATATTTGAGGATGCCGACACCGACCGACTGATGTCTGAAATCGTCCAAGCGATCTCGGACCACCTCCCGATGAACGCCTCGTATGTCCTTGCCGACGACGAGGAGAGGCATTTGCTGCGGGACCAGTTGCCAGGCGCACCCCAGGTGCCCATGCAGCTACAGGCGGCCAGCGAGGGTATATGCGGCGGTCTCAACCGGGCACTGGAGGCCGCCGCCCGAGCGCGAGGAGAGGCCATGCCCTTCAAATGCTTGTATGGCATGGTGGTAGGCACGACAGTGGTCTCCCAGTTGGTGGGGCGCCTCCCCGTTCAGACAGTGCGAGAACGACTCGAATCCTGGGTGAACGGCGAGGCCGCTGCCATGATCAAGCAACCACTTGATCTTGTCGGCGCCACCGCTTGGGAGGCTCACTACAACGGTTCGCCTCTTCTGCGCGTGCCTATTCCGTGAGTATGGGGCCGACGGCGCCTGATTGGGGTCGCTCTGGTGGATGAGACCGGGCCCACATCCTTGGGACGCGGGCCCGGAGCTCGTCGGGCGGGAGGTGTCCGATGGCTGAGTGCAGGCGGGTGGTGCTGTACTGGGCGACCCATTCGGCGACGGTCAGTTCGGCGTCGGCCAGGCTGCGCCATGGACCGCGGGGTGAATCGCCCTGAGCTTCCCCCCGTTCTCCGGACACTTGACCTGAGGTCATCCTTGAGGAGCCCCAACTGCGGGTGCTGTTCGCAGGCGGGCTGCTGTCGGTCACCGCGCACCGCCTTCAAGGAGGGGTCTGTCCAGTAACCGGGCTCTGGCCCACTTTCGGTGGCGACGAAACGTGGCTAGCCGAGCAGGATGCGGTGGCGAAGGTGAGCGAACCCGGAGCGGCCGCACATCTGCCGTTTGAGGAGCTTGGTCTTGGTGTTGACGCCTTCGGTACCGCCGTTGTGGAATGGCAGGCTGAGCGCGGCGTTTCCCGCGGCGCGATCATTGGCCAGCCCCCGGGTGAAGGCGTGCACGTGCGGCAGGTCGACCTGTCGTGCGAGCTCTATCCAGGCGGTCAGCAGCCATCGTTGCCGTCCTTCGGGTCGAGGAGGGCGGCGAAGTCCCGGACGAGGCCACTCAGCATGGTCATCTCACCGCAGTCGGCGATGGCGGCATCGAGGCGTTCCCGCTGGGCGTCGGTCAGGGGGCCTGGTTCACTGAGGAGCAGGCCCGCCAGCCGCTTCGGCGAGAGCGCGAGCTGGAGCCGAAGAGCCCGCCGTCTCGACGCCGGCACCACCCGGATGTTGCCCCGTCTGCTGAAAGGCCGGGAGCTTCGCAATCAGGAGCAGCCTCAGCTCCTTGCACTCAAGATTTTTCTCAGCGCCAACGGCTGTCCGCCGGTTCCTCAATCCCGGGATTCCCGCACGGTCAAGAATCGGCGCATCCTGACCACGACCTCGCCGGGTGGGTGGGCGTTGTGGGCTATCTCGATCCAACCCACGGCGAGGGCCCTGCCAATTCCTGTCCGCGCCGGCGATCTCACGTCCCGTTACGTGTAGGAATTTTCGGATGCCGCTTCGTTGGCCAGTGTGCTGCCGGCCCTGCCGTTAGATCGTCGATACACCCGTTCGGTGGGACACCACAGACCGCTGGCGTACTGCCTGGGCTGTGGTTCTGCAGACATGGACCGGTACTTACCGGACTTAGCTGAAGGCCGACTCCGATCGCCTCGTACAGGGGGAGAAGCGGGCCGCAGGACGGTGCTCGCATCTGGGCACACGAGGCAACAAACGCCGCTGCAATTGCAATGCATATCCCCTCGCTCGCCGATGCCCGCGATTCACGCCAGTGAGGCATTCTCGTAATATCTAACTGTATGGATATTGACGCCCTTGCAGTACCGGTTCACTGTCGAGGCACGGGACAGGTGGCGGACTGTCGGTAGGCGAGGGACGGCCGCTCCACCGGTCATGAGGTTCGCCAACCGCACGGAGAACCAGGTCATGACGGTGTACATGCCGATACTGAAGGGTCGCGCGAGCGAAATTCAGGCTCTAGGAAAGATCCAGAAAGAAAATCTCGCGTCCGTTCGGGCGCTGATCGAGGTAATGCCCCCCGACCAGAGTCCAGAAGATGGGCGCCAGGCAGTGATAGAAGCCGCCACTATTTTCGAAAAGCGCGTCAAGGATCATCTCCCACGCCAGCGAGTTTTTGCTGTCGATTGCACGCGCCTACTGAGTAGGCGCTGGCCTCATGTATGCGGGGCTATATCCGGCGTTTCCAACATCATGCACAGGCACGGATACAGCGTCATCCCAGTGATCAGGCCGACAGACCGTGACTGCGAGCTGGTTGACGCTGGCCGGGCCGCCAAGCAGCACCAGAAGGGTGTCTGTCTTCGGGTGCAGTGGGGGGAACATCGAACCGCGGCCGATGATGGCCAGTTGGCTCGACGGGTACGCCAGCTCATGGGTCTGGGTCTCTCAGACTTCGACCTCCTCGTCGACGTGTGGTCGGTGGATTCCGACAGTCGGCTCCGGAAGGGCATCGAACGCGCCCGCCAAGCCCTTACCTGGGCCGGGAAGTGGCCGTTCAGGTCATTGACCTTGGCCGCCGGCGCGTTCCCCAAGGATCTCGGCGACGTCCCCTTCGACACCCCGACGGCGATTCCTCGACATGACGCCTGCCTGTGGAGCAGTGCTGCCGCCGCCTACGAGGGTCCCTTGGACGTCTTCTACGGTGACTATGGCGTCTCGAGCCCGCGTGCTGGCCAGGGCTTCAATCCGCACCCCAACCTTCGCTACACCGTTCGCGATCAGTGGGTTGTTTACAGATGCAAGAAGCTTGAAGGGCCAGGTGCTCTCCGTGGCTTCCAAGATCTATGCAGGGCCGTGATCGCCGACCAGTGGCCACCCTTTGCCGCCTCGTATTCCTGGGGGGACCAGCAGATCGAAAGATTCGCCCTTGGCCAGCCGGAGTTGCCGTGGAAGATGGAGTCCTGGCAGATCTGTGGCATGTCGCACCACTTCGCCACAGTGCTTGACCGGCTGGCCAACCTCGGACAGGCGTGATCAGCCTGCT
The DNA here is from genome assembly GCF_040609855.1 of Nonomuraea sp. NPDC004580. Taxonomy (NCBI): domain Bacteria; kingdom Bacillati; phylum Actinomycetota; class Actinomycetes; order Streptosporangiales; family Streptosporangiaceae; genus Nonomuraea; species Nonomuraea sp. NPDC004580. Next base: position 47,733 of record NZ_JBEXLH010000042.1, on the reverse strand, counting down.
CGCTCTTGCCTCGACGTTGGTTCGGAGTCGGCGTTGCTGCGAGCGTGGATGCATTCCATCCACGCCACCGCAGTGGCTGCGACCTGCGCCAACTGTGCGTATAGGCGTTTGTCGAGTTCGTCGCGCCCCGTGGCGAACCGGTCTTGGTTGAATACCCTGCCGACTCCCCCCACTTCGTCGATCAGGGCGGCGAGCTTGGCCTCCTCGATCAGATTCGGGTTGGACGGGTCGAGTATGCCGTTTGTAGCCCGTTGGCGTGCCCGTTCCTGCTGCACTGACACCAGCGAGCTTTCCAAGCGAAGCTGACCGGCGTGGCCAGTCACCGCATCCACAACGAATTGCGCGGTCTTCCTGGGTTCCTCAGCGCCTAGGACTTCCATGTAAAAGCTGTGCTCGTCGCTGCCGCCGCCGACGATGCCCCAGGCACCGTACTCGTTCTCGTCGGGATTGGACTTGCCGGGGACCACTCGCCAAGTGGTGAGCTCGACGGAGCCAGTCTGTTCGGGCTCAGGTATCACGATCGTCCTCCTGCTCGTAGTCATTCGGGGTGGTACGGAGGTGGTGCGTGAGGCTGGTCCTATGCTTGCGGGACTGCGTGATCGGCGTATGCATAACGCGGTGGAACGGCCGGGCGGATTGTGTGGCTTGTTCGCGACTTGACGTGCAACCTGCTGCTCCTGCTGACCTTTGGCCTAATAGGGGCCCGGCAAATGACGCTCCCGTGCCAGCGATCCAGCAGACGTAGCCGGATGGGTTCGGGCCCAGCACGTCAAACCGCGGGACGGCGAAGGATCACATGCGCGGAGCGCCCGAGGCGTGCCCACGCTCGTGCCCGTGCGGCGTCGCCCGATAAGGGCGGCATGGTGGAGGGCCCATGACACCAACATGAGCACCGGGCCAACTAAGTAGCTCTACGCAGCGTCCTACCTACCGCTCGTGTTCGCCACGTCTACGGAAAGAAGCCCCCCATGCCCGCCTCCAAGAACAGCAACGCTAAAGGCTGTGGCTGCCTCATCGTCGTCGCCCTCCTCATCGCAGGCGGCTGCAGCGCGCTGTTCGGCGGAGGTGACAACACCGACCCTGCCTCCTTCACGCCGCCCTCTATCCCGTCCTACACGCCATGGACCCCAAAACCCTGGACACCAGGCGCCACACCAAGCCCCGACCTCGACGGCGATGGCATCGAAGACCGCTACGACGACGACGCTGACGGCGACGGCGTCCAAGCTCACAACGACATCGACGACACCGACCCCGACCAGGGCAAGCGCCGCCCCAAACGGAAGGCCACCCGCCGACCGCAACCCCAGCCCGAGCCCGAGCCCGAACCGGTCCATATTAGCAACGTCCACCTGGGCGGTTTCTGCGGCACCCCCGGCGCTGTTGGGACGGCCTCGAACGGGCGCACTTACACGTGCCTCGACGGGCACTGAAGGAGATAGTGGCAGATCCGCTGAACGTCGCCTATCTCAGCGTCGGAGGAACGCTCGCTGCCACGGTCATCAACTTCCTTGGCACCAGTTTCCTTCAGTGGCACAAAGAACGCGTCGCCGACCGCAGGGCGCGTGAGCAGACCCTGTGCGACACGCTCGTGGCCGCCGTCATGTTCTCCACAGCCGTGCAGGTCTTCCGTACCGCGTGGGTGGATCACGCCACCTGGCGAAGGACGGCACTCAATCTCCTCGCCGTCTTCCCGACAGGGCAGACGAGCGCCGGGTGGCCAGGCCGCGACGGTTGCGTCCACGGGAGTGGTGTACGAGCCGGCCCTGTCCGCGGCATCGCTCGGTTGGCTGAGCCCGGCCCTGCAGTGGGAAGAATTGGGCATGGTGGCTGGCCGATGCGGTGGTCTGCGGCCAGTTCGTCGCCCAGGGGAGCGACGACGCCCTCGATGACGATGGCCGGTTGCCGTTCCGGGTTGTACGCACGTATTTGGCACGATCGACGGCTGCGTCACCCACGGATGGAGGCGGTCGTAGCGGGTTGTCGCTGCATAAGTGCTCCGGAATCGGTAGTTGACCTGGGGAAACGTCTTCAAGATCATCCCCTGAATGTCCCCTGATCATGGTCGTACGGCTGCGTACGGGCACTGTCCGCTGCCTATCGAGGGTGGTGAAGCAAAAGATCTGCGGCTGTGAAACCGCAGGTCAGGGGCCATATATGGCGATCTAGGTGAGTGCCCCCGGCAGGATTCGAACCTGCGGCACCCGCTTTAGGAGAGCTCCAGCAACAGCGAGTCCAGTTTCTCTACTAATGGGACAATATGTAGGTGCTCCTTGACATGTGTTGAGCTCTTCGGCGTGGGCCTGCTGAGGATCAGCTCATCATGGGTGTTGCGCCTGGTCAGAGCCACATTTGTGGAAGGAGGACCGCAAGGCGTTCCCGCTGTTCACATGCGGGTGCCTGTATGCGAGTAGTGCTGCGCAGTCCTCCACCGACGCGACCGAGGGCTGGGGCTGGCCGCGTGCTATTACAGCATCACTCTCGGTGGCGTGGCCTTACGCGTCGTAAAGGACGCACAGGGTCGTCCGGCAACCACCGATGAGGTCTGGTTCCCGCAAATTTTGATCGGGCGCACCTATCAGGGAAGTCGGACCATAGAATTCGATCTCTGGGTGGACGAAGCGATTCATAACCCCTTCAAAGGTGACTACTTCAAGGGGAAGACGTTCTCCATCGGTATGATGGGGACCGGCTACCCCAACGGAAATGCCTGCCTTCCGGTCACCAGAGACGGCCTGAAAACGTCGTACATCGGAAACGAAGATTACTGGGACGACCGAACGGTGCACTTCAAGTTCGAGTCCTATGTCGACGCAGGATCGGCAGGGTCCAACAACCGCGAACTGATCGGAACCTGTACTACGAGGACCACCCTCCATCTCATCGGTTTCAACGACTATCAAGAAGGAATGGCTCCGCCGAAGCAAAGCATCCGATGCGATTCCGCCCACTATGTTGGATATGCGGAAGGATGCATCTTCGATCACGAGACACCCTCGATCGCTCTGAAGGAGAGCATTTACCCGAACGCATACTCGCACATCTCCTTGGCCTACTCCAACCCCAATGCCACTCATCCCAAGCCAACGGACCATGCGAACGCCTGGCCCACGAATGTTCCGGAAATCCGGAAGGACACTCCAAAAGTAATTCCGGGCTTCACAAAGGATAAAGTCATTCACCGGCTCTACCAATATGAAGACGAACGCGTCCGAGACGGTAACTGCAATGCCCGTAACCGCGGCAGGTCGCAATCGGCATGCCGCTGGTCATACTTCCCCACGTGGAGCGGCACGGGGCAAGCGCCATGGGTTACCGCTGGAAACGAATGCGACGAATTCCCGTTCGCTTCTACCTACGAAGGCTCGTGGGTATGGTGGCAGGAAAATCTTCCGAACGACGCGGGTAACTACCGGCCACGAGGCGTCAACTACTCGGTGAAACCCATCCCAGCCGCAGAGAACGGTGCATGGGGCGACAACCGTCAAGGCGGCATCCTGTATTACTATGCATACGATCGCATGCTGGATGGAGACGCCTTCTTCCTCCGCCTCTACAACAGGGCGGGCACGCGAATCAATCCCTAGTCCGACTCAACACAAAAACGTGATGCCCATCTAAATGCAGTGTGCTGCCTCCGCGGAGGCAGCACACTGCATCATTATTGGACGTATGGAGAATGAATGTCACAACTTGTTGATCGCCTCCACGAGGTCATCACGGTGGAGAGAAGCCAATTTCTGCTGAGAGATCAGGAGGGTACACTGGACGAGCCACCTGGTTGGCCTCGCCTGGAGGAGATCTCAGCACGTCTCAACCATGGCTCCTGGTTCGAGGCGACCTTGAACTGGGCAGTATTCCTGAGCAGTGCTCCGTGGCACGAAACCTCGGTCACCCTGGAATTATGGGATGGCCCCCCTCCCGACATCTCCGGCTCCTGGGAGAGAAGTAAGACCGCATCCTTCTACTCCAGTTCGGGTCTCGTCTACTTGAGCGAGCTGTTCGGCAGCGGGCCCCCGAGTGTCCTCATGGATCTGCGCAAAAATGCCAGCGATTGGGCAATCAAGGCAAGTCGTCGTCCAGGAAGCGGCTGGAGCTGGCCAGATGAAGATGCTCCTCCACGAGGAGCTGAGGAGTGGCTTATACAGTTCTGGCCGTCGCAAGGCTTTGATTCCAGCCTCACTAAAGCCCCTCGTAGAACAGAGTAATCGCCAAGCATCCGAAAGAACCTCGAGACCCTGCCCAGGACACACATGTGATGCTCCAGCCTGTTGATCGGGGGAAGCGTTGTGGTGTGCGGAGATGCTCCGCCTGGCCGGCGCCGGCCTGGTCAAAGCCCACGACGAATGGCGGGTCGCCGACCGCCATTGCCTGCCCGAAAGCTCCATGGCCCTCGTCACGGCATCCAGCGCCAATCTCCAGGAGGTGGCGCACACCGAACTGACGACGGGCATAGTCAAACCAGCAGAGCCTCACGCGAGAGCCGAGATGCACCACCAGCCACCCGCCCAGTAAGCGCTGAGCCGGCGGGCGTTCCAGGACGCCCGCCGGTTCCTCACAATGGAGACCGCGGCATGAGGGAAGACGACTTCACCCATTACGAGGGACTCGTCTCCGCGTGGTTCTCCGATCCCACCTGTCTGACCTGGTGCGAGGCATCGGGGCTGGAGGACGTGGCGCGAGCCTTCGGTGCCGACCTCGCCGCGGCCGAGTCTCTGAGCTTCGAGGATGCCCAGCTCGAGCAGTACAACGCGGACATTCCCGGCCTTCTGCCCATTCTGGTGGCCGGGACGATCGGTGACTGGATGCTGGTCGTCGAACCGAACGGGTGCGAGGGCGCACGGCCCGAGGTGCTGAAGGCGTTGTCGGTCCGGGGGCGGGTGGTGAACGTGCTGCTCGACGGAGGCCGGTACGACCGACTCAATTATGCCGCCGCCGGGTGGTTGCCGGCCGTCCGGCTGACGTCCTCCCCGTCCCGCTCCGGCCGCCTTCCGGGTGACGCCGACGCGGCCATCGACGCGGTCGGCACCGATGATGTCATCGGGCTCCAAGCCGCCACGCTCCTGGAGGCGGAGCACATCACCGGTGCTCGCCTCACGGAGGAGTGGTTGCTGGGTGGCGGTCTCACGCGTCTGCTCGTCGAGATTCCGCTCCCCGAAGACATTGTTCCCGATCAGTTACGCGACCACCGCGTACTGAACCGACCCGACGTACGGGCCATCCTTGATGGTCTGTCGCCCGGCAACGCGGCTCCCATCCGCTATCTGATGACGGAGGCGGTGGTCCAGGGTTCGCAGCTGTCGCACCCCGCAGTGGACGAGGCGCTGGAGTTCCTGCGCGGCGACGACGACGCCACCTGGCGGCGGGAGGTCCGCCGCCAGGTCGCGTTACTGCGCGACGAGGTCTCACGAGAACCTGGCCCGGACTGGACACCGCGCCGTGCGGCCGTGAAGGTGCTGCTGGACGCGCTGGGAGACGATCTCACCGAATCCGCGGACGCGGTCGCGGGCCGCGCCTACATGGGACATCTCACCGACGATCAAAAAGCCGTCGTCGTCATCATGAAGCGGTGCCTGCAGCGCATTGGCCGCACCGCGCCCTGAACGCGTATCAGAGCTGCTGACAAGCCGGCAGGGCCGGTCATCGACGCGATGTGCCTCTGACCACTCGTCCCGTCGCCCAGGGTGTGAGCCGGGCGGCCGTCGATGCGGCGACGGACCTCGTCGGTGCCGAAGTGGTAGTCGATGCGCCGGGTGGCCTCGGCCCAGTCCTCCATCGAGCGGACCGCTGACAGGGCCTCCACGACGAACGGATCGCTCCATCGTTCCTGGACGCGCTCCCCCAACAAACAGCGGCCCCTCGGAAGGCGCCCTTCGATGGAAGGGTGCCTTCCGGTGATGGCCATACTCCACGATTTAGTGCCGCGTGTCAGGGGTTGCGTCCACGGGAGTGGTGCACGAGCCCGCCCTGCCGGCGGCATCGCCCGGTTGGCTGAGCCCCGGCTCTCCACGGGAAGGATCTGGCATGGTGGCTGCCCGATCGCGATGGTCCGCGGCCAGGGCGTAGTCCAGGAGAGTGACGACGCCCTCAATGGCGATGACCGGTTGCCGTTCCGGGTTGTACGCACGTATTTGGCACGATCGACGGCTGCGTCGCCCGCGCGCGGAGACGGTCGTAGCGGGTTGGCGCTGCGTGGATGACCCGGAATCAGGGGTTGACCTGGGGAAATGTCTCCAAGATCATCCCCTGCATGTCCCCTGATCATAGTCGTACGGCTGCGTACGGGCACCGTCCGCTGCCTATCGAGGGTGGCGAAACAAAAGACCTGCGGCTGTGAAGCCGCAGGTCAGGGGCTATATATGGCGATCGAGGTGAGTGCCCCCGGCAGGATTCGAACCTGCGGCACCCGCTTAGGAGAGCGGAGGTTTCCTTACTCGTTCAGGTACGCTGAACTGGGTAGACAGCCCATGCAGTGAGGTTTCCAACCTGAAGCCGCAGGTTGCGGGCATGGCGTGCGGGGGATACTGATCGACAAGTAGGAGAGCCCCTGGTAGAAGGGTTGTCGACCAAGATCAACCGTCATACCAGAGGCTCCGAGTAGCTGTTCTACCGCGCCGCGCTGTCGTTGTCATCTCAGACCCTGTCCTACCTGTCCGGCGTCCTGCGCCGGCACCGCAAGGCGATCGACTCGCCATGGCGGCGCCTCAACCCCGGCCAGCAGGCACCTCATCCACCTACGCAAAAGCGAGACGTTCACCGAGGTCGCCGCCGGTTCCGGCGTCGGTGTGGCCACCGCCTGGCGTTACATCCGCGAGGCCATCACCTTGCTGTCGGTCCGCTCGCCCCGCGTGGATCAGGTGTTACGCGCCGCCAAGCGCGCCGGCCATCCCTTCCTGGTGCTGGACGGCACCCTCATCCCCATGGACCGCGTAGCCGCCGACCGCCCCTACTATTCGGGCAAGCATAAGAAACACGGCATGAACATCCAGGTCCTGGCCACGCCCGACGGCACACCGCTATGGGCCTCCGGCCTTGCGCAGGTGGGTGACCAGCGCGGCGGCCGTTCGGCCAGGTGCTCATCCTCCCGTGATCCCGTCACGGAGCGATCTACGTACGGCGGCGTCCACCAGATCGTGGACCTCCTGCTCGGTGAAGATGTCCGGCAGTGTCAGCCGTTCCACGATCAGCCAGTTGAGGGTGAGGTAGAGCAGCACCACCGAGGTGGAGTCGCCGGGCAGGCCGGAAGCGGCGTGGTAGCCGATGTTGGCGTCGATGTCCTCGCGGATGCGCTTGGTCAGCACGGCGCGCAGCTCAGGACGCCGAGTGGACTCCAGCCGTAGCTCCAGCAGAGCCAGATAGCCGGAGTTGAACGCGGAGATGCGATCCACCAGCTCGTGCATGAGCTCGGCATAGCGGGCTTCGTCCTGCACGCCCTCGCGGCTACGGGTCACGGTGGCCTCGTCCGGCAGCAACCGCTCATAGATGCGCCCGCCGACCTGGGTGAACAGATCATCGCGGTTGGCGAAGTAGTTGGACGCCGTGCCTGGGGGGACGGCCGCCTCCGTGTCGACGGCCCGGAAGGTCAGCCCGCGGGCTCCTTCCCTGGCCAGCACCTCGATGGCCGCGTCAATCAGAGCCTGCCGCCGCTCCGGGTTTTTCCGCACTTGACACCACTCCATCCGTAGTGCTACTTTCAAAGTACTTCAGTCATAGTACTATAGCAGGAGTTGAAAGCGCATGCGTAAGCTCGTCTACTACATCGGCGTCTCCCTCGACGGCTACATCGCCGGCCCCAAGGCCGAGGTCGACTTCTACCCGTTGTCGGACCAGATGGCCGCCTGGATCAACAGCCGCTACCCCGAGACCCTCCCCACCCACGTCCGCAAGCTGGTCGGCCTCGAGAACGTGCCCAACCAGGTCTTCGACACCCTGGTGATGGGCCGCGGCACGTACGAGCCGGCTCTGGACGTTCCCACCACCAGCCCGTACTCCCACCTGCGCCAGTACGTCGTCTCCAGCACCTTGACGATCGACGACCCGACGGTGCGGGTTGAGACGGGCGACCCCATCGAGCTCGTCCGGCGGCTGAAGGCCGAGGACACCGGCATGGACATCTATCTGTGCGGCGGCGGCAAGCTCGCCGGCTCCCTGCTCCCGGAGATCGACGAGATCATCCTCAAGAGCTATCCGGTGGTGGCGGGGGCGGGCATTCCCATGTTCTCCGGCCACTTCCGCCCCACCCTGTTCACGCCCACGCGGCGCGAGTCCTTCGACAACGGCGCCCAGGTCACGTGGCTCACCAGGGCCTAGAACGGCAAGGAGCAACCATGCACATCAAGCTTCCGGCCACGCTCAACCAGGCCAAGATGGACGACCAGTCCCGATCGTCGCATCGCCACGAACACCCGGCACGCACCCTCAAACTCACGGCCCGGACCAACCTCTCCCGCCGGCCCACCGCCGCCCCTCGTCGCAGCGGGTACTGAGCACGGCACTCACCTTCGCGCGTGCGCGGGTTTCCGGGAAGGCCGCCACCCCAGGGGCGTCAGGCGCTTCCGCCTCGGGAGACGACCAGCGTCGCGGGCGAGCGGTTGCCCGAATACCCGGGGAACAACGCCGGTGTCGAGCGCCTCGGTGATCTTCCGGGCCATCTCGGTCAGGGTGGGGCTCGGCCGGCCCTTCTGGTTCCGGGTGGCGGCTTCGAGGGCGACGGTGACGGTGCGGCGGAAGTTGTCGGCCTCGGCGGGGTCCTGCTCGCGTTAGGCGTGAGCGGCCCCAGCGTCGAGCCCGGAGCCGGTCGCTGAGCCGTGACTGGATCAGCGGACCGTGCTGGACCTGCACGAGCACCCCCAGACGCTGGGTGATCGCCCTCAGGGCGGTCGCGAGGCCGGGCGTCGTCGCCGGTGCCGGTCAGGCGGCGGGCCGGTAGCCAGGGATGTCCTCGACGCGGTAGTAGACCGGCAGGCCGCGCTCGGTGGCGATCCGCACGTCCTCATCCGCGCCGGTCGACGCCCCGGGCAGGCGAAGGACCGCGTCGCAGTGCCGCAACAGGCGTTCCGCGGTGGGGTACATGATCTGCTCGGCGACCGGGTCGGCCGGCCCGGTGCCGCCCGCGCCGCGTAGGACGGGCAGGGCCACCCATTCGCCGATCATCGGGACATGGCCGCTGCGGAAGATCGGCCATGCGGCCTCCTCCAGTCGGGCCAGATTGTTCGCCATCAGTGCGGGGTCGTCACCCGTGCCAGAACGGTAGGGACCCGCGATCAGAATCATCACGTTGCGAAACTATAATAGGAAGGAACCGGAAAGAACAAGGAGAATCGTGCATGCTGGCCGCCCAACGCCGTGAGCTGCTCCTGGAACGCCTCCAGCTGAACGGCCGGATCATCGCCAAGGATCTCGCCGCCGAACTCGGCATCTCCGAGGACAGCATCCGCCGCGACCTGCGTGATCTGGCGGCGGCGGGTCTGTGTCAGCGGGTGTACGGCGGCGCGCTGCCCGTCTCGCCCGCGATCGCCGACTACGCCACCCGCCAGGGCGTCGAGGTGCCCGGCAAACAACGCGTGGCCGCCGCCGCGGCGGCGCTGATCAGGCCGGGCAGCACCGCGATCCTGGACGGCGGCACCACCGCGCTCGCGGTCGTCCGCGCCCTGCCACTCGACCTGCGCGCCACCGTCATCACACACAGCCCCACCGTGGCCGGCGCGCTGGCCGAGCATCACGACGTGGAGGTGTACCTGATCGGCGGCCGGCTGTTCAAGCACTCCATGGTCGCCTGCGGCGCCGCCGCGGCGGAGGCCGCACGCGGGCTGAACGCCGACCTCTTCCTGCTCGGTGTGACCGGCGTGCATCCCGAGATGGGGTTGACCACCGACGACGCCGACGAGGCCGCCATGAAGCGCGTCCTGGCCAGGCAGGCGGCGGACACGTACGTGCTGGGCAGCGCGGAGAAGATCGGCGCCGCCTCCCGGTTCGCCGTTCTGCCGCTGACGGAGGTCGCGGGGATCGTCACCGACGTCGACCCCGCCCACGCCACGCTGCGGGCGCTCAGCGTGCCCATCCTCCACGCCACCTGAGCGATGAACGCGGCGAGTCTGGAGGTGCGTACTTTTCCACGATTGTGCGTGATGCTTTATAGTCTGGCTCATGTCCGTCCCCGTACCCGACCTACCTGCCAGGATGGAGCTCAACCTGGCCGGACACGCCTGTCATCTGCACCGAGGCTTGGCAGGCGCGACCGTCCTGGAGACCGACGACCTCCTGATCGCTGACAGCGGCCTGAACGACGACACCTTCAACATCGTCGCCGCGGCTCGCTTCACCCCCGCCACCGCACCGGCACGCATCGCCGAGAGCGTCCGGAAACTGGCCTCCACCGGCCGCCGCTTCTCCTGGTGGGTGGGGCCCACCTCGTCACCGCCGGACCTGAGCGCCCGGCTGTCGGCAGCCGGCCTGCCGGCGACCGAGCGGGAAACCGCCATGTGGGCCGAACTCGACGACACCCTGCCGCCGCCCGCCGCGGAAGGGCTGGACATCCGTACGGTGACCGAGCACGGGCAACTCGCCGACTACGCCGCGATCCTGGCGGCGAACTGGTCCCCGCCCGCCGACACGGTCCGCCGCTTCTTCTCACGGGCCGCTCCGCAGGCGCTGGCCGCCGACAGCCCGGCCCGCTACCTGGTCGGTTACGCGGCGGGCCGGCCGGTCTGCTCCGCCGAGGTCTTCCACCACGCGGGCGTCGCCGGCATCTACAACATCACCACCCTGTCCGCCCACCGCCGGCGCGGCTACGGAACCGCCATCACCCTCGCCGCACTCCACGCCGCCCGCGACCGGGGCCATCGCATCGCGGTCCTGCAGGCCTCCGCGGCCGGCGAGCCCGTCTACCGCCGCCTAGGCTTCCGCTCCTGCGGCCATTTCACCGAGCACGCCATCAACGCCACCTGAGCGTGGCGGCACCATGAACGCGCGATGCACGCCGGGGCGTTCCAGCCGACCGACGGCCTACCGGGCTCTGGCGGGGACGGTGCCTGAACATCTTTGACGTTTTCATGAGGGCAAGGAGACTGCGTGGGGGCTTCGAGGAGACCCTGACGGTGCAGGAGCGGGTCGCCCGTACGTGGGACAACCTGGCCGCCTTCATCGCGAAGGCGGTCGCATAAGCCAGGCGGGTCGCCGTCACCGTCAGCGGTCCCTTCCGGCTCGGCTGGGACGCGCTGCCGCCTCCCGTGGGGTCGAGGCCCTGCGGCTACGAGAACGGGTGACTGTACGGATGGTCTTTGACCTGGTCGTAGATGCGGCGCAGCCACGGCTGCCGAATCGGCGCCAGTCGCTCCTACGTGCAGCGGAACACCCGCCCATCAGGGCGGAGAGGAGCGGTCGGCAGCAGCGGGGGTGAATCATCACGGCGGCGCGGTGGTCGTGACGCACGACCTGGCGACCCGCCCCCGGCGAACCGGGTACAGAACCCCTCTTCGCACCAGATCATCGAATGTGCCCCGCCGAGGATCAACAATGCGGTGGCATGGGCCGGGACGCCGAACGCCTCGCAGCACGGGTCTACCCCGTCGATGACGACCGTGTGCCTGGTCATGGTGCGTGCTTCAGTCGTGGCGGGGCGCGGTTCGGAAGAGCCCAGGTCCGTTGCCGGATGATCAGCTGATGTCGTCGGCGTTGTCGGTGGAGGCTGTTGAGAGCTGATCAGCTGGTCTGTGGGGCGTGTCGCCGTTCTGCCGGGCGTGTAGCAGTTCGAAGACGCGTTCTTCGTACCGGATGCGGGCCGGGGAGAAGTCGTACGGCATCTTGCCGATGGCCTCCGACGCGCTCATCGTCGTCTCGCTCTCGTCCTTGTCCGCAGCCTCGTCGTACTGTTCAAAGAGGTCGTCGTGCGTTTCCTCCAGCCCGGCGTCCTCGATGGCGGCGAGCAACGCGGTCTCGTGTGCGCACCGCTGGATGGCGAGGGCCTCCACGCGGGGGTCGTCGGGGGAGACACTGTCGTCCAGGGCCGCCTCGGCCTCCGCCAGGCGGTCGTCCTCGGCCCGCAGGTCGGGCCGGGCGGCCAGGACGATGAACCGGTCGGCCTGGACGACAGCGCCGAGCGGGCCGAAAATGCGCTCGGTGACCAGGAGGGTATCGAGGTCAGCAGGGCGCAGGGCACCGGGCGGCACGTGGCGCAGTCGGCCGGTGACCAACGGGGAGAGCAGGCCAAGGGGGTTGCCGGACTCGCGCAGGTGGCGGACGGCGGTCCGCTGGTGTTCGATGGCGGCGGCCTTGGCGGTGAGGGATTCCTCCAGCCGGGCGAGCGACTGCTCGATGTCGATGGTGCCCTCGAAGGCGGTGCGGATGTCGTCCAAGGGGATACCGGCGTCCGCCATTTTGCGGATCCACAGCAGCCGGATCATGTCGTCGTAGCCGTAGCGGCGGCGGTTGTCGGCGCCCCGCTCCGGTTCGGCGAGCAGCCCGATGGCGTGGTAGTGGCGGATGGCTCGGGGGGTGGTCCCGGCGAATGCGGCAGCGTCGCCGATCTTGACCCAGCGGGGCATCGCAGGCAGGTGCATGAAGGAAACCTCTCAACGTCGTGCTCACCGTCCACTGGACCACATGCCGCTACGGCATACGCAACCCCGCCGGCGCTGTTGCCCGCGCCGCGCCACCACGATCGTGGAGGCCATCCTCGTCCTTCAGTTCATCGAAGAAGGCCGCTACTGAGGATGAGAAGGGCTCCATGTCTTCACTATCCGTGTTTGACACTTTGTCGCCATGGTCAGCGCCTCGGTGGCGGCGTCGAGCGCGACGCCGTGCTCATGAAGGCGAAGGGGCGTCAGGCAAGCAGCTCGTGTCCGAGCGAGAGGTCTTCGTCGTCGATGACGTTGCGCTTGATCCATGTGGAGAAGAGGACCCCGTCGGCCGTGCACTTGTTGTAGAACTCGTTGGTCGTCAGGGTGTGTTCGGTGGTGTGCTTCTTCGGGTTGTGGCCCCAGTCGGTGAGGAAGAAGTTGTAGTGAAGGCCGGACTGGTTGAGGCGTGCGATCGACGCCTTGGTGTTGGCTGCCCAGTCGTCGATGAACGCGTCGGTTTTGGTTGATGTGCGGTTCAGTGCGGCGCCGAAGCGGGTGAGGGTGTCGTCGTAGAGCGTGTTGGCCTGCAGGTACTTGATATCGCGCGCGGCCTCGTCGGAGCGGTGAAGGAGCGCGTCCTCGTAGAGGTCGTCGCCGAGGTCGAAGCCCAGGGTTTTTGCGCTGTCGGCCTTCCAGATCGTGTCCACGATGTCGCGCCAGCGCTCGGTGACGACTCCGACGCCGTCTGAAAGGCAGTAGAGCTTCGAGTCTGTGTAGTGGTCGGCGATCTGCGGGGCGTAGAAGGCGGAGGCCCATGCGCCGGCGCTTTCGCCGGAGACCAGAACCTTGTCGGCTTCCGGGAAGTTGGCGTAGACCCAGTCGAGTACGGCCGTTGCGTTGTTGCGCCCGTTGTGGTGGACCGTGATGGTCCTGCCGTTGTGGGAGTAGGTGTTGATGGTGTCACCGACGTGCAGGTCCCCGGTGCTGTAGGGGACGAAGACGAAGTTCCAGTCACGGAAGGCGTTGGTGGTGTCGCGGCGGTTGGCCATTCCGGCGAGCGCGGCGGGGAACAGTCGGGTCAGCGAGTTGAAGTAGAACATCTGCAGCTCTCGCGTGTATCCGCGCACGAGGCCGAGGAGCGTGATCGGACGGGCGGCGGTTTCACCGTCCCAGCAGGCTCCGCCACCGGAGAAGTGGATCACGAGGTTGCTGGACGTGCCGCGCCGGACGAACATCCGGTACGCGGAGCCGTCGGCGCTCATGGTGGTCTTCCCCAGGTCGACGGTGTGCCATTTGGTGTCCGTGACCTCGTTGAGGCTGGCCACGTGGCTCGGGCGGCCGAAGTAGATGAAGTACACATAGAGGAGTCCCAGAACGAGTACGGCACCGATCGCGGCCGCGGTCACCGCCGCGTTCGTGTAGAGGCCGAGGGTGACCGTGGCGCAGATGACTGCGGCGACGGCCCATTTTGCTGCTTTCATGCGTTCACTGCCTGTCCGTGTCGTGGGGGTGGGTGTTCGGTGAGGCCTTGGCAGAAGGTCAGTCGAAGAGGGTGAGGTCGATGGACTGGGCGAGGGCGGCGTAGCCGGCGTCGTTGCCGTGGAGGTTGTCGCCCATGTGCAGGTCGTCGCGGATGCGGCTGGGGTCGGCGGGATCGCGCCAGACGGCGTCGAAGTCGAGGACGGCGTCGAAGGCGCCGCTGGTGCGGATCCACGTGTTGATCTGCTCGCGGGCCTCGTCGCCTTCGGGGCTGTACATGTCGGAGTCGCCGTAGGGGGCGATGGTCGCGGCGTACACCTTCGCGCCGTGGGCGCGGGCGCGGGCTGCGGCCTGGAGGTGGGCGGCGATGATGTCGTCGACGCCGACGGGCTCGCCGGGGAACATGGCGAGGAAGGCGGCGTTCTCCTCGGTGCGCGGGGCGTAGGAGAAGACGAGGTCGTTGCCGACGGCGATCACGACGTGGCCCAGGCCCGGTGTGGCGAGGATGTCGCGGTCGAAGCGGGCGAGGGCGGCCGTGCCGATGCCGTGGGTGAGCAGGCGATTGCCGCCGATGCCCTGACTGACCACGCACCGGGTCGGGCTGTTGTGGGTGTGCAGGCGCGCGGCGAGCAGGTCGGTCCAGCGCCGGTCGGCGCCGGATGTGGAGCCGATGCCGTCGACGCGGGAGTCGCCGAGCACGGCGATGGCCCGGGTGGGGGTCTCGGGCTCGACTTCCACGGCCGTGAGCAGGGCCTGCGCCGCAAGAGGCGTGGCGTCGCCGGGCAGTGCGGCGTGTTCGGTGGTGTCGCCGGACGTGAGCCAGCCGAGGGTGTGGAAGGTGCCGTGGCAGGTGGCGGTGTCGACGCGGCCGGGCAGGTAGAGGCTGATGGCCAGCTGCGCCAGGTCGTCCACGGCCAGGTCGACGGGGTCGCTCAGGACTGGGGCGCCGGCCGGCACGGTGATGGCCGGCTGGCCGCCGAAGGTCAGGGCCTGGCTGCTGCCCTGGATCGCGCCCGCGCTGTCGGCGGCGAGAGCGACGCGGGCGGCGCCGACGGTGAGGGGCGCGGTGCCGTATTCGTTGCTGAGGCGGATGCGCAGGCGCCGGCCGCCGCCGCTGATGCGGACGAGCTGGCGCAGGGTGGCGTCGGCGAAGGGCTTCAGGGAGCTGACGGAGTTGTCCGGGGCCTGCGGCGAAGCACCCCACGTACGCACCCACGCGGGGGCGTGAGGGGCGGCGGTGGAGATGGTGGTGTTCATGGTCGTTTCCCCTCGCTGGACGGTTGCATGGAGGTGTTCGAAGGCCGCCTGTGACAGGTGAGTTGGGCTGCCGGGGTTGATGTCCTGGGGTGCAGCGGTCGTCGTGTCCGCGTCGGGCGGGCCCGCGGGGTAGGTGCGCTGCCGGCGGCGGGACAGAGCAGCCGCTGTCAACGGCACAGGACTCGTGAGGGCAGCAGAATTAGCTTCACTCAGACTCTTGCTATACCGAGATTACTTTTAACGTCAAGGTAGAAAGAGTCCGAGGGTATGATGCGGATATGGTGGATGCAGAGCCCCTAGGGCGGCGTGAGCGCAAGAAGGCGGCGACGCGGGCGACGATCCTGGAAGCGGCGACGGCGCTGTTCCTGGAGCGGGGTTTCGATGCGGTGACGGTGCGTGAAATCGCGGACAAGGCCGACGTGACGCCCAAGACGGTCTTCACGCACTTCCCGCACAAGGAAGCGCTCGTCTTCGCGGACGAGAAGGAGCGGCACGACCGGTTGGTGGCCGCCGTCCGGGACCGCCGCCGGGGTGTTTCGGTCTCTGACGCGCTCAAGGCGCACTACTTGGCGGAGATCGCCGCGCTGAGGAACGAGCCGCAAAGCCGGATCCTCGCGCTGATGGACGGCACGCCGGCGCTGATCGACTACGCGGAGAAGATGTGGCTGCGTCACGAGGATGCGCTGATCGCCACGCTCACCGAGGAGTTCGGTCTCGCCGAGCCGAGTGAGGAGATCCGCTTCTACGTGCGCTTCGCGCTGCAGATCCAGCTCATGGCGGTTCGCGAACCTGATCCGGAGGCGTTCGTCGAGACCGGTTTCCGGTTCCTCGACCAGGGCTGGGCCCACTACGGCAAGGGCGGGCGCTAGCGCAGTCCGTGTCGGTGCCTTCCTGCGCTGGTGCACTGTGGTCCACCGGCCTTCGGCATGGGAGCCCTGTGTGGTGCAGAGTGCTCGGTTGCGGCACCGCCTTGTTCTCGGGGCGGCGCCGCAGCTTGTGCGCAGGGGATGCCGTGGGCTCTACCGGTTCGTGGCGCCGAACCAGCGTGCGGCCGCGTTCTCGAACTCCGCAGGGGCCGGGGCGTGTTCCCGGGCCCAGGCCACGACGCCGTCCGGGCGCACGAGCAGGGCGCTGAAGCCGAGGCTGTTGCGTACGGGGCCGGTGGCGTACTGGATCCGGCCCTGCCACTGCTGCGCCGTAGGGCGCAGTGCCTGATCGGCGGTGAAGTCCACCGCGACGCCGTGGCCCGTCTGCAGGAGCTCACCGAGCCGGGTGCCGTCCTCGAAGCAGAAGTCCGGGGCGCTCCTGCCGGCCAGCGGGTGGCTTTCGCCCAGGTCGTAGTGGTGGAACAGGCCGGAGGTGCGGCGGTAGACGTGCGTGGTGCCGTCGGTGGTGCGCATCAGGTCGTGGACCAGCCGGCGCAGGGCGGGGGCGTTGGATCCCGGGGCCATGGTCGCCACCTGGGCGCGGGACCAGTCCAGGATGGCGGCGCCGATGGGGTGGCGCTCGGTGGTGTAGGTGTCGAGGAGCCCCTCGGGCGCGGTGCCGTGAACGGTGGCGGCGAGCTTCCAGCCCAGGTTCATGGCGTCGCCGATACCGAGGTTGAGGCCCTGGCCGCCCAGCGGTGAGTGGATGTGGGCGGCGTCGCCGGCGAGCAGGACACGGCCGTTGCGGTAGGTCGTCACCTGCATGGCGCGGTCGGTGAAGCTGGAGGCGAGGTGCACTTCGTCCAGGGTCACGTCGGTGCCGGAGACGCGGCGCAGCACGCCCTGCAGGTGCTCGCGGGTCAGCGGCTTGGAGCGGTCGAAGGTGCCGCCGTCGAAGTCCATCATGCCCAGGTGCCCTTCGAGGGGCGTGCGCAGGAACATGCCGGTCTCGGTCAGGTTGAAGCCCATGGGCAGCCGGTCGGGGTCGGCGAAGGTGACCTTGGCGACGTAGCCGGTGAACAGGGGGTCGGTGCCGACGAAGTCGAACCCGGCCAGCCGGCGCACCGCGCTGCGGCCGCCGTCGCAGCCCACCAGGTACTGCGCCTGATACTGCTGCCCGCCCGCGGTGACGACGACGCTCTCGTCGTCCTGGCTCACGGCGGTGACGGGGGCATCCCGGACGATCTCCACACCGAGTACGGAAGCCTGCTCGGCCAGCACGGTAGTGACCGCGTCCAGGCTCGTCATGAAACCTTCCATCGCGGGGCTGGGCAGCCGGTAGGGCAGGACGGCGGTGTCGACATCGGCCGCGTCCAGCATCATGCCCGCGAAGTGGCTCAGTTCCCGCGGATCGGGCGCCTCGACCGCTTCCGGCTCCGCGCCGACCTTCTGCGGATCGGCGCCGGACGCCTTCATGACCGCTTCGAGCAGGCCGCGCCGGTAGAACGTCTCGGCGGAGCCGGCGTTCAGGCCCCGCAGCCCCAGCGGAAGCTCCTTCAGCGGCGGGTGCGGGTCCTGGTCCCGCTCGAGGACGAGGACGGAACAGCCGGCCAGGGCCAGCTCGTCGGCGGTGAACAGCCCGACCGGGCCGGCCCCCGCGACGATGACGTCATGCATGGGAGGTGTCCTTTCTCAAAGTTCTGGCTGGGACTGCCCGGCCAGGGCGTCAGCGCAGACGGGTGAGGCCGTCGAGGATGACGGCGATGCCCGTGAGGAACTGCTCGCGGTCGTCGTGATCCCGCATCTGGCCGACGATGGCGTGCATGAACGGATGGGTCTCGGGTGTGAGTTCCTGCCGGCCCGCTGAAGCCGCGCCGAGGTGCTCCTCGCGGTCGGCATCGCCGTCGATGCCGGAGGTGTCCCCTTCGATGCGGACGTTCTGGCTGACCGCGCCGAGGATGTAGTCCCTGAGCGTGGAGGCCGCGTCGAACCAGCGCTCCTGTGGCACACCGAGTGCCTGCACCTGCCGGCCGATGCGCTCGAAGATGCCGACCGTGACCGGCCCGACAGGGTTGCGGACGATCTGCAGGGTCAGCCGCGTGGCCAGCCACGGGTGAGCGGTGATCGCATCGAACAGGGCCAGGGCGGCCACGCGGATCTCCTCGGCCGGCGCGGACGCCGCGGGAGCGGGCGCCGCGGCCAGCGCCGCCGTCACCACCGTCTCGGTCGCCGCGTCCAGCAGATCGTCCCGCTTGCCCACGTGGTACGCGATCGCCCCGGCCCCCGTCGACAGGCGCTCACTGAGGGCCCGCACGGTCAACGCACCCTCGCCGCCACCGTCGAGCAGCTCGATGGCCGCGGCAATGATCTGATCCCTGGAGAGCACCTGATTACGCCGCCCTGGGCGGCGGGTTGGCGTTGTCATGCCTCCATGGTGCCACATTTAGTGCACTGTGCCAATTTGGTGCGAGGAACCATAGTGGTGTAGCGTCCCATTTTGGCACGCCGCACCAAATAGCGTGCGCGGCTGCATCGATCCAGTTCAAAGGGAGTCGTCATGACAACTGTCACGATCATCGGCGCCGGGCTCGGCGGCCTCACCCTGGCCCGCGTCCTGCACGTGCACGGCATACCGGTCGAGGTCTACGAAGCCGAAGCCTCGCCCGATGCGCGGGCACAGGGCGGCATGCTCGACATCCACGACTACAACGGCCAGCTGGCCATCGAAGCCGCCGGCCTGCAGGACGCCTTCCACGCCATCTTGCTGGAGGGTCGCCAGGCGATGCGGGCGCTGAGCCCGGACGGAACCGTGCTGTTCGAGAAGGCCGACGACGGGCAGGGCGGCAGGCCCGAAGTCCAGCGCGCGGACCTGCGGCGGATGCTGCTCGACGCACTCCCCGCCGGCACGGTGAGCTGGGGCGCCAAGGTCACCGGTGCCCGCAGCCTCGGCGAGGGCCGCCACGAGGTCACCTTCGCCGACGGCCGCACGCTCGTCACCGACCTGCTCGTCGGCGCGGACGGCGCCTGGTCGAAGATCCGCCCGCTGCTGTCGGCGGCGACACTGGCGTACGCCGGCACGTCGTTCGTCGAGACCTACCTGTACGAGGCCGACACGCGGCACCCGGGCGCCGCGAAGGCGGTCGGCGGCGGCATGATGGTCGTCCCCGGACCCGACCGTGAGATCACCGCGCACCGCGAACGCGGCGACACCCTGCACGCCTACATATCCCTCACCAGGCCGCTGGACTGGTTCGACCAGATCGACTTCACCGACCCGGCCGCGGCTGCCACCCGCGTCGCCGCCGAGTTCGAGGGCTGGGCCCCAGAGATCACCGCACTGATCACCGACAGCGACACCCCACCGGTCCTGCGCCCGCACTTCGCCCTGCCCGACGGGCACCGCTGGGAGCGCACACCAGGGGTGACCCTGATCGGCGACGCCGCACACCTGCAGGCCCCCAACGGCGAGGGAGCCAACTGGGCCATGTGCGACGGCGCCGAACTCGCCGGCGCCCTCGCCGCTCACCCCGACGACATCGAAGCCGGCCTCGAAGCCTACGAACAGGCCCTGTTCACCCGCATGAGCCAGGCCGACGACATCATGAACCAACACCTCGGGGAGGCCTTCGGCGATGACATCCCGGAAGACCTGCGGGCGCTGATGCCCGAACACCAGCAGGACAACTGAGCGCGACCAGGCTGATGGGGCCGCATCCTCTTCGGCACCGACGTGGCGCTGACCGGCGTCGGGCTCGCCTCCAGTCGCACCGAGCGGTGGCGACGGTGAGCCCGAGGCCGATCAGCGCGACGCCGCCCGCACCGCCGATCATCGACAGGATCGCAGAGAACCCGCTGAGTCCGACGCCTCTCACCCGGGCCTGGCCCGGGAGAGCGCGGGCGACGTCGAATACGAGAACAGGCGGGTCGTCGGCAGGACGTGCGCGGAGCGTTTCGGCCGTACACAGTGCTCCCTGGAGACACGTTCTCTGTGAAGATCTATGACGGGCAGTCGCCCGCCCAGTAAGCGCTGAGCCCACACGATGGAGGCCGCGGCATGAGGGAAGACGACTTCACCCATTACGAGGGACTCGTGTCCGCGTGCTTCTCGTTCTCCGATCCGACCTGTCTGACCTGGTGCGAGGCATCGGGGCTGGACGACGTGGCGCGGGCCTTCGGCGCCGACCTCGCCGCGGCCGAGTCGATGAGCTTCGAGGACGCCCAGCTCGAGCAGTACAACGCGGACATTCCCGGCCTTCTGCCCAGTCTGGTGGCCGGGACGATCGGTGACTGGATGCTGGTCGTCGAACCGAACGGGTGCCAGGGCGCACGGCCCGAGGTGCTGAAGGCGTTGTCGGTCCGGGGGCGGGTGGTGAACGTGCTGCTCGACGGGGGCCGGTACGACCGGCTCAGTTACGCCGCCGCCGGGCGGTTGCCGGCTGTCCGGCTGGCGTCCTCCTCGTCCGGCTCCGGCGGGCTTCCGGGTGACGCCGACGCGGTCATCGACGCGGTCATCGACGCGGTCGGCACCGATGATGTCATCGGGCTCCAAGTCGCCACGCTTCTGGCGGCGGAGCACATCACCGGTGCCCGCCTCACGGAGGAGTGGTTGCTGGGTGGCGGTCTCACGCGTCTGCTCGTCGAGACTCCGCTGCCCGTCGACATCGTTCCCGATCAGTTACGCGATCACCGCGTTCTGGACCGGCCCGACGTACGGGCGATCCTTGATGATCTGTCGCCGGGCAAGGTGGCTTCCATCCGCTATCTGATGACGGAGGCGGTGGTGCGGGGTTCGCAGCTGTCGCACCCGGCAGTGGATGAGGCGCTGGAGTTCCTGCGCGGCGACGACGACGCCTCGCGGCGGTGGGAGGTCCGCCGCCAGGTGGCCCGGCTGCGCGAGGAGGTCTCACGTGAACCCGGCCCGGGCTGGACGCCGCGCCGTGCGGCCGTGAAGGTGCTGCTGGATGCGCTGGGAGACGACCTCGCCGCATCCGCGGACGCGGTCGCGGGCCACGCCTACATGGGACATCTCACCGACGATCAAAAAGCCGTCATCGTCATCATGAAGCGGTGCCTGCAGCGCATCGGCCGCACCGCGCCCTGAATGCGCGTCAGAGCTGGCGACAAGCGGCAGGGCCGGCCATCGACGCGATGTGCCTCCGATCACTCGTCCCGTCGCCCAGGGTGTGAGCCGGGCGGCGGTCGATGCGGCGACGGACCTCGTCGGTGCCGCGTGGCCTCGGCTCGGTCCTTTATCGAGCGGACCGCTGACAGGGCCTCCACGACTAGCGGGTCGCTCCATCGTTCCTGGACGCGCCCCCGCAGCGTGCCGGCGTCCTCAGTGACGAGACTGCCGACGGTGCCCTCGTAGATGGGCGGTGGTCCGCGGCCAGGGCGTCGCCCAGGGGAGCGACGACGCCCCCAATGGGCGATGGCCGGTTGCCGTTCCGGGTTGTACGCACGTATTCGGCACGATCGACGGCTGCGTCGCCCGTGAGCGGAGACGGTCGTAGCGGGTTGTCGCCGCGTGGATGACCCGGAATCAAGGGTTGGCCTAAGGAAATGCCTCCAAGATCATCCCCCGCATGTCCCCTGATCATGGTCGTACGGCTGCGTACGGGCACCGTCCGCTGCCTATCGAGGGTAACGAAACAAAAGACTTGCGGCTGTGAAACAGCAGGTCAGGGGCCGTAGATGGCGATCTAGGTGAGTGCCCCCGGCAGGATGCGGACCTGCGGCACCCGCTTCAGAGCGGGTCCGGGTTGTCGAAGTGGGTGCGGGCGGACTCGATGTGGTTGAGGAAGCGTTGGGTCCAGTCGCACATGGCGTCCACCGTCGCCTGCAGGCCGCGTCCCGCCTCCGTCAGGGTGTACTCGACGCGTGGTGGCACCGTCGGGTACACCCGCCGCTCGACCAGGCCGTTGCGCTCCAGCATGCGCAGGTTCTGGGTGAGCATCTTGTGGCTGATGCCCTGGACCTGCGTACGCAGCTCGCTGAAGCGCAGGGTGCGCTCGCCGAGCGCCTCGATGATCAGCAGGGCCCATTTGTTGGCGACGTCCGAGAAGATCTCGCGCGCCAGGGAGTCGGCCCTGCGCAGATCCGCCGCTGCCGGGCCGTCGAACTGCTTGCTCACCATTTGGTGCCCCAGTCACGGAAAAGTGCGTTCTTCCACGTCAGGGGACACTCTCCTACAGTTCCTCGGTAACCACAAGAGAGCTGAATCGAGGAGAAAGTCATGGCCATCACATTGCTGAACCCGGACGGGCTGATCGAGTCGCCCGCCTACCGGCAGGTCGCGGTCGCGTCCGGGTCGCGGCTCGTCTTCATCGCCGGACAGGTCGCCTGGGACGCCGGCGGGAAGACCGTGGGCGCGGGGGATCTCGCGGCGCAGGTCGAGCAGTGCTACCGCAACGTCGCCACCGCCCTGGCGGGCGCCGGGGCCACGTTCGAGGACGTGGCGAAGCTGACCGTGTACGTCGCGGGCTGGAGTCCCGAGCAGATGCCGCTGTTCATGGAGGGGGTGTCGCGGGCCATGGCGGGGCTGGGGGTGACGGCGGCGCCGCCGGCCACGTTGCTGGGGGTGGCGGCTCTGCACGTACCGGAGCATCTGGTGGAGGTGGAGGCGATCGCCGTCCTCGACTGACCGAAGGCCCGTCCCCTCGTCGGACGGCCGCCACCGCCGCCGGAAAGTGCTATTCCTGACGCTCGCGAAGCTTGTCCCGCATCCGGCTGCCCCTTTGCGGTGGCGTTGCCCGGCCAGCGGATCCCTTCAAGCCGCCTTGACCTTCGCGGACGACGAGCCCAGAAGCCGGATCGGCACTTCGCTTACGCTGATTAATTGGGATACGGAGGGAGGGGTCGCATGCTTCCTGAAGTGCACGGATGGTTGCGACGCCGCACTTCGTCCGCCGGGGACTGGCCGGTCCAGGACCTGGTGGCCGCCAAGGGGGAGACCACGGTCAGCGTGGTGCTCCCGGCCCGCGACGAGCGGGAGACCGTGGGAGAGATCGTCGGAGTGATCCGGCGGGAGCTGGCTCCGCTCGTGGACGAGCTCGTGGTCATCGACTCGCGTTCGACCGACGACACCGCCCGGGTGGCCGCCCGGGCCGGGGCCAGGGTGCACGCTCAGGACGAGATCCTGCCGCAGCTCAAGCCGATGGACGGCAAGGGGGAGGCGCTGTGGAAGTCGCTGGCGGTCACGTCGGGTGACGTGCTCGTCTTCGCCGACGCCGATATCCGGAATTTTCGTGCTTCGCTGATCCTCGGGGTCTTGGGGCCGCTCCTGGCGGACCCGACCGTTGTGTACACGAAAGGGTGTTATGACCGCCCGCTGCACGGCACCCCCAACGGCGGCGGCCGCGTCACCGAACTGGTCGCCCGCCCCCTCATCAACCTGCACTGGCCGGAACTCGCCGGTTTCATCCAGCCCCTGGCCGGGGAGTACGCGGGTCGCCGCTCCGCGCTCGAACGCGTCCCCTTCCTCACCGGGTACGCCGTGGAGCTGGGCCTGCTCATCGACCTGCTGGAGCTGGCCGGGCTCGACGGGTTCGCGCAGGTGGACCTGGGCTCGCGCGAGCACGCGCCGCAGTGCACCGAGGCGCTGGGGCGGATGTCGTCCCAGATCATGCTCGCCGCGTGGTCGCGGCTGGAACGCCAGGGCCGCATCACCGCGGCCACCGCGCCGTCGCTGCGGCTCTCGCAGTTCAGGAGGGGGCCGGAGGGGCACGAGGTGCTCGTCCGCGACATCGGCATCGGCGAACGCCCGCCGATGATCACCGTGGCGGGCTGAGCGCGTCGCCGGAACGCCGTGCCCCGCGAGGCTACTCATCGGTAAGGTGTTACCAGCGGTAACGGCGACGCGGTCCGAGAGGTGCGGCACATGGCGGGTTTCTGCCCGGAGCTCAGCGACGACGTCAAGGAGGTCCGCGACTGGGTGCACGCCTTCGCCCGCGACGTGATCCGCCCCGCCGGCGCCGAGTGGGACGAACGCGAAGAAACCCCATGGCCGGTCATCCAGGAGGCCGCCAAGGTCGGCCTGTACTCCCTCGACTTCTTCGCCACCCAGTGGTTCGAGGAGAGCGGGCTGGCGCTGCCCGTGGCGTTCGAGGAGCTGTTCTGGGGCGACGCCGGCATCGCCCTGTCGATCACCGGCACCGGCCTGGCCGCCGCCGCCCTCGCCTCCAACGGCACTCCCGAGCAGGTGGGGGAGTGGCTGCCACAGATGTTCGGCACCGAGAACGACGTGAAGCTCGGCGCGTTCTGCGCCTCCGAGCCGGACGCCGGCTCCGACGTCGGCGCCATCCGTACGCGCGCCGTCCGCGACGGCGGCGACTGGGTGCTGAACGGCGTCAAGACCTGGGCCACCAACGGCGGCATCGCGAACGTCCACATCGTCGTGGCCTCCGTGGACCCCTCGCTCGGCACCCGCGGCCAGGCGTCCTTCATCATTCCGCCCGGCACGCCGGGATTGTCCATGGGACAGAAGTTCCGCAAGCACGGCATCCGCGCCTCGCACACGGCCGAGGTCGTCCTGGAGGACGTACGGGTGCCCGCGTCGTGCCTGCTCGGGGGTGAGGAGAAGCTGGAGGCGCGGCTGGCGCGCGTACGGAAGGGGGAGCGGGCCGGCGAGCAGGCCGCGATGCGCACCTTCGAGACCACCCGCCCCGTGGTCGCCGCCATGGCGGTCGGCATCGCCCGCGCCGCCTTCGAGTACGCCCGGGACTACGCCCGCGAACGCACCCAGTTCGGCCGCAGGATCGGGGAGAACCAGGCCATCGCCTTCCTCCTCGCCGACATGGCCACCCGCGTCGACGTGGCCCGCCTCCTCACCTGGCGCGCCGCCTGGATGGCCCGTAACGCCCGCCCCTTCGAACAGGCGGAGGGCTCGATGTCGAAACTGGTGGCAGGAGAGACCGCGGTGTGGGTGACGGAACAGGCCATCCAGATTCTGGGCGGCGCGGGCTACACCCGGGAACACCCGGTGGAACGCTTCCACCGCGACGCCAAGATCTACACCATTTTCGAGGGCACGTCGGAGATCCAGCGCCTCATCATCGGCCGCGCGGTAACCGGCCTCCCAGTCCGCTGACATCCAGGTGCGTCACCATTGCGGACGGTGAAGGCAACCGGTGATCGTCACGGTGAGGGCGCAACCGAGCATGACCTGACCGAGGTCCTGCCCCTTGAACCAGGGGTGACGCGCCGTCAGACCACCTCCGTCGTCGAGGTCCGGCTACGTCATTGATCGTATTGCGGCGAGGAAGTCAGGCGCACGGCGGGTTCCTCATGCGCGCACCGCCGCTCTTGGACCGGCACGTTCGGGTGATCTGCGACGCTTCCGATGCCGACTCGAACGCTCTCTTCGAGGGCGGGCGCGACGGGTCGCGGGCCGGCGTGTCCGCTCCCGGGCCCGCCGGAGGCCGGGAGCGGAAGAGCAGGTGTAGGAATGATCTGCTGGGCGTGAACACGAATCAGGGGAACGGCGAAGTAGGCGTGTCCATGGTTCTTCTTCGAAGGGCAGGCATGCCAGCTCCCCCTCCGCAGTCGGCTCCGCCAATGGCTGAGACCGACGCGCAGCTCATCGAGGTGTCACTGCACCGTCCTGAGCGGTTCGGTGCGCTGTTCGACCGGCATCACGAGGCCATTCACCGCTATGTGCACCTCCGTCTCGGCGAATCGGCGGCGGACGACATCGCCGCGGAGACGTTCCTGCGGGCCTTTCGCAGCCGTGAGGGCTACGACCTCTCCCGCTCCGATGCCCGCGCCTGGCTGTACGGCATCGCCTCCAATCTGGTGGAGGGCCACCGGCGTGCCGAGGCCCGCAGGTACCGCGCCCTGGCCAGGAGCGCCGAGGTCACCGATGTCGTGAGCCACGACGATCGGGTGGTCCAGCGGGTCGCGGCCGCCGTCATGCGGCCGCGGCTGGCCGCCGGTCTGGCCGCGCTCTCGCCCGGTGACCGGACGGTGCTGCTGCTGGTGGCCTGCGCTCAGCTCTCTTATGAGGAGGTCGCGGTGGCGCTCGGCGTCCCGCGCGGCACCGTCGGTTCCCGGCTCAACCGGGCCCGCAGGAAGCTCCGCCCGTTCATCACCATCGAGGAGTCGTCATGACCGATGATCTGCAGGAGATCAGGACGTTCCACGACGCGCTGCCCGGTCCCTCCGCCACGGCCACCGCCAAGGCCAAGGACCTGCTCGCGGCCGAGGTGGCGGCGGAGCGAACGCCGCGTACCGGCTCGACCAAGCGTCTCCTCCTGTTCAGGACGGCCGCGGTCGGCCTGGCGGCGGCCGTCGGCGCGGTCGCCTTCCTGGCCGGTACCGACGGCCGCGGGGCCCCGGCCGACGCGGCGGAACTGCTCCTGGATGCGGCCACGGCCGCCGGACGGCAATCGGCGCCAGGGCCGGGGCAGATCCTCTACGTCAACCGTACGGACCAGAGCAGGACGGCCGTATGGGGTCGCGACCGCCATTCCGAGGTCACTCGGGAGATCGACCGCGAGTACTGGATTCCCGCCGCCGACCCCGGCGGCGCGCTGACCCGCCTCACCTACGGCAAGCTGCGCACCCACACCGGCCCGGTTCCGACCAGCATGGAGACCCCTGGCACGGTGGAGTTCCAGCGCGCCGGGCCGTGCACCGTGAAGGTGCTCTCGCCGGCCGGCGGCGACGACCTGCCGACCGACCCGGGCCGGCTGCTCGCCCGGATCCGCGCGGACGCCGCTGCCTCGGTGAGAAACGAACGGCCCACGCCCGGCGAGGACCAGATCGAG
Organism: Nonomuraea sp. NPDC004580; assembly: GCF_040609855.1. NCBI lineage: Bacteria > Bacillati > Actinomycetota > Actinomycetes > Streptosporangiales > Streptosporangiaceae > Nonomuraea > Nonomuraea sp. NPDC004580. The sequence goes on along the minus strand of NZ_JBEXLH010000042.1, from coordinate 20,811 downwards.
CGGCACATCGAGCACACGGTGGTGAGCCGGCTCGTCACCCTGGCGGGAAACCCCTTCCCCGGTCCCGGCCTGCGGGCGGCGGTGCTCGGCGCGCTGGCCGAGATGCCGAACGCCACCATGCGCACCGACCTCGCCGACCTGGCCGGGCGGAAGGGCGTCGGCGCCTCGATCAGGTATCAGGGCCCGGACGGATGGCAGCGCGCCGAACTGATCTTCGAGCCGGGGACCTACCGCTTCCTCGGCTCGCGATTGCTGTGGACGCCACCGGGCGGCGGCGCGGAGGTGGTCACCTACGCGAGCGCGGTACGGGAAACCCGGATCGTCGACTCCATGCCGAAGACCCCGGCCGGCACGCCCGATGCGGTGACCTGCTGAGCACCGGACGCCGCGTCGGTGAGCACACTGAGCGTGAAACGTACGGGATGGTGATCCGCAACGGTGACGGGGGCGCGTCGCCGGGTCAGTAGAGCCAGCGGTAGCGCCGGATCACCTCGTCAGGGTCGAGATCCGCCGCCCGCGCCGCGTCCGACAGGCGCACCACCCGGAAGGCGTCCGTCAGCTCCTCGCCCAGCGCCGCGCGGATGCGCCCGTTGCCCAGCAGGGCGCCCAGCTGCTGCTCCACCGTGGAGGGCAGGCGGCGGATGCCGTGGTCGGCGCGGCGGGCCTCGCTCCACTCGCCCGGGTTCTCCTGCACGGGGGCGGGCGGCGTCAGCGCGTCCTCGATGCCGCCGAGGCCGGCGGCGATCACCGCCGCCAGCGCCAGGTAGGGGTTGGCGGCGGCGTCGGACGGCTTGAGCTCGACGTTCGCGTGGCCAGGGCCCAGCAGCGGGGTCGCGGGGACCAGCCGGAGCGCCGCCTCGCGGTTCTCCACGCCCCAGAACGCGTACGCGCCGCACCAATAGCCGGGGCGCAGCCGCTGCAGCGACGACAGGCTGGGCGCGGTGACCGCCACCACGGCGTGCAGGTCGCGCAGCAGGCCCGCGAGGTACGCCGCCCCCTCTGCGGTCATCCCGGCCGGGCCGTCGCCGCCCGACAGCAGGTTGACCCCCGACCGCGAGACCGAGGTGTGCAGGTGCCAGCCGTTGCCCACCTGCCCTGGCGTGACCAGGGGAGCGAAGCTCGCCCGCAGCCCGTGCGCCCTGGCCGCCGCGTGGATGGTCTGGCGGGCCAGCAGCTGGCGGTCGGCCGCCGTCACCGGGTCGGCGGGCGCCAGGGAGAGCTCGAACTGGCCCGGGCCGTATTCGCCGTGGAACTGACCGATGGGCACGCCGTTGTGGTGCAGGTCGCGCAGCAGCTGCTCGGCGAAGCCGTCGACGGCCAGCAGCTTGGCCGGGCCGTAGGAGGGGCCGTCGTAGACCGGGCGGCCCTCACCGTCGTCGGCCCTGCTGAGATGGAACTCGATCTCGTAGCCGGCCAGGAACTCAAGGCCCAGCGCCGCCGCCCGCTCGACCTGCCGCTCCAGCGCGCCACGCTGGTCGTACGGCCACGGCGACCCGTCGGCCGCCACCTGCCGGCCCGGCACCCAGGCGAACCCCGGCTGCCCCGCCAGCCGGACCATCCGGCCGGCCACCGGCACCAGCCGGATGTCGCCGGAAGGGGTGCCCAAGGGCGCGTGGCCGAAGCAGATGCCGTCGTGGGAGTCGAACACCGCGAACAGCGGCGTCACCCCCACCCCGCGCTCGGCCACCGCGTCGAACGCGGCGGCCGGGACCGTGCGGGAGCGCGGGATGCCGTTGTTGTCGGCCCACACGATCGTGACCCCGGCGACGCCGGGCGGGCCGAGACCGCCCGCTTCGTCCTGTGCCGCACCGGCGATGGCTTGGTCGAGCATCGGACGCCCCCTCATGACCCTGAGTGATTGCCTGATCACCCTACTGTCTGCGGGGGTCACCTGGTCGCCCCCGAGGGTCCCTGGTGCGACAGTGGCCGTATGCCGGAGAGCGAGCATCGTCAGCTCAGTGGCCGGGGCGGTGGAGGAGGAGCATGGCGGCGTCGTCCAGGAGGGGGCCGCCCGTGTGCGACACCAGGTCGGCGCGCAGCGCGTCCAGCGCCACCTGCGGGTCCTCGCGCCGCAGCAGCCCCGCCCGCTCCTCCAGCGGGTAGAACTCGCCCGCCGCGTTCCTGGCCTCGATGACGCCGTCGGTGAAGAACAGGATGCGGTCGCCCCGGTGGAACGGCACCCGGTGCGCCTTGGTCTGCGAGGCGTCGAAGACGCCGAGCCCGAGCGGCAGCCCCTGCTCGGGCGGCTCGGCGGTGGCGATGCCGCCGTCGGCGTGGATGAGCAGCGGCGGCGGATGCCCGAAGTTCACCAGCGACACCTCGGTGTCGTGGATCTCGGCGATGATCGCCGTGACGAACTGCTCACTGTCGAGATGCCGGGCCAGGCTCGCCTCCAGACGTTCGCCGATGTCGGCGAGGTCGGTCTCGTCGTAGGCCGCCTCGCGGAAGGCGCCGAGCACCCACGCCGCCGTCTCGACCGCCGCCAGGCCCTTGCCCTGGACATCGCCGATGAGCAGCCGGACTCCCTGCGGGGTGGTGACCACCTCGTACAGGTCGCCGCCGATGCGCGCCTCGGCCGCCGCCGACGTGTACGACAGCCCCACCCGCAGATCCCCGGCCCGCCGCGGCACCGGCCGCAGCAGCACCCGCTGTGCCGCCTCCGCCACCTGACGGACGCTGGCCAGCTCGCGCTCGCGCTGCAACCGCAGGCCGGCGGCCAGCATGCTCGCGCCCGTCACGCCCGTGATGCCGATGACGGTGAGGTTGTTCTCCCAGGTGAACAGCAGGTCGTTGTAGATCGCCATGGGCACGCAGATGCCCAGCGCTACCGCGCCCACGAAGGCGGTGCGGCGCACGCCGCCGGACACCGAGGCGAACGCCGGCCCGAGCGTGAGCAGCGGCAGGAAGACCAGGGAACGGCCGGCCAGCATGTCCGTCACCGCGACGCCCGCCATGACGACGAAGGGCAGCCAGCGCAGGACCCGCAGAGAGCTCATCCCACCCCCGACATCGACCATCGATCGCTGCTGACGTACCAGCATCGCTCAGGGCGCGGGCGGTTCTCAAGCGGGGCTCACCGGGGAACCACCACAGATGGCCATTTATCCCCTCAATTCATTCTGTTTCGTGTTCATCGCAGCACTCTGTGTGGGAATCGCGGCGGAATATCGGGGCGCGCCATTTCGGGAAAGGAGGCTAGATTCTTGAGGGGAGAAAGGAGTCGCAAGGTGGCCATGGCCGACGCCGGCATTCGGCGATTACTGGTGGATTCAGGTGAGCCGCGGTCGTGGGTGTCCCCGCGGACCGACCTGATCACGGCCCTGTTCGGCGTCTGGTTCGGCGTCGGGCTGATGATCGACGCGTGGGCCCACACCAACCTGTCCGAGCTGGAGACGTTCTTCACGCCGTGGCACGCGGTGTTCTACACCGGATTCGCGGTGGTGGCGGGCTGGATCATCTGGCAGGTGTGGCGCAACGTGCGCGCCGGGCGTCAGGGACTGGCCGCCGTGCCGGCCGGATATCTCGCCGGGCTGCTCGCGATACCCGCGTTCGCCGCGTTCGGATTCGCCGACATGATGTGGCACACCATTCTCGGCATCGAGACGAACATCGACATTCTCTTCAGCCCATCACATCTCGGGCTGATCGTGACGATGTTGCTCATCATCACCACTCCGCTGCGTTCCGCCTGGAACGCCCCCGACATCGGCGAGAGCCCCACGCTCGGCCGCCTGCTGCCGGCGCTGATCGGGCTCGCGTTCGCCGCCACGCTGGTCTCGCTCTTCCTGTCGTACGCCGACGCCATGCAGTACCGCCCCACGTCCATCGTGGAGGCGTTCTCCGCCGTCGAGAACTCCGGCGCCGGCGGCCTGGCCGCCGCCATCGTCGTCAGCGACGTCATCCTGCTCGCCCCCGTGCTGCTGCTCGCCCGGCGCTGGCGGCTGCCGTTCGGCGCCATCACGATCATGTACGCGATCGTCGTCCTCATGCCCGGTGCCCAGACCGAGTTCGAGAACGTGCCCGTCCTGCTCTCCATCGTGGTCGGCGGCCTCGTCGGCGACGTGCTGATGAGCCTGCTGCGCCCGTCGGCCGAGCGGCGCGGCGCCTACTGGGCCTTCGCCGGGCTGTCGGCGTTCGCCACCTGGTCGCTCTACATCGCCTTCGCCTCGGTCGCCGCCGGCCGCCTGCCGTTCGTGGCCGAGCTGTGGACCGGCGCGCCGATCGTCGCCGGGCTCGTCGGGCTGGCGCTCGGCGCGCTGTTCCTGCCCGACGCCCGCCCTGCGCGGGCATGATCCGAGCGCTGTGCCTGGCCGCCCTCCTGGTGCTGGCGATGGCCGCGCCCGCCGCCGCCCACAACGTCACGGCGGGCGCGGACCTGCGGTTCGCGCAGACCATCGCGGGGGCCGAGGTCACGGTGGTGATCAAGGGGACGTCCCGGGTGCCGGGGCCGCTGCGGATCGGGGTCATCGCGTACGAGCCGGTCGCCGGGCCGGCCGTCGCCCTTGAGGTCCGCTCGGTCGAGGACGGCCGTACGGTCACCGGCACCGCCCGCGCCGCCGCCGATCCGGCGTACACCGCGCTGCGGGTCGAGCGCACCGGGCCGCACGAGCTGAAGCTGAGCGCGGGGGACGAGGTCGCCGTGCTGCCGTTCCGCGTGCTCGTCGACCGCGGCTCGCCAGGTGACTTCCTCATCTACGGCGGGTTGTTCGTGGCCGCGCTGCTGCTGGTGGGCGGCCTGCTCACCGGGGCGCTGACCCGGCCCGGCCCGGCGATGGGGCTGGCCGCCGTCTCCGCCGCCGGGGTGACGGTGGCGGCCATGGTGATCGTGTTCGAGCCGCAGCTGCCGCCCGCACCGCCGGACGGGGCGGCGCCCGCCGTCACGACCGCAGGCGGGCGGCCGTACGCGCAGGCCAGGGTCGCCACGGAGCCGGCGCGGCCCGCGGCGGGGGAGGAGTTCACGCTCCGCATCGACCTCGTGGACGGCTCCACCGGGCGGCCCGTGGACGACCTCGTCGTCCATCACGAGGCGCTCGCCCACGCGATCGTCACCTCCGAGGACGGGCGCTTCTTCCGTCACGTCCACCCCTTGCGCACCGCCCCCGGCCGCCTGGAGGTCCGCCTGCGGGCCGACCGCCCCGGCCGCTACTTCGCCCACGCCGAGCTGGAACGCGAGGACTCCGGCGGCCAGCTCGCCACCACGTCCTTCGAGATCGGCACAGAAGAGATCGGCACAGGAGAGACTGGCACAGGGGGAGAGGTGACGACCAGCACGAGCCCGGACGTGGAGGCGGCCCCGGTGCTGCGCCCGGCGGTCCCCGTCGCGGGACGCCCGGCCACGATCGAGCTGACCGCCCCCGCCGGCGTACGGCCGTGGCTCGGCATGACGGGCCATCTGATCGTCCGCGACCAGGACGGCTCCTTCCTCGGCCACATCCACGAGATGGGCACGCCAGGTCCCCGCCTGCGCTTCACCTTCAGCTTCCCGGAGCCCGGCCGCTACCTCGCCTGGGCCCAGTACGCCGTCTCCGGCCGCATCGTCACCGCCCCCTTCACCGTCGACGTGACGGAGGGCGGCCGATGAGGCGCATGCTGATCGCCGCCGCGCTGGTGACCGTCGCGGTGGCGCTCTTCGTCGTGGGCAGGAGCGCCTCGGCCCAGCCGGTCCGCGTGAGCACCACCGGCGCCCATTACGCCGCCACCGTCGTCATCGACGACCCGTCCCCGGGCCGCGGCACGGTGGAGGTCGTGGTGGAGCGCGGAGAGGCGGACACGGTGCACGTCTCCGCGGTGATGACCGGCATGGGACACGCCACGCCCGAGCTGACCGCCACAGAAAAGACCCGCGGTCACTTCACCGCCGAGGGCGACCTGTTCACGATGACCGGCGGCTGGGACCTGACCGTCCGCCTGGACGGCCCGTCCGGCACGGAAGACCTCACGGTCAGAACCCTGATCACCGAATAATCCTGGTTCGCCCCTGGGCTTTGCCTGGATGGGGGTTGACAGATGGGCGCCCGGTCTAAAGTATTATTCCTACTTCTATAGTAGGAATGGTAGGGAGAGGGAGATCGTGCGAGCGCTCATCCTGCTCGGGCTGGTCGGTCTCGCGGCCCAGCTCGTCGATGGCAGCCTCGGCATGGCGTACGGCGTCACGTCGACCACGCTGCTGCTGGCCGTCGGCACCAACGCGGCGGCCGCGTCCGCCACCGTCCACCTCGCCGAGATCGGCACCACACTGGCCTCGGGCATCTCCCACTGGCGCTTCGGGAACGTCGACTGGAAGGTCGTCGCCAAGATCGGCATCCCCGGCGCCGTCGGCGCGTTCGCCGGCGCGACGTTCCTGTCGAGCCTTTCCACCGAGATCGCCGCCCCGGTGATGTCCACCATCCTGCTGTCGCTCGGCGTCTACATCCTCATCCGCTTCACCGCGTTCGGCCTGCCGCGCGGCAACCTGGGCAAGCCGCTGCGCAGGCGGTTCCTGGCGCCGCTCGGCCTGGTGGCCGGGTTCGTCGACGCCACCGGCGGTGGCGGCTGGGGCCCCGTGGGCACGCCCGCCATCCTGGCCAGCGGCCGCCTGGCGCCCCGCAAGGTGATCGGCTCCATCGACGCCAGCGAGTTCCTCGTCGCCATCGCCGCCAGCGTCGGCTTCTTCGTCGGCATCGGCTCCGAGAACATCGACTTCGCCTGGGTGGCCGTCCTGCTGCTCGGCGGTGTCATCGCCGCGCCGATCGCGGCCTGGCTGGTCCGCCACATCCCGCCGCGCATCCTCGGCTCGGCCGTCGGCGGCGTCATCATCCTGACGAACGTCCGGACGCTGCTGCGCAGCGACTGGATCGATGCCTCCAGCGGGGTCCAGACGGTCGCGTACATCGTCATCGCGCTGCTGTGGGCGGGCGCGATCGCGTACTCGGTGCGCGAATACCGCCGCGACAAGGCCAACGAGTCCGTCGAGGCGGTGGAGAGCGACCTGCGGGAGCGCGGCGCGGAAGAGGAGGAGACGGCCTCGGCCTGAGGGCCCCCGTCTGGGACCGCCTGCGCAGCCACGAGAACGCGCTGCTCAGCGAGATCGCCCTGGCCGTCGTGGTCGCCGCGGGTGACGACCACGACGCGCCCGCCGAATCTGCTGAACCCCGTGGCAGGGTGGGGGTGTGCGTTTCGGAGTGCGGGAGTTCGAGCTGGCCCTGATGCATCGCATGCGCGACCTCAACCCTGGACGGGTCGAGGAGGCGCTGCGGGACATGGGCGCCTCTCGGGCCGAGGTACGCGCGGCGCACGCGCACTGGACCCGGCTGGCCCACGCGCCCAGGGCGCCCAAGGGGGCCGCGGCGCTGCGGATGGCGCTGGGGCCGGCGCCGTACCGGGGGAGCAGGCCCGCCGGCAGCCTCACCTGCGACGTCCTGCGCTGGCCGCTCCCGTCGTGGCCGGGCCTGATGTACGAGGCGCTGCTCGGCCCCGGAGGCGAGCTGTGGAACCAGTGGTTCGTCCGCCCCGCGGGCCCCGCCCCGTCCGGCCTCGAGCCCTGGACGTGCGTGGTCTCCGACCTCGCCGCGATTCCCGGGGCCGTACAGCTGGAGGGCCCGGCGCCGCACCACTGGACGGTCGACTTCCCGTCCGGCGGGCGGACTCGCCGGGCCCGTTTCGTCTACGGTCTCCTGCAGCGCCTCGACGAAGGCGTCACTTCCGGCCCTTGACCGACAGCAGGGCTTCGTATGCGGGTTTCGGCGCGTAGTTCTCGTCCATCAGCGTCGCGGCGCCTTCGCCGTCGAACCAGCCGGGCACCCACGAGTGCAGGTCGGTGAAGCCCCAGACGGTCAGTTCGCGGCAGGCGCGGACGCTGAGGCAGTCGGTGAGCGCGCGCCGGTAGTAGTCGGCCTGGGTGGCGAGCTTCTCCGGGGTGACCGGCAGCACCATGCGGACGTCCAGCTCGGTGACCGCGACCTCCAGCCCGAGGTCGGCGAAGCGTTGCATGACGTTCGCCCAGTCGCCGGGGTAGTCGTACTGGATGCCGAGGTGGCCCTGGAAGCCGATGCCGTGGATCGGCACCCGCTTGGCCTTGAGGTCCTTGACGATGTTCAGGGTGGTCTCGATCTTGGGGGCGTTCCACTCGAGGTTGTAGTCGTTGATGAACAGCTTGGCGTGCGGGTCGGCCCTGTGGGCCCAGCGGAAGGCGTCGGCGATGTAGCCGGGGCCGAGGTGGGTCAGCCAGATGCTCTGCCGCATCGAGCCGTCCTCCTCCACGACCTCGTTGACCACGTCCCAGGCGCGGATCTTGCCCTTGTAGCGGCGTACCTGGGTGGTGATGTGGTCGCGCAGGATCTCGCGCAGCTCGGTCGCGTCGATGGAGCCGTCCTCGACGCCGCTGGTCAGCCAGGCGGGCAGCTGGTTGTGCCAGAGCAGCGTGTGGCCGCGGATCTGCTGGTGGTTGCGGCGCGCGTTCTCGACGAGCGCGTCGGCGTCGTCCCAGGTGTAGACGCCCCGCTGCGGCTCGACGGACTCCCACTTCATCGCGTTCTCCGCGGTGACGTGGTTGAACTCGCGGTTCAGCGTCTTGCGGTACGTCGGCTCGTCGCGCAGCGAGGCGATGTCGACCGCTGAGCCGATCTTGATGTGCAGCTGCTGGGCGAGCTGGCGCAGGTCCTTGGCGGGACGCGGATGGTGCCCGGGGCCGGGGTGCGCGCTCGCGGGACTCGCGGTTACGGCGAGCACGAGCGCCAAGGCGAGGATCAAGGGTTTCACCGAACGAACCTCCGAATGCCGGAGCAGGGGTGCCAGGGCGATTTCCGAAAGTTTCGGAACTGTGTCGATAATTTCACCGACTGCCGGAACGTTAAGCGACGCGGAAGACCCCGTCAACACCCGGTTCAGGTTCGTACGCGCTCCCGCCCCCGCCACGGCGCCTGGTACGCCCACTGCCAGGCCAGCTCCAGCGGCCCCCGGTCGAACCTGCGCAGCCACCACGACGCCAGCCCCATGAACGACAGGCAGATCACCGCCCACGCCACCGGCACCCACCAGGGCCGCAGCCCGGCGAACCGGCCGGCCAGCCCCAGGCCCCAGTCGTAGCAGAGCACGCTCGCGGCCAGGTTCTGGAACACGTAACAGGACAGCGCCGTGCGCCCCACCCCGGTCAGGCCCCGCCGTACGACGCCCGGCGCCCCCTTCATGCCCAGCACGACGTGCGTGACCAGCGCCAGCAGGCCCAGGGCGACCAGCGGCGCGGCGACGTACCGATCCACCATGAACCAGCTCGGGCCCGCGAAGGACGTCACCAGGTTCAGCGGCACGCCAAGACCGAGCCCCACGGCCATCAGCCGCACCCGCAGCGCAGCCCCGCGCTCCTCGAACGCGCCCGCGCGCATCAGCCGGGCCCCGAGCAGGAACAGCACGATCCCCAGCGGCACGATGATCACCAGCTCGGCGCGGAAGACCGCGGCGTTGTCCAGCCGCATCCGCACCTGGCCGAGCCAGTCGCGCGGCGGCACGCCGCCCGACACCGGCGGGGCCACGGCCAGCGCCGCGGTGACCAGCGCGACGATGACCAGGTGCACGGCGCCCGCCGCGACCATCCACGCGGTCACCGCCCGCTCGCTCCGCCCGATCAGGTACGCCACCACCATCGAGGTCAGCGCGTACCCCATGAGCACGTCGAACTCGAAGACCAGCACGTAGTGCAGGACGCCCTCGCAGAACAGCAGCGCCGCCCGCCACAGGTACCGCCCAGGCCAGGGCGTCCCCCTGCGGGCGGCGCTGCGGTACTGCAGCTCCAGACCCACCCCGAACAGCAGCGTGAGCAGCCCGAGGAACTTGCCGTTCGACAGGAAGCGCAGGAAGGTCTCCACCACGCCGGTCCCGGGCCGCAGGAACCCCAGCGGACCCTCCGGCGCGGTGAAGAGCCAGATGTTCGTGCCGAGCGTGCCCATGATGGCCACCCCGCGCAGCACGTCGAGTGCGTCGATGCGTCGCGTCACACACTCCACTGTGCTGGTCGCGCGGGGCCAGGCCGTCGTCCCGAGGGGCGAAATACCGGGTACATCGATCGATGTACCCGGTCGTCCGCTCAGGAGGAGACGCCGGCCTCCTTGGCGGCCTGGTCGATGGAGGCCAGCTCGTCGGCGGTGAAGTCGAGCCGGTCCACCGCCGCCACGTTCGCCTCGAGCTGCTCGGGGCTGGAGGCGCCGACGAGCACCGAGGTGATCCGCGGGTCGCGCAGCGCCCAGGCCAGCGCGAGCTGCGCCACCGTCTGTCCGCGCGAGTCGGCCAGCTTCGACAGCGCCCGTACGAACGCCAGCACCTCGGGCGTCACCCGGTCCGCCGTCAGGAACCGGCCCTCGGCCGCCCGCGAGTCGGCCGGGATGCCGTCGAGGTAGCGGTCGGTGAGCAGGCCCTGGGCCAGCGGCGAGTACACCACGCAGCCCACGCCCTCCTCCTCCAGCACGCCGAGCAGCGCGTCCTCGATGCCCCTGTTGAGCAGCGAGTACGACGGCTGGTGCACCAGCAGCGGGGTGCCGAGCCCGCGCAGCAGCCTGGCCGCCTCGGCGGTGCGCTCCGGCGAGAAGTTGGACACGCCGACATAGAGCACGCGGCCGGTGCGGACCATGTGGTCCAGCGCGGCCACCTGCTCCTCCAGCGGCGTCTCCTCGTCGTCGCGGTGCAGGTAGAAGATGTCCACGTAGTCGAGGCCGAGCCGGGCCAGCGAGCGGTCCAGCGTGGCCAGCAGGTGCTTGCGGGAGTTGCCCTTCCCGTACGGGCCGTCCCACATGGGGTTGCTGCCCTTGGTGGTGACCACGACCTCGTCGCGCAGCGACCGGGGGAAGATCCGGCCGAACGCGGACTCGGCGGCGCCGATGGGCGGGCCGTAGCGGTCGGCGATGTCGAAGTGGGTGATGCCGAGGTCGAGCGCCTTGTGCAGGATGGCGCGCTGGCTGTCGAGTGGCTTGCCCTCGCCGAAGTTGTGCCACAGGCCCAGCGAGACGGCGGGGAGGAGCAGACCGCTGCGGCCGCACCTTCTGTACGGCTGGCGTTCGTAGTCCAAGGGTGACCTTCCGCAATAAAGGGGGTGAAACGTTTTACGCGTCCCAGTTAAGCACCTCCGCTCGCGTCGCCGCGTGCCACGCTGGAGGCGCTCGACGGCGCGTCCATCGCCCACTTCGCCGCGCACGGCCACCACGAGCGCGAGAACGTGTTCTTCTCCCGGCTCGTGCTCGCCGACGGGCCGCTCATGGCGTACGACCTGCGGCGGCTCGGCCGGGCGCCCGGCCACGTCGTGCTGTCGGCCTGCGACGTCGGCCAGGCCGTGGTCAGGGCGGGCGACGAGCTGCCCGGGTTCACCGCCGCCCTGCTCTACCTCGGCACCTCCACCGTCATCTCCAGCCTCACCCGCGTGCCCGACCAGGTGGCGGAACGCGTCATGACGGCCTACCACCAGGCCGTCGCGGAAGGGGCGCGCCCCGCCGACGCCCTGGCCACCGCCTCACTCGGCGAAACCCGCGGCCACCTTCGTCTGCTTCGGCGCCGGGTGATCATCTCCGGGAAGCGGTAACGCCGGGGACACCGGCTGCTATGAAGGAGCGGACGGTCCTTGTCGTCTCAGGCTGCGGAAGCGGGGCGGGATGCGAGAGACGGGCTCCATCAGGTCCTCGGTGATGGCCGGGTTCGGGTTCCTGGCGCTGGTGTCGCTGGCGCTGGGGTTCATGGGGCTGCGTACGCACCTCGCCGCCGCGACCCCCGCACCCACCCTCCTCGACCTCGTCTACTACGACCTCCAGCTGTTCGTCATCGACCCCCAGCCGCTCGGCACGCCGGGCCCGCTGCCGTGGCCCCTGGAGGTCGCCAGGTTCACCGCGCCCGCGGTCACGATCTACGCGCTCGCCGAGACGGTACGCCTGCTGCTCGGCGCCGAATACCGCAGGCTGCGGGCCCGCGAGGCGTCCGGGCACGTGGTCGTCTGCGGCACCGGCCCGCTGGGACAGGCGCTGACGCAGCGGCTGCGCGAGAACGGCCGCACGGTCGTCGTCATCGGCGGCCCGGCCGGCGACCCGCAGCGGGCGCGCGGGGTGTTCCACGTCGCTGGCGACGCCAGGAACCCGCAGGTGCTGCGCGCGGCCGGCGCCCACCGGGCCCGCGTCGTCTACGCCTGCGAGGACGACGCCACCGCCAACGTCGCCATCGCCGCCGCCGCGCACGGCCTCGGCAGCGGCTCGCCCGTGTCGGCCTACGCGTACGTCCCCGACCCCGGCCTGTGCTCCGCGCTGCGCGCCCGCCGCCTCGGCTCGAAGGGGCCGCACGAGCGGCGGCTCGACTTCTTCAACCTGGAGGAGCTGGCCGCCCGCGTGCTGCTGCTGCGCGACCCCGTCACCCACGAGGGCCCCGTCCTGCTGCTCGGACTCAGACACTTCGGCGCGGCCCTGCTGGTCGAGCTGGCCCGGCAGTGCCGGCTGCGCGCCGGGGCCCGCGTCCCGGTCCGCGTGATCGCTCCCGGCGCGACGGCCCAGGTGGAGGCGGTGTGCAGGACGTACCCGTTCGTCGCCGACCACTGCGCCGTGACCGCGTACGACGCGGGCGGCGACGGGCTGCGCCCGCTCCTGGAGGACATGAAGGAACGTCCCCAGCGCGTCTACGTCTGCTACGGCGACGAGCGCGACGCCCTGACCGCCACCCTCACCGTCGCCCCGCTGTGGACCGGCGCACCCATGATCGTCCGGGTGGGCCAGCGTAGGGTGTTCGCGGAAGCGTTCGGAACCGCGGGGCTGCTCGACGACGTCGCCGGCACGCTGCGGTTCTTCGCCGTCACAGAAGAGGCGGGACGACCGGAATTGATCGACGAGGACGTGATCGAGCGGCTCGCGCGGGCGATCCACGAGCGATACCTGATGGGGTGCGCCGAGCGCGGCGAGACCCCTGAGCAGAACGAGTCCATGGTGCCGTACGAGGCGCTCACCGAGGCCAAGAAGGGCCAGAACCGCGACCAGGCCGCCCACATCGGCATCAAGCTCCGCATGATCGGCGCGGTACCGGCGCCGAGCACCGACGCGCCTTCCACGTTCGCGTTCGAGGACGACGAGATCGAGCTGCTGGCCGAGCTGGAGCACCGCCGCTGGATGTCCTACCTCCTCGACCGCGGCTGGACCCACGGCCCCACGCGCGACGACGCCAGGAAGCAGCACCCGGACCTCCTCGACTGGGAATACCTGTCCGAGGAGGCGCGCGGCAAGGACCGCGCGGCCGTCACCGGCCTGCCCGCCCTCCTGGAGGACGCCGGGTTCCGCATCGTCCGTGTCCCGCCCGGCTGAGGGCGGTCAGCGCAGCCGGACGCCGACCAGGCAGGTGTCGTCGTCGGTGCCGGAGCCGGAGTGGGTCAGCAGGTCGTCCAGGCGGTGATCCAGCGTGGCGGCGGCGCGTCCGGCGACGGCCGGCAGGCGGTCCTGGGCGTGACGCAGCCGTCAGAGGGAATGGCCCGCCGCGGTGAGCGCGGCGACGGCCGTCTCCACCGTGTCGTGCACGGGGACGTACGCCGCCACGCCGGTGAGCTCGAAAAGGCGGGCGGGCAGCGGCTGCACGCCCGCCAGATGCACGGTGCCGCCGTTCCTGAGACAGTCGGTGGCGCAGCGCAGCAGCACGTGCAGCCCCGAACTGTCCATGAACGGGACGCCCGACAGGTCGAACACCATGCCCCGGGCGAGATCGACGGGCAGGTCACGGACGTAGGCCTCGAGCTGGGCTCGATTGGTGGCGTCCATTTCGCCGTTGACGGCGATCACGATCACCCCGCGCGGGCGCTGGCACGCCAGCTTCAATGGCGGCATCTACGGCTTCTCCGCTTTCGCCGGCGGAATACGACCCCATCCCACGAAGAATAATCCGCAAAAGTGTCGCGGGATATCCCTGGATTTCCGCCAGAAGCGGGGACATCCGCCGGGCCGCGAGAGGGGCTCGGGTGAGAGGTTCAGGGGGTCGTGCGCGGTGTCGTACGCGGTGTCGTACGCGGTGTCGTACGCGGTGTCATACGCGGTGTCTTACGCGGTGCCGTGAGCAGGGTCGTGGCGACGGTGACCGTCGCGTACGGCATCACGAACCGGCCGCCCAGCGCGTCCACCGCCGCACCCATGCCCGCCAGCAACTCCTCGCGCTGCTCCGCGGGCAGCCTGCTGTGGCCGCCGAAGGTGGGCAGCGCGTCCAGCCACTCCTCCCGCGTGTACGTCCGCTCCCAGTCGTCCCGCCACCGCTCGGGCTCGTGGAACGCGCCGCACGCCTCGATGCCCTCGCTCGCCTTGCCTGCCATCACCGCGTACGCCTCCAGCGCCGGCGCCGCCGCGCCCACGGCCGCCATCTGCGGCAGCACTCGCCGGTAGACCTCGGCGAAGGCGTCGGCCACGACGGGCGGCGGCTGCATGACGTTCCAGAACAGCGCCAGCCGGCCGCCGGGCCGCAGCACCTCGGCCGCCCTGGCGGCGCCCGCCACCGGGTCCACCCAGTGCCAGGTCTGCCCGGCGGCCACCGCGTCGAAGCGGCGCCCGCGCGCGTCCCAGGTCTCGAACGGCGCCACCTCGGCCTCCAGGCCGCGCTCCCGCGCGAGCCTGACCATGCGCTCGTCCACGTCCACGCCGAGCACGCGGCAGCCGGCCGCCTGGAACTGCCGGGCGGCGATGCCGGTGCCGCAGCCGACGTCGAGGACGTCGGTGCCGGGTGCGGAGCCGGCGATGCGGGCGATCAGGGGCTCGGGGTAGCTCGGGCGGGCGCGGTCGTAGCGGTCGGCCTCGGTGCCGAAGGACTCGGCGACCTCGCGGATCTGATGGGTCTCCTGCCCGGAGGGAAAACCGGGCTCAGGGGAGGTAGTGGGCATGCGCCCACAGTAGGTGGGCGCCCGCCCACTCAGCAACGCGTCCAGGGCCGTTTCGCCACGGGCGGACGCAGCAGCGACAGCATCGTGGTCACCAGGACCTTCTCCACCTCGTCCGGCGCCAGCCGGCCCGCCTCGAGCTCCTGCGCGGCGCTGTGCAGGATCGCGAAGAACGCCGTCACCAGCCATTGCAACGGCAGATCCGTACGGAAATCGCCGCTCTCCCGCCCCCGCGCGATCAGCCGCTCGACCCGGCGCAGCGGGCGCTCGTGCCGCTCCCTGATGCGCTCGGTGGGCAGCGCGCGGTCGGCGGCGAGGAACAGCCGGCGATGACGGTCGAGCACCTCCCACGACGAACGCAGCAGGCCCTCCATGGCCTCGGGCGGCGGCGCGGTGTCGATGCGGTCGTCCTCCAGCACGCCGTCCGCCATGCGCACCGCGTGGTCGAGCACCGCGTCCACCAGCGCCTCACGGGAGGGGAAGTGGCCGTAGAGGGTCACCCGGCCCACCCCGGCCTCCCGCGCGATGTCGGCCACGCCGGCCCCCGGGTCGGCACTGAGCAACCGCGTGCCGGCCTCCAGGATCGCGGCGATGCTGCGCCCGGCGTTCGCACGCCGGGCCGGAAGGGGCTGTCGAGCCACGGCCTTCACCATGACCCCACCCTACGTCGCCCGGTCCGTTATCCCTGGTAAGCCCGGTTTCACAGCTGGAGTGCGTGGTCGAGCAGGGATTGCAGGGTGACGGCCCCGATCAGCCGCTTGTCCGCCACCACCGCCACGAGCGGGCTGTGCGTCCGCGCCATCAGCGACGCCAGCTCCAGCACGGTCGCCTTCGGATCGGCCACCGGCAGCTCGCGCGGCTCGTCCGGCAGGCACTGGCGCACGGTCCTGCCGTCGAGGCGATGCAGGAACCGGTCGGCGTGCGCCTCGTCCACCACCCTGGCCAGCGCCGGGTCGTCCTGGCAGTAGGCCGGCACCGCCAGCCGCAGCACCTGCGTGCCCGGCAGGACGCTGTGCGGGAGACCGTCGTCGCCGATGAGGATGAGCCCCGGCAGGTCACGGTCGGCGAGCAGCCTGGCCGCCTCCGGCGCCGGGGTGTCGAGGGTGACCGTCGGGAACTCGACGGCGAGATCGCGTGCGCGCATGCGATGACCTCCTTACCCGGGTGAATGCCCCCTGCGTGGGGCGGCCGGCGTCCGGCCACGAGCATGTCACCGTCCGGAGAATCCTAGCGATTCTCCTGCCTGCCTCGCCGGCCGGCAACCCCACCGGTCGGCCGGTCGTCAGGGCAGCTCGGCGAAGCGCTCCACCTGCTCGGTGCGCCCGGAGACCAGCACGATGTCGCCGTACGACAGCTCCGTCTCGGCCGTCGCGTACGTGAACTCCTCGCCCGGCGGCTTGACCGCCACGATCGTCACACCGTACTTGCGGCGCAGGTTGGACTGGCCGAGCGGGATGCCCACATATTCCTTCGGCGGGCTGGTCTTGGCCAGCGCGAAGTTCTCGTCCACCTGCATGTAGTCGAGCATGCGGCCGCTCACCAGGTGCGCGACCCGCTCGCCCATGTCGTGCTCGGGGAAGACCACGTGGTGGGCGCCGATGCGGCTCAGGATGCGGCCGTGCTGGGTGCTGATGGCCTTGGCCCAGATGTCGTTGATCTCCAGCTCGACCAGCAGCGACGTGGTGAGGATGCTGGCCTCGATGTCGCTGCCGACCGCCACCACCGCCTGGTAGAAGTCGGGCACGCCGAGCTGGCGCAGCGCCTCCATGTCGGTGGCGTCGGCGGTCGCGATCTGGGTGATGCGGCCCGCCAGGCTCTGCGTGATCTTGGGCCGGTTGTCGATGGCCAGGACCTCGGTGCCGCGCCGGGTGAGCTCCAGCGCCAGCGACGTGCCGAACCTGCCCAGGCCGATGACGACGACCGGGGCGCCCTTGTACTCAGCCAACGATGACACGCTCCTCTGGTAGCTCGTAGTGCCGGGCGCGCCTGTTGAGGGCCAGCGCGGAGCCCAGGGTGAGCGGGCCGATGCGGCCCACGAACATGAGCACGACGAGCAGCAGGTGCCCGGCCGTGCCGACGTCGGCGGTGATGCCGGTGGACAGGCCCGCCGTGCTGAACGCGGAGACCACCTCAAGCATGACCTGGTCGAGGCTGTGCGGTGTGAGCGCGAGCAGCACGTACGTCGCCACACCCACCAGCCCTACCCCCAGCGCCGTCACCGTGACGGCCTGCCGCTGGTTGGTGTCGGGCAGCCGCCGGTGACCGACGTTGACCCGGCTCTCGCCGCGCAGCTCGGCCCACACCACGAACGCCAGCAGGCCCGCCGTGGTCACCTTGATGCCGCCCGCGGTGCCGCCGCTGCCCCCGCCGATGAACATCAGCAGGTCGGTGAGCAGCCAGCTCGACGGGTACATGGCCGAGACGTCGAGGGTGTTGAACCCGGCCGAGCGCGGCATGACGGCGGTGAAGAACGCGGCCAGCAGCTTGTCGGGCTCGTCGAGCGCGCCCAGCGTGCCGGGATTGCGCCACTCGGTCATCAGGAAGACGAGGGTGCCGAGCACCAGCAGCGTCACGGTGACGCCGAGCGTGATCCTGGTCAGCACGCTCCACCTGTGCGGGTGGCGCCAGGCGCGGGCCAGCTCGAACACGACGGGGAAGCCGAGCCCGCCGACGATGCAGGCGAACGCCACGGTCAGGCAGATCCACGGGTCGGTGACGAACCTCATCAGGCTGTCGGGCCACAGCGCGAACCCCGCGTTGTTGAACGAGGCCACCGCGTGGAAGCCGCCGAGGTAGAGCGCCCGCCCGAACGGCTCACCGTACGCGATCATGAACCGGCCGGTCAGCACGACGGCGGCGACGCTCTCGCACAGCAGCGTGAACAGCACCACCTTGCGGATCACCCGGCGGATGTCGCTGGCGCTGAGCGCTTTGGTCTCGGCCTGCGCCACGATCTTGGCCCGCAACCCTAAGCGGCCCGAGACGAGCAGCGTGAACACGGTGGCGATCGTCATGATGCCGAGCCCGCCCACCTGGACCAGCCCCGCGATCACCAGTTCCCCGAACACCGACCAGTGCGAGGCGGTGTCGACCACCGCGAGACCCGTCACGCACACCGCTGAGGTGGCCGTGAACAGCGCGTCGACCAGCCCGGCGGGCTCGCCTGACGTGGTGGCGGCGGGCAGCGCGAGCAGGGCCGTGCCGGTCGTGATGGCCAGGCCGAACCCGAGCACCACGACCTGCGCGGGCTGCTGGAAACGGGACGTCAGCCAGGCGAGAACGCGGCTCATGCACGTGCTCCGATGTGACGAGCACGGCTACGGTCACGCATTCGCGAACGCCTCCCCCGACCGTCCGGCCGGCAGTCCATGCCGACCAGACCTCCGGCGTACCGACGCACTACCGTAACACCGCCGCCGGGCGGCGGCGCACGGGCCGCCCGGTGGTCTCGCTCACCCGTCGAGCGCCAGCGTGAGCCGCCTGGCCAGGCCCGTGTCGCGGCGCCTGCCCAGGCGGTGGACGGCCAGCTCCAGCGCCTCGCGCTGCCCCACCAGCACCACCCACGCCTTGGCCCGCGTCACCAGCGTGTAGAGCAGCTTGCGGCGCAGCATGACGCCGCCCGACTCGGCCACGATCGGCGCCACCACGAACGGGTATTCGCTGCCCTGCGAGCGGTGCACGCTGATGGCATAGGCGTGGGTGAGGTCGTCGAGCTCGTCGAACCCGTACGTCACCTGCTCGCCGTCGTCGGTGCGGATCTCGACCGCGCGCTCCTCGCGCACCACGGCCGTCACCGTGCCGGTCTCGCCGTTGAAGACGCCCTTGTCGTAGTTGTTGCGGATCGGCATGACCCGGTCGCCCACCCGGAACACCGTGGACCCCGACCAGTGCTCGGGCTTGTCGTCGGCGGCCGGGTTGAGCTGGTCTTGGATGAGCCTGCCTAGCGCGGTGGCGCCCGTCTCGCCCTTGCGCATCGGGCACAGCACCTGCACCTGGCCGGGATCGACGCCCTGCTTGCGGGGGATGGCCACCATCGCCAGGTGCGCCACCCGCCGCGCGACCTGCGCGGGGTCGTCGAGCTCCTCGAACCAGAACCCGCCGCCGCCCGGCGTCGCCGGCAGCCGCCCCGCGCGGATGCGGTGGGCGGCCTGGACGATGCCGCTGCCGCCGGCCTGCCGGAAGACGTGGGTCAGCTCGACGCGCGGGATCGCGGTGACCCGCAGCAGGTCGGCCAGGACGTCGCCGGCGCCGATGCTGGGCAGCTGGTCGCTGTCGCCGATGAGCAGCAGGTGGCCACCCGGCCGCACGGCCGCGGTGAGCCGGGTGGCGAGATGCAGGTCGAGCATGGACGCCTCGTCGACCACGATCAGGTCGGCCTGCGAGGGCCGCTCGTCGAACAGCGTCTCGGGGTCGGCGTCGGGCTGCTGGGCGAGCATGCGGTGGATGGTCATCGCGGGCAGCCCGGTCAGCTCCGACAGCCGCTTGGCGGCCTTGCCGGTGGGCGCCGTGAGCGTGACCGTGCCGCCGGCGGCCCGCACGACGGTGGCGATCGCCTTGACCGTGTGGCTCTTGCCGCACCCCGGCCCGCCGGTGATGATCGAGACGGTGCTGGTCAGAGCCATGGTGACGGCCGCGCGCTGGTCGTCGTGGAGCCCGGGGTCCTCGTGGAACGAGCGCAGCGGCAGCGTGGAGCGGGCCCGCAGGAGCGCGGTGAGCTGCGCGGTCAGCGCCACCTCGCGGCTGTGCACGTGTTTGAGGTAGGCGACCGGCTCGCCGGGCCTTTCCGGATGGGTCTCGACGACCAGCCGCCGCTCGCCCGCCAGCGCGTCGACCATCGGCCGCACCAGCTCCTGGTCCTGCTCGATCAGCTGCGCCGCCTCCCTGACCAGGACCTGCACCGGGACGAAGCAGTGGCCGTCGCGGCTGCCCGCCGCCTCCAGCCGGTCGAGCAGCGCCGCCTTGACCCGCTGCGGGCTGCGCTCAGGCACCCCCGCGCGCAGCGCGATGCGGTCGGCGATGCGGAACGCGATGCCCCTGACCCGGCCGATGAGCTGGTAGGGGTCGGTGGCGAGAACCTCCTCCGCGTCTTTGCCGAACACCTGGTGGATCTTGGCGGCGAGCAGCGGGCTGACCCCGAGACCCTGCAGCGTGACCATGAGCGCGGCGATCGCCTTCTGCTCCTGCCACGCCTGGACGATCTGCCCCTGCCGCTGCGGCCCGATGTTGACGACCTCGGTGAGCCGCTCAGGCTCCCCGTCGATGACCTTGAGGGTGGCCTCGCCGAAGTGGTCGACGATCGCGTACGCCAGCTTCGGCCCGATGCCCCTGATCAGCCCCGACCCGAGATAGGCGCGGATGGCGCGGACCGACGACGGCGTGATCCGCTCGCAGCCGCTGACCGCGAAGCGCCGGCCGTGGCGGGCGTGCCTGCCCCACTCGCCGAACAGCCGCAGCGTCTCGCCCGGCTGCACTCCGGCCAGCGCCCGGCCGGTGGCCACGAAGTCGGGCTCGCCGTCGGCGCTCATGCGCGCGACGGTGTATTCGTCGTCACGGACGTAGACGAGCTGCTCGACGCTGGCCTCCACACAGGAGATCCAACCACCAGGCACCGACAACCCGGCTAACCGGCTGCCGTGTCCGCGGGAGGGTCGTCGAGCGTACTCAGGCACTCGCGGGCGAGCTGCAGCTCCTCGCGTACCTGGACCACGAGGATCGGGACCTTCGCCCCGTACGCGCTGACAAGCCCGTCGTCGCTCCGCTCGCGCAGCGGCGGCGGCTCGACGCCCAGGACGCCCAGCCGGCGGCAGACCGCCTCGCGCACCTCCGGCTGGTCCCAGCCGATCTCCCCGGTGAACACCAGCGCGTCGATCCGCGGCAGCGCGGTCGCCGCCGCGGCGATCTCCCCGGCCACCCGGTGGGCGAACACGCGCAGCGCCAGCCCGGCCGCCGCGTCGCCGTCGCGCTCGGCCGCCACC